>PMOY01000421.1 GCA_003165655.1 Solirubrobacterales bacterium
AGTGCGTGAACATCGCCAAGCTGGTGACGCTCTCGGAGTCCGAACAGCCGAAGGACAAGAAGCTCCTCGACGCAATCAGGCGGCTTGGTCAGGTGACGCGCTCACAGGCGTCTCAGGCCAAGGAGGCGTTCGCCACGCGCAAGGTCGCCCTCGCCGGAGAGCTCGTCCGCAGCGACATGACGATCTTCCGGCTCAACCGCCAGATCTTCAACCGCGCGGTCGAGATCGGCGACGACCTCGAGGTCCGCGAATGGGCGATGTTCATGATCCTCGTCGCCCGCGCCCTCGAGCGCATCGCGGACAACACGGTGGATATCGCCGAGCAGACGGTATTCGTCGCGACTGGCGAGTTCGGCGGCTTCGCGGACGCCTCGCAGCCCCTCTGAGCGCAGGAGCAGACCGTGACCCAGCCGGCGCAGGCGTGATGTCGAGCGAGCAATCCGAGCGTGGCGTCGGGCGCCTGATCGTGCAGTGCCTCGAGAATGAGGGCGTCTCCCACGTCTTCGGGATCCCGGGCGAGGAGAACATCCACCTCGTCGATGCCCTGTCGGACTCGTCGATCCGCTACGTGCTCGTGCGCCATGAGCAGGCGGCGTCGTTCATGGCCGAGGTCTACGGCCGCCTCACCGGCAAGGCCGGGGTGTGCTCGGCGACGCTCGGCCCCGGCGCAATCAACCTGCTCCTGGGCGTCGCCGATGCCACCACCAACTCCACTCCGGTCGTGGCGCTGTCGGCTCAAGTGGGCATGAACCGGAAGTTCAAGGAGTCCCACCAGGGCGTCGATCTCGTGTCGATGTTCGCGCCCGTGACGAAGTGGTCCGAGCTGATCGCGACGCCGGGCGCGGTCCCGGAGATGATCCGTAAGGCATTCAAGCTGGCGCAGACCGAGCGGCCCGGCGCCGTCTACCTCGCGGTCCCCGAAGACGTCGAGAAGGCCCTCGCGCCCGCAGACGCGAGGCCGCTCGTGGTCAACACGCCCCGCCCGGACGAACCCTCGTCGAGCCAGCTGCGGCGGGCGGCGAATGTCCTGCGCGCGGCGGAGAACCCGGTCGTGCTCGCGGGACACGGAGCCGCCCGGGCCGGCGCGAGCGGCGCGCTGCGGCGCTTCGCCGAGGCGCTCGGCGTTCCGGTGGCGACGACGTTCCACGGGAAGGGGGTGTTTCCCGACGACCACCCGCAGGCGCTCGGCGCCGTCGGGTTCATGCGCCACGACTACGTGAACTTCGGCTTCGACCAAGCCGACGCGATCATCGCGGTCGGGTACGAGCTGCAGGAGTTCGATCCGGTTCGGATCAACCCGAACAGCGACAAGAAGATCATCCACATCCACCGATTCCCAGCCGAGGTCGACCTCCACTACGAGGTCGAGGTGGGTCTGCAGTCAGACATCGGCCGCACGCTCGACGCCCTCGCCACCGAGGTCGGAAGACGGTTCGAGCCCGAGGTCGGCGAGCACCGAATCCGCGCGATGATCGAGGGCGAGCTCGAGCGTGGCCGGCGGGACGACCGCTTCCCGCTCGCGCCGGCGCGGATCGTGGCCGACACGCGCGCGGCGCTCGGGCGAGAGGACATCGTGCTCGTCGATACCGGCGCGCTGAAAATGTGGATGGCGCGGCTCTACCCCACGTATGAGCCCAACACCTGCCTGATCTCGAACGGCCTCTCGACGATGGCGTGGACCCTTCCCGGCGCGATCGGGGCGAAGATCGCCTGCCCGGAAGCCCGCGTCCTCGTCGCGACGGGCGACGGAGCCTTCCTGATGAATTCGCAGGAGATCGAGACGGCGCTGCGCGAGCGGGTTCCATTCGTCGTGCTGATCTGGGTCGACGACGAGTACGGGCTGATCAAATGGAAGATGGAGCTCGAGCTCGGACACAGCGTCGACACCGCGTTCGCGAACCCCGACTTCGTCGCCTACGCGGAGAGCTTCGGCGCCCGGGGATACCGCATCGAAGCGCCCGAGGATCTGCTGCCCACCCTCCGCCAGGCCCTCGCCGACGACACCGTCTCGGTGATCGCCTGTCCCGTCGACTACTCGGCGAACCTCCAGTTGACCGACGCGCTCGGCGAGCTAGACGAATCGCTGTCGTAAGCCTGGTTCGGCGTATCCGGCCGGCCTCCGTACGCGCCGCGCCTCAGTGAATCACCAGCGTCCCCAGCCACAGCACCAGGAGCACGACGGCGAAGCCCGCGAGCAGTCCGGCGAGCAGCCGGCCCGGGGCGACGATGCGCCGGTCGACGGGATCGTCGGAGATCAGCTCGGCCTGGAGCAGGATCTCGCGCGCGGTGGTCTCGCCCGACTGCGGCACGAGGACGTCGCGTGGGCCCGCGGCCAGGAAGTCGGGGACGTCGAAACCGGCGCTGCGGCGGAGCAGGCTCGGCACGCCCTCCTCGAGGAGCAGGCCCTGGATGAACTCACCCTCGGCCTGATTGTGTGCGCCGACGAGGTGGACGAGCTCGCCCTCGGCGAACTGAGGCTTGATCTTCCGCGCTCGCTCCTGTCGCTCGGTGATCGGATCGCTCACCGCGGCCAGGCCGCCGTGGACGAGCGGCGTGCCACACGTCGGACAGAACCGCTCCTCGCGCGCGTACGTCGCGGCGCACGTCGGACACTCGAGCGCCTCCGAGCCGTCTCTCAGACGTGCGCTCATGACCGCGTGCGAACGGGTCGCGCGCCCATCACTCGATGACCAGCTCTGCCTTAGCGACCTCGCCGTTCCGGATCGTGAACGCGCGCATGTCGGCCTCCCCGCCCGCCAGGCCGACGATGATGTACAGCGCGTCCGGGTAGAAGGCGAGGTTGATATCGGTCTGCGAGGGGACCGGCTCGCTGCGCGTGTGGGAGTGGTAGATCGCGCCGAGGTCGAGGCCCGCGTCGTCGATTGCCATCTGGATCCGGTATTGCTCGGCGCCGTCCATCTCGTAGCGGAGCGGGCTCGCCGCCGCGTTCAGCGCCGGGTACACCTTCACGGCCTTGCCGTCGCGCGTGGCGACCATGCCGCAGCACTCGTTGGGCGCCTCGGCGCGGGCCTGATCGACGATCTCGTCATACAGGTCTCGCGCGAGCTTCATGCGGGCGAGGCTACCAGCCGTCGACGCTCCGGCCGTATCGTTCGGGCATGCCGCGCGCCGTCACACACTGCCCTGACTGCGGTCAGCGCGTCACCCCGTTCGCGGCGGGCTGTGCCGTCTGCGGCGCCGATCTCGAGGCCGCGCGGAAAGCTCGGGCAGCTCGGAGCGCCAAGCTCAGCTTCGAGCTCCCACGCGCGCCCCGCTTCGGCGGCGGCACGACCGGAAGGATCGACTGGGTCCATATCGCCGTCGCCGTCCTGGTGGCGTTGGCGATCCCGCCGGTAGGGCTCCTGCTCGGGCTGTACTGGGCCTCCCGGCGCCACCGTGACGGAGAGACGGCGATGACCGTGGCGATGCTGGCGGCCACGGCACTCGCGGCGGCGGCGCTGCTCGCCCCGGTGTGGTTCTGGAGCCACCTGCTGCATATCTGAGCTATGTCGCGCCTCCGAGCGCGCCGTCAGACCGGCGCGAACCTCGGCGTTGAACCCTGCGCGGTCGGATGAACGTCACCTCCCTGCCGTCACGACGACCCGGCGACGAAGCCGGTCGGGACGGCGATCTTCACGTCTCCCGGGTTCATCAGCTCGCGGAGGAACGTCGCGTGCTGCGCCTCGTTGGCCATGATCTGCGCCGCGGTCTGGATCAGCGTGACGTCGACCAGCGTGTCGATCGCGAGCCGGTAGGCCCTGGCGACGACGGTCTCGAGCTTGACCAGGAAGTTGAGATAATTCCGCTCGCTGCGCAGCCCGGCGGGACTGCGCTTGACGTGAAGCTCATGCAGTGCCACCTCGAACGTCGCGAGATCGCTCGGCGCGGCGGGCACCACGCCCCCGAGCTGCTGCACGGTGAGCGAGAGCGCGTGGACGTGCTCATCCTCCTGGCCCAGGAACAGCTTCAAGACCTGTTCCGCTGAGGCGGCGATGACGCCGCTCGCGAGCGCGCGCTCGTACCCGTAGACGATCACCTGCTCGACGCGCAGCGCGGACACGAGCACCGCGGCGTCGCCGACGGGAGCGGCGAGGGCCTCGCGAGGGGCAAGGAACGCAGGCGCCACCGCGGCCATCGCGGCGGCCGCGCCGGCGGCACCGGTGCCGAGCATGAGCTCGCGTCTCGTCGTCGCGTCCGGGCCCGCGGCGCCGGCCCCGGCCGGGGCGTCGTGATCGGTCATCGGCGCTCGGTCACTCGCTCGCGGTCACGAACGCGCTCGGCACCGGCGGCTCCCCGCGAGCCGCCCGCAGAACGGCGATGTGCTGGCCCTCGTTGGCGAGGATTCCCGCCGCTTCGGCCCTCAGCCACCCGGGCGAGAGCTTCGGGATCGCGTCGAGGTAGGCCTCGACGAGCGATCCCTCGATCGTGCTGAGCATTGAGAGCACGTCGGCTTGCCCGCGCGGATTGCCGAGGTCATAGCTCGCGCGTGGGAGATTGGGCTTTCCGCCGGCGCCCATGATCAGGCCCTGGAGCGCCGTCGCGTGAGCCAGCTCCTGAGCGAGGAACCGCGTCCCGGCAGCGAGAGCACGGCCGCCGAGCAGCGGTATGCCCGCGGTGTAGGCGGCGATCGCCGTGTGCTCGAGGTCGAGCACACCGTTCATCACCGAGACATCACTCTCGCGGACTTCCACCGACTCGGACCCCGCCACCAGCTTCTTCGCCCCGGATCCCCCGCACGCCGTGAGCAACACGCTCGACCCGGCCGCCAGGCCGGCGCCCGCGGTTCGCAGGAACGCCCTGCGCGAGTTCACCACCAGACCGTGGAGTCCAGCCTCTCGATCTCGTCGACGGGCCGGGTGTAGATGCCCGAGGAGAGGTACTTCCAGCCGTCGTCGGCGACGACGAAGACGACGTTGCCCTCATCGAGCTCGCCGGCGATCCGGACCGCCACGCGAGCGATCGCCCCGGACGAGACGCCCGCGAAGATGCCCTCCTCGTCGAGGAGCTTGCGCGTCCAGATGATCGCGTCGCGATTGGTGACGAAGATCTTGCGGTCGAGCAAATTGAGGTCGATGATCGGCGGGATGAAGCCGTCGTCGAGCGAACGCAGGCCCTGCACCGGCTCGCCCGGCATCGGCTCGGCGGCGACGATCTTGACCTGGTCGCCGAGCTCCTCCTTGAGCCGGCGGCCGTTGCCCATCAGCGTCCCTCCGGTGCCGAGGCCGGCGACGAAGGCGGCGATCTCGTCGAGCTCGGCGAGGATCTCGGGCGCGGTTCCGGTGTAGTGGGCGAGCGGGTTGGCTTCGTTCCCGTACTGGTAGGGCATGTAGTACGAGGCGTTCGACTCGGCCAGGTCGAGCGCCATCTCGACCGCTCCGTTGGAGCCCTTGGCTCCCTCCGAGTAGACGATCTCGGCCCCGTACATGTGCAGGAGCTGGGTGCGCTCGGGGGTGACGTTGTCTGGCATCACGACCTTGAGCGGGTAGCCCTTGCGGGAGCAGATCATCGCCAGCGAGATCCCGGTGTTGCCCGAGGTCGGCTCGAGGATCGTCTGACCGGGGCGGATCGCGCCCTTCGCCTCGGCGTCCTCGATCAGCGCACGGGCGACGCGGTCCTTGACCGAGCCGGTCGGGTTGCGGGACTCGAGCTTCGCCCACAGCCGTACGCCGGGCTTCGGACTGAGACGTTTGAGCTCGATCAGCGGCGTATTCCCGATCGACTGGACGAGGTCCCCGTAGCGGCCTCCGCACGGCCGATTCTGAAGGAGCTCGGCGCCCATCACCCAGGAAGTGTACCCCCGGCCGTTCACCGGCTCCCCGGATACGTCGGGGACCCGACATCGGCGGGCCGCAGAGCGCGACGGGGGCGCTTATACCTTGTTGGAGCTCCCCGATCGTGATCACCGAGACCGCGACGTGCACAGGCAGCTCACCAAGCGGCCGGCTCGTCTCGCGGGCGATGAAGGCCGATGTGTCGAGCAGCCCTGCTGTCGACGTGGTTACAACTCGTCGAGCAGTCATCCTCCGAGTCGACTCAGCCCGCTTCGATGAGATCCGCGAGCTCCTCGACTGACCATCGGCTGCGCGGGCGTCGGACCCGGCGCATGACCGTCGTTCGTGCCAGCGCGCCGGCGATCCGCAGGTGCGCTGCCGGGTCGAGCAGCGCAGCGGCGATGTGGCTGTTATACGCCATCGCCGAGATCGCCTCGAGCCGTTCAGCGCCCTTCAGATCGCGGCTCTCCAGCGCCGGCACCGAGTCGAGCCGCAGCCACCAGACAGCGGTCACCGGCGTGGGCGCGAGCGCCACGAACTCGGGAGCCCATCTCGCGGGGAAGCCTTCGGGGTCAGTTGCGTGCGTGATGTCGACACCGAGCGCCTCGACCGCGTCTGGCCAGAGCGCGATCCGCGAACCCGTCGGCTGGACGATGGGAGCGAAGTCGTCGTCGAGGTCGATCGGGGCGAGGTCGTCCGCGATCAGCGTCCATCCCCGCAGCGCGAGGGCGGCGGCGAGTGTCGACTTTCCCGCCGCAGAGTCACCGCAGATCACAGCGGCCCCACTCGGCCCGATGAGCGCCGCGGCGTGAAGGACCGGTAGTCCACGCTCGAGGCACAACGCGGCCAACGGCGTCGTCAGTGCGAACCGACTGACATCGGCGGGGTCGGCGTCCGGGTCGGGGTCGATGGTCAGCGAGCGCCCTTCGGTCGCCAGGTAGCGGGCGACCTCGGGAACCGTGAGCAGGAATCGACCGGACTCGGCCTCCCACAGGACGCCGCAACGCGTCGCGCCGGGAAGGCGCCGCGGCACGAGGCCGAGCGTGGCACGTGCTCCTCGCATCCACGCGGGTAGCGACACGAGACCGTCGGCTGGTGGCACCCTTGCGTTCGGCGCGGCCGGCGCGCTACCGGGCATCCTCGGGATTGACGGCATGCACCATCCCCTCGCGTTTCAGCTCGTCGAGGAACGCGGCCACATCCGCACCCACGACGCTGACGTCGGCGTCGAACTCCGCGGCCAGCGCGGCCGCGAGATCTCCGACACGTTGCGGTGACTCGAGCATCTCCCAGATCCGGCGTCCGATCCAGTCGAGGGCGACGTAGCTGTCGGTCCCAGGGTTGAGGAACACGATCTCGTCGTCGACCGGTGTTGACATCAGCCCTTCGGTCCGCGTCACGATCGCGTCCGCTTCGATCATCGAGTCTCCGTGCGCCCCGAGCCCACCATGGTCCTCAATCTAACACGGCTATGCACCGGTTTGTGGCCGCTGGCTGGGTCGGGCGCGTACAGTGTGCCGCGTGTACGGGGGCCGGACGCGATCGATGAAGCCGCCCGCACGTCGCCCGCCGGCGCCGGCCAGGCTGAAGCCGTTTCTCATCGCGCTCCGCGCATACAACCCGCAGCGGCTGGCGTGGGTGATCGTCCTGCAGCTCGCGGCGTCCCTGAGTCAGGGCGTCGCGGCGCTCCTGCTCGTCCCGATGCTGGAGCTCGCCGGTGTCGGCCATTCGGCTGACGCTGGCGGGTGGTTCGCCTTCACGCGCCGGATCTTCGCCGCATTCGGGGTCAGGCTGACGCTGGGGTCGATGCTCGTCGTGTACGTCGGCGTTGTCGCGGTGGCCGCGGCCCTGAACGCATGCCAGACCGTGGAGCTGACCCGGTATCGCCTGAACTTCGTCGACGCTCTGCGCTCACGCTTGTACGCCGCGGTCGCCGGTGCGGAATGGCGCCACCTGCTGCGCCAGCGCCAATCCGACATCCAGAGCATCCTTACGGTCAACGTCGCGCTGGTGAGTCAGGGGACCGCGGCGGTGCTGAACCTCAGCGCCGGGCTACTGGTGATCGCCGCGCAGGCGCTGGTGGCGCTGCGGATCTCCCCGCCGATCACGGGTCTGGCGACCGCCACCGGTCTGGCCCTGACTGCGCTGGTGTGGCCGCTGGTGAAACGCAGCCGGCGCCTCGGGCAGACGCTGGTGGCCAGCAACCGCCTGCTGCTCGGCTCGGTCACCGGCTTCCTCGACGGCCTCAAGCTGGCCAAGGCCCACCGGCTGCAAGCCGGCCACGTCGCCACATTTGACGCCGACATGCGACGCAGCCGCCGCGCGCAGCTGGCGTTCATCGAGGCATCGCAGCTGGCCAACGCGATCCAGCTGATCGCCACCGCGCTCGTGCTCGCGGTGCTGGTCTGGGTCTCGGTGCACGATCTTCACCTGCCGCTGGCGGAGCTGCTCGTCCTGGCCTATATCTTTACGCGCCTGGTGCCGCTGATCACCTCCGCCCAGAACAACGTTCAAATCGCCGCTCAAGCGCTGCCCGCGATGGACGAGCTGCTGTCGTTCATCGCCGACGCCGAGGCCGCGGCTGAACCATCAGCATCGGCGCTGGGCAGCTCAGCGCGACGGCTGGCGATCGGGAGCGGGATCCGCTTCGATGCCGTCCGGTTCGCGTACCCGGACACCGGCGCCGGTCAGCAGCAGGTGCTGCACGACGTGTCGTTTGAGATCGCGCCGCGGCAGACGACCGCACTGGTGGGCCCCTCGGGAGCGGGCAAGACAACGCTCGCGGACCTCGTGGTCGGACTGATCGCCCCGGCGTCCGGGACGATCACGATCGACGACCGCCCGCTCGTGGGCGAAGCCCGAGCACGGTGGCGAGAGTCGATCGCGATCACGCCCCAGGATCCATTCCTGTTCTACGACACGATCCGCGCCAACCTGCTCTGGGCGCGCCCCGCGGCGAGTGAGCCGGAGCTGTGGTCGGCGCTTCAGCTCTCCGCCGCCGCCGCATTCGTCGAGGATCTGCCGGCGGGGCTCGACACCCTCGTGGGAGATCGCGGCGCGCGCCTGTCGGGAGGCGAGCGCCAGCGGATCGCGCTCGCCCGCGCACTGCTGCGAGAGCCGGAGCTACTCGTGCTCGACGAGGCCACCAGCTCGCTGGACACCGAACACGAACTCGCCATCCGCGAAGCCCTCTCCTCGCTCCACGGCCGCGTGACATTGGTCGTCATAGCCCATCGCCTGTCCACCGTCAGCCACGCCGACTCGATCGTCGTTCTCGACCGCGGTCATGTGGTCGAGACCGGCACCTGGCTCGAACTCGCCCACCGCGACGACGGCCGGCTCAACTCACTGATCGCCGCGGGGGCACTCACCTAACCGGTCAAGGCCGTAGGCGCCCTGCGTTCGGGGTGAGCGCGAGGTCGTATCATCCGCCGCCATGGCGACCCCGGGGGGCGAACAGGCCGACACGTCGGTTGTGGGGCGCTCGCAGGGGGTGTCTCCGGTCGAGGGGCGAGGCGTCACCCCGGAACTGACCTGTGACGGGAGGGTGGTCACCGCGCGCCTGCGGGCCTTTCGTCGGCTTGCGCTGGACAGCGCGCTCGCCGACATCGCTCGGCTCTTTGACCGCTGTGGCGTTCGGCCCTTGCTGATCAAGGGTCCGGCGTTCGCGCGCTGGCTGTACGACGATCCGCGCGAGCGCTCGTACAACGACATTGATTTATTGGTCGCCCCGAACGAGTTCGAAGCGGCCAAGCGTGGGCTGGCCGAACTGAATTTCACGTCTCTGCCGCGGAACGGCTGGCGCCCCAACGAGCATCGGAACTCGTACCACGAGGAGTGGATTCGTCCGGGCACGCTGCCGGTCGCAGTCGAGCTCCATCACACCCTGTGGGGCATGCCTGCTGCGCCGTCGCTCGTCTGGCAACGGCTGACCGAGAACGTGCACGCGATCGAGGTCGCCGGCGCACAGGTCGATGTCCCGTCAGAGGCCGTCTCCGCGTTGATCGTGGCCCTGCATGCCGCAGATCACGGCAGCGCCCGGCACAGACCAGGCCCGTTGCCACACCTTCGCCCATCACGGCTGGGCGAGCCCATCAATCTCAACGTTGGCGGCCGGTACGCGCAGCGTGACTTGCAGCTCGCACTCGAGCGCGTGGACATGCCGACCTGGCGAGCGGCGGCGGCGCTCGCCGAGGAGCTGGGGGCCGGGCCACTGTTCGCCTTCGGACTGCGGCTCGACGCCGCTGGCCGCGACGTGGCCAACGGGCTCGGGCTGACCGACACGGTTCCTCGTCAGCTTCGCCTCCGCGCCGGTGCCCCGACTGCCACGGTTCAGGGGATTGAGGTGCTGATCACCACCCGGGGAGTGGGCGCACGTCTGAGGCTGCTCGCGTACCAGCTCGTACCGTCGCGGAGATTCATGCTCGCCTCTTCGCCGCTCGCACGGCGGGGTCGCTTGGGCCTCGTGTGCGCCTACCTATGGCGACCCTTCCGGCTGATGATGAAGCTGCCGCGCGGGGTGCAGGCGTGGCTTCGCGCGGCCGCGCCGGCGCCCAGGCCGAGGCTGCCGCGGGGACTGCGATAACGGCCAGCGTCCCAACTTCCCTGGGGGCTCTTCCCGACTTCGTCCTCGCGGGAGCACAAAAGTCCTCCTCGACCATGATCCATGCTGTCTTACGAGAGCACCCGCAGGTAGACATGTTCGCTCGGGAGATGTGGGACTTCGCCGACCCTAACTACTCACCCGACAGCGCAGAAGCGATGCGTGTGCTTTTCACCGACGAGAGCGCGTTGCGACGTGGTTTCAAGGCTGCGTCATACCTCGGACAGCCGGAGGTTCCGCAGCGACTCGCGTCGGATCTGGGAACGCCTGACGTGGTGTTCGTGCTCCGGGATCCGGTCAGGCGCGCGGTCAGCGCGTGGTTCTGGTACATGAAGCTTGGCCGTGTCCCTGTGCGACCGGTCGACACTGCCTTCAGGCAGTTGCTCGGATCGGACTTGTCGGGGCCCGAGTGGATCAACGGACGGCAGATTCTCGAATGGGGCTTGTACGCACGACATCTCGAGCATTGGCTGACGTACTTTCCGAGAGCGAAGATTCATGTCGTCCTCGACATCGACCTCCGAAGGGATCCGGATCGCACGATCCGCAGCCTGTACGAAGCCCTCGGCCTCGATCCAGGGTTCACGCCGACCGCCCATCGCCGCCGTTACAACCCAGGCATCTACTCCTACCACCGTGTGCGGTGGCTGCGCCTACGTCTGCGCTGCGTCCCGCCCGATGACGACGGCGTGCGGCGACCACACCGCCCCGAGCGTCGGCTCCCCGCCCTGGCGAATTCGGTGATTGTCAGGGGAGACCGCTATGTGCTCTCTCGCCTGGACCGATCCGGTCCGCCGGTCCTGCAACCGGAAATCGAGCACGCACTCCGGTGCTACTACCGGGCCGACACTCTGCGACTCGAAGAGCTCCTCGGGATCGAGCTGTCGCCCTGGCTTGCACCATCCCGATGAACTCGCATCTCTCCTACAGGAACTCCAGCCTCTCCCACAAGATCGGCTATGCGGCACGGCATCCGGGCCGGATCCCGCCGTACGCGGGCCGGATCCTCCCCTACGCGCGACGCTGGGCCCGCGACCTCTGGCTCGGGATGCAGACCGGCGACCACGTCAGCTACTACCGCGCGATCATGCGCTCGGATATCGGGAACGGTCCCGAGGCTGCCGTCGGCGGCCGAACGGCGAACCGCGCGTCGTGGCTCCGTCTCGGCCAGATGCAGTTCGACTACCTGCTCGCTCACGGTCTGGTGCCCGGCATGCGGATGCTCGAGATCGGATGTGGCAATCTGCGCGCCGGGCGGCTGCTCATCGACTATCTGGACACGGGGAACTACTACGGCATCGATATCTCACCCGACATCCTGGTCGCTGCTCTGGAGACAATTGCTGACTACGGCTTGCAGGCCAAGCTCCCGCGGCTGGCCCTGGTAGATGACCTGAAGCTCGGCTTCCTGCCCGATCAGGCGTTTGACGTGGTGCACGCGCACAGCGTGTTCTCGCACTCGCCGATCGAGGTGATCGACGAGTGCCTCCAGCACGTCGGGCGGATCATGGCGCCGGGCGGGTTCTTCGACTTCACCTTCCACCCGACCGCACGCAGCGAGCATCACGTGCTGCGTGAGGACTTCTACTACCGCCCGGAAACGCTGATCGCCCTGGCGGCCAAGAATCGGCTGCGGGCGCGATTCCTCGAGGACTGGGAGCGGGGGCCGCATCTGCAGTCCAAGCTGAGAGTGACCCGACCGGACGCGCCGTCCGTGGCCACGTGAGGACCCGCAGAGTCGAACCGGCGTGGGGTTCAGCGGCGGCTCGCGCGGCGCCGATCGAGCGATGCCTTCAGTGCCCGCGGGAACTCTTGCAGCGAGCGACGCTCGGTGAGTGAGTTATTCGCGCCGTGCACCCGCCGCCACTGCACCTGCTCATCCACGGTCGCCTCGCCGAGCCCGAGCTCATGGGCGCGAAGCAGCCAGTCGAGGCCCTCGGCGACCCGCAGACCAGATGTGAACGGCCCGACGCGCTCGAAGGCGCTGCGACGAACCAGCATGGCGCCCGCCGTGTGCGCCGGGCGTGGCTCGTCGAGCGGCACCGGCCGACCGCCCACCTGCTCGGCGAAGCAGCGGATCTGCCCGTAGACGATGTCGACCTCGGGGCGGGCGTTGAGCACGCGCATCCGAGCTTCGACGCTGCGGGGCGTGAGCAGATCGTCAGCGTCCAGGAGCACGATGAACTCGCCCTGCACGAGGCTCACTGCGTGGCTGCGTGCCGCCCCGATGCCGGCGTGCGGCTGGCGCTCGACGCGGACCGGGGGACCGAAACCAGCCGCGAGCGCTCCGCTGGCGTCGTCCGAGCCGTCGTCGACCACGACCACGTCGCCGACGGGGTAGCTCTGCGCGAGCACGCTCCTCAGCGCCGCGGCGAGGAACCGCTCAGCGTTGTAGACGGGCACGGCAGCACCGACGCTCGCTTCAGCAGTCATCGGCATGACCCGCTCGGCGCCGACGCACCGACATGCGCAACGCCCTCAGCATGGCCTGCTGCTTGGCGTGCGTGTCGGACGTGGTGTTGGCGCGGTGTATGCGGTAGCGCAGGGCAACATGGTCCGCACGTCCGACGCGTACGCCGGCATCCTTGGCGCGAGCCAGCCACTCGATGTCTTCACCCAGCCGCAGCGTCTCGTCGAACGGGCCCACGAGCTCGAGGACCTCGCGGCGCGCCATCATGGTGCCCGTGTGCCACGGGAAGGGCCCGTTCGCCCACGCGGATCTGAAGTGCGAGGGACGCCCCTCGCCCGGACTGACGAACGCCTCGGTCAGCCCGAACACGATGCCGAGCTCGGGATGCTGCTCCAGATGGGCGACCTGACGCGAGAGGCCCTCGGGGGCCATCACGTCATCGGCGTCGAAGATCGTCCAGTAGTCGCCCCGAGCGAGCGCCAGGCCCGCGTTGCGCGCGGCTGCAGGCCCTCCTCGCTGGGGCCGGCGGAGCACGCGCGCCTCGTGCGCTGCAGCGATCTCGGCCGTACGGTCGCGAGACCCGTCATCGACGACGATCAGCTCGACCGGTCGATAGGTCTGCGCCAACACGCTCTGTAGCGCCTCCGCGATGAACGCCTCCTCCTCAAAGGCCGGCGTCACGACCGAGACGAGCCGCCCGCTCACAGTCCATTCCTTGGTCGCTGCAACCGTGGCCTGGGCGCTGACATCAGCCCCGTCATGCCGTGACCTGCTCCAGCGTCTGCTCCACCGCACTCGCAAGCTCGGCCATGTCGTCGCCCACATCCAATGCGAAACAGGGAACCTGGCGCACGACGGCCGCGAGTGACGCCAGCGCAGCGCCGTCGTCAAACGGCAGCTGGAACACGGTGCTCGGCGCCAGCGCCAGCAGCGCCTCAGCGGGGCTCACGCGACGCAGACGGGCATGGCCACCACGGATGCGCGGCACGATCACCGCGCGCACGGGCAACGACTCGCGCAGCGAACCGGGCATCAGTGCGGCCACATCGATCACTGCCTTCTCCTCGCCAGCGCAGGCGGGCGGAAAGCTCGCCGCGGCCGCGAGCGTGGCGAAGCGCCCCAGGTGGCCGTCGTCCAGCTTGGCGATGCTGTACAGCGAGATGGCCTCTGGCTCGCTCGCAGCATGGAGCAGCACGTAGTCGTCGGCGACGTAGCCGAGGCCGTGGACGAGCGCGGCCAGCGCCACCGTCGTCTTGCCCGAACCGCTGGCTCCGGCCAGGAGCACGCCCCCGCGATCGTCGCCCACCGCACCAGCATGCACGAGATGGCGACCCTCGCCGCGAAGGGCCCAAAACAGCGCGGGTCGCAGCGGCGCCGCCCGCTCCCACCACGGCACCGCTGCGCAGTGGGGCACGCGGTGGAGCACGGCGCGCGCGGCACAGTCAACGAGCGTGAGCGCACCCGACGCGGTCTCGTGGATGGCCACCACCCGGTCGACGTCAGACCCCCGCACGAGCCCTCCCGGCCCAATGTCCGCCGGCCGCCAGGGAAACAGAAGCGATCCCGCCGGACAGGCGTGCTCATCCCACACGGCGATCGTGGCGTCCACTTCGCCGCGGCCGTCGTCGCTGCGCGGAGCGAGCGCCCCGAGCAGGGCATCCGCCAGCCCGGCGCCGGCGAAACGCAGCCGCACCCTCCGGTCCGCGAACGGCAGACCAACCTCCACCACGCCCGTGCGCTCGGCCGCGCGGTCGTACTCGCGGGCCGCGGCGGCATAGAACGAACCGAGCGCCGCCTCAGCCGGCCTTGGCGAGATCAGCCGATCAGTCATGAGCACGCAGCGCGCCACGCCGGTGCAGCGACTCCCGCAGGACCTTGAGCATGGCGAGGTTCACGGCGCGCGCGTCCGACGTGGCGTTGGCGCGGTGGATGCGGTAGCGCAGGGCGACATGGTCCACCTGCCCGGCGCATACGCCCGCATCCTTGGCGCGCGCCAGCCAGTCCAGGTCATAGCAGAGCTCCCGCGTCTCGTCGAACGGTCCCACGAGATCAAGGACCGCCCGGCGCGCCAGCACGGTGCCCGTGCACGCCGGGAAGGGCCCGTCGTCCCAGTCCAGGTTGTAGTGCGGCGGACGCGGCTCGCCCGGACTCACGAACGCCTCGGTCAGCCCGAGCACGATGCCGAGCTCGGGATGCTGCTCCAGATGTGCGACCTGACGCGAGAGGCGCTCTGGCGCCATCACGTCATCGGCGTCGAAGATCGTCCAATAGTCGCCCCGGGCGAGCGTCAGGCCCGCGTTGCACGCCGCCGCGGCGCCCCGGTGGGGCCGGCGCAGCACGCGCGCCTCGTGCGCTGCCGCGATCTCGGCCGTACGGTCGCCAGACCCGTCATCGACGACGATCAGCTCGACCGGTCGATAGGTCTGCGCCAACACGCTCCGCAGCGCCTCCGCGATGAACGCCTCCTCCTCAAAGGCCGGCATCACCACCGAGACAAGCCCCCCACTCATACCGCCGCCTGCTCCAGCACCTGCTCGACCGCGCGCGCGAGCTCGGCCCAGTCGTCCCCCACATCCAGGGCGAAGCAGGGAACCCGGCGCACGACGGCTCCGAGCGACGCCAGCGCAGCACCATCGTCAAACGGCATCTGAAAGACCGTCGTGGGCGCCCACGCCCGCAAGGCCTCAGCGGGGCTCAGGCGACGCAGACGGGCACGGCCGCCACGGATGCGCGGCACCGCTACCGCGCGCACGGGCAGCGACTCGCGCAGCGAACCGTGCCTCAGCGAGGTCACATCGACGACGATCTTCGCCCCGGCCGCTGGCGCCGCGCAAATGCTGACGGTGCTGTACAGCGAGACGGCTTCCGGCTCGTCGATGGCGTGAAGCAACAGGTAGTCGTCAGCGACGAACCCGAGGCCATGGGCGAGCGCCGCCAGCGCCACCGTGGTCTTCCCCGAACCTCGGGCTCCTGCCAGCAACACGCCCCCGCGATCGTCGCCCACCGCACCAGCATGCACGAGATGGCGACCCTCCCCCCCGAGCGCCCAGTAGAGCGCGGGTCGGAGCGGCGCTGCCCGCTCCCACCACGGAACGGCCCCGCAGTGGGGCACACGATGCAGCACCGCGCGCTCGGCAGAGTCGACCAGCGTCACCGTGCCCGAGTAGGTTTCGTGGACCGCCAGCACGCGGTGGAAATCGAACCCCCGCACGAGCCCTCCCGGCCCGACATCCGCCACCTGCCAAGGGCAAGCGAGGGAGCCCGCCGGACAGGCCTGTGCCTCCCACAGGGCGATCGTGGCGTCCACCTCGCCGCCACCGTCGTCGCTGCGCGAAGCAAGCGCCCCGAGCAGGGCATCCGCCAGCCCGGCGCCGGCGAAGCGCATTCGCACTCTGCGATCCGCGAACCGCAGATCAACCTCCACCACACCCGTGCGCTTGGCCGCAGCGTCGTACTCGCGGGCCGCGGCGGCATAGAACGAACCGAGCGCCGCCTCAGCCAGCCTCGGCATTCGGCTAGCCGGCGACCTCGTCGACCTCGCGCAGCGGATCGACGAGCATGAACTCCTGCATATCGGTGTAGGTGTGCAGGACAGGAACGATAAACGGGACCCGTCCCGACGGCAGCCCCGCCGAACCCGCGGCTCGCTGCGACTCACCCTCGATCACAAGCCCCTCGCGCAGCAACTCGGCCAACAAGCTCGACAGGCCCCGCTCAACCTCGACCGGATCGCCCTCGTAGCGCTCTCGCCCCGCCAACAGCAGCGCGTCCGCATCCGTGCCGGTAGCCAAAAGCGCCCACACCTCCGCCCCAACACCGTCGAGGCTGTAATAGGTGCCTGTCCTCAAATGAATCAGGATCGCTTCGCCATCGATCGTCTCATGAACGACATGAGAAGCGTCAACGACCAAGGAGGTGCCCGCGCCCGGCATCAGAGGAGCATTGTAGGGGGCGCATGCCTACACGCGTGAAAGCTCACGAGCTCGACACCGAGCGCTTCGACGGCCTCGTGCAGCCCCGGCTCGGTCAGCGTGGCGAGCTCGACGGCGCGCTCGTCGAGGTAGCTCGAGCTGAAGTCGCCGTTGATCCGAGCGGGATGACAGGCGAGCTCGGTGAATCCGTCGAGCACCTCGGCTCGGATCAGGTGGAGCAGGAAGGGACGGCGCACGCACCGGAGCTTGGTCACGCCGGGCTCCGATTGCCCCCAGAAGGCGCCGACGTACGCGACGCGGCCCTGGCCGCGCAGCGGGACGCCGAGCGGTTCGACGAGCCTCGAGAACGTCGCGAGCCTCGCGCGGGACCAGCTGTGCACGTGGTGGTGGGAGTCGACGTGCGTCGGGTCGCGGCCGGTGAGCTCTCGGAAACGCTCGAGTTGCGCGTGGAAGCTCCGTGCGGCCTGGTCCGGGTCGTCGAGGTCGAGGTTGCCCTCATCGACGAAATGAAGCCCGACGGACAGCGCTTCGTACCCGCGGGCCGCACGAGCGGCGTCGCCGGCGCCACGTTCGAGCACCATCAGGCTCGTGCTCGTCACGATCCCGTCAGCGTGCGCCTCGAGGATCCCGTCGTTGACGCCGGGCGAGAGCCCGAAATCGTCCGCGTTGACGACGAGCATCCGCATCGGCGCTGCAGGATAACCGGGCGCTGGGCCAGGTCACCGGGTCTCGGTGCGCCCGAGCCGATCGACAGGCCCTGAATCCGACACCGCTACGTACCGGTTCCTGGCGGCTCGGTCGCGGCCGGTACAGTGTGCGAGTGACCGGGGGCGGGGCGCGATCGATCGAGACACACAGGTACCGGGCCTACGGGCTGACGATCGAGATCCCGTTCGCGTGCGCAGACCTGGCGCCGGCCGACGCGAAGGCGAGCGTGGACGTCGTCGTCGAGGAGGGGATCGTGGCCGCCCGCCTGCGGTCGCCTGTCGTCAGTGAGCCCGGGTTCGATGTCGCCCCCGGGTCGTTCCTGCGCCGAGGCGGCCGCCGGGGCGGTCGTTTTCTGGTCCGCGACGGGGACCGAGTCGTGTTCGAACGCAACCCCCAGGCCGAAGACGCGATGCTCGCCGTCCAGTTCAGTGCAAGCGTCCTTCCCGCGATCCTGCGTCAACGAGGCCTGCTCGTCCTGCACGCGAACGCCGCCGTGGCCGACCGTCACGCTGTCCTCATCGGCGGCCTGACGGGGGCGGGCAAGTCGACGACGCTTGCCGC
>PMOY01000198.1 GCA_003165655.1 Solirubrobacterales bacterium
TGTTCTACGAGGACTACGTGATGACCTACTGCCCGACCTGCCAGACCGACGGGAAGCTGCTCAAGGACCGTCGTCTCTCGCGCCTTCTGAGATAATCCCAGGCAGCGATGATCGAGCCCGGCGATCAGGCCCCCGACTTCACCCTTCCCAATCAGCATGGGGAGCCGGTGTCGCTCTCTGCTTTGCGGGGCAAACCGGTGGTTCTCTACTTTTATCCCAAGGCGGACACCCCGGGTTGCACCACGCAGGCGTGCAGCGTCCGAGACCACACACCCGACTATGAAGCCGCCGGGGCCGTCGTGCTCGGCGTGTCGCCGGATCCGGTCAAGGACATCGCCAAGTTCGCCGACAAGTTCGAGCTCGCCTTCCCGCTGCTCGCCGACGAGGAGCACGCGGTCGGCGAGGCCTACGGCGTCTGGGTCGAGAAGACGAGGTACGGGCGCACCTACATGGGTATGGAGCGCACGACGTTCGTGATCGGGCCCGACGGCGTCGTCACCCACGTCTTTCGCCGCGTCAAGCCCGCCGAGCACGACGAGCTCGTGCTCGGCGCGCTCGCCTGACCGGATACGCTCGCCGCCTGTCGTACTAATCGACGCTTAACCGACGAGCCGGCGCCGCTGGCTAGGTTGGTGGACCGCAGGCAGGGGGAACACGAGGACCCGAGCTTGGGCGCGGGCCTATGACATCGGAGGTGAAGCTTGACCAGACGACTTCTTCCATTGCTGCTCGTCTCCGCGGTACTCGTCGTAGCGGGTTGCGGGAGCAAGAGCTCGACCTCGTCGTCGGGGAGCTCGGCGGCGGGAACCTCGACCAAGGTTCACTTCGCCAAGACGAAGTTCGCGATCCACGCCGGCCTGGCGTTCGGGACCTTCCATCACTTCATCTACGAGCCGTTCAAGGCCGGGGACTTCTCCCATCCGTTCACCCACAAGTTCACGATCCTCAAGGCGGTCGCTGCGGGACTCTTCGTCGAGCACGAAGTCAAGCTCGCTCTCGCCGACGCGCAAGGCAGCAAGCTGCTCTCGCACGTCGTCGCGCCGTTGACCGCCGTCGGCGCGGGACTGGCGCTGATCCGGTCGAGCATCAAGAGCGGGCATCCGAACGCGCAGGCGATCAGCTCAGCCAATTCGAGCGTCTCGGCCGCCGAGTCCAACAGTTCCTCGGCCGGTCAGCCGATCCAGGAGACGGTCGGGTCACCGTAGTTGATCGCCGTCGGCCCGGCCCAGCGCGAATCCGGGCCGACGGCGTCAGGTCACGCCGGTGCTCGTCTACTGCTGCTCGGGGGCCCCTGGCACCTTGATTGATCGCCTCGGCCGCTGCCTTCGCTTTGTCCATCAGCGTGCCATCGCCCTGGGCGATGATCTCGAGCCGGGCGTCCACCCGACCTGTGCGCAGGTGGCTGGTCGGGCGCTACTGCAGACCCTCGCGCGCCTCGCGCACGAGCGTCACTGCCTCGGGGAAGACGAGCGCGATCACGCCGCGGAGCTGTGCGGCCTGCTGCTCGGTGCTGCCTTGGATGTTGACGCGGTTGATCGCCGCGACCGTCAGGTCGACGGCGAGCTTGATCGCGTTGTCGGCCCACGCGAGCCGCTGTGCGCCCTGCATCTGCTCCGCGAACTCGCCGAGTCGCCGCTGGAGCTCGTCAGGGTCGCCGAAGAGATCTCCGAAGCCGCTTCCTTCCATGGGGCCAATGGTAGCCGGTGGGTCGGGCGCGCGAGTGCCGCGCGGCCGCGGGTCCGCACACCGCGGCCCCGATGCCCGCCGCGCCCGCCCGCCGGCTGCGTACGCGCCGCCTCGCGCGGCTAGCATAGGCGCCCATGAATAAGGATCAGCTCCAGCGCGAGACGCAAATGCGGGTGCGGACGGCGCCCGTTTCCGTGCTCGCGGCCGTCCTGCTCGTGGCCGCCGCTGTGATCTCGCTCGTCGGGCTGCACACGAGCATCGACGAGCTGACCACGGACCTGATCGTCTCCCACAAGCGCTTCCCGATCGACCTGATCGGCTCAGTGCTCAATTCGATCGGGCTGCTCGCGCTGACCGTTGTGCTCAGCTTCCTATGGCGCGCGACGAACGCCCGTCGTCCCGCTCTATCCGTCGCCGTCAAGTTCCTCGCGATCACGGGCGGCGCCCTCGCTGCGATCAGCGGCGTCCTCTACCAGGTACTGATCGCCCTCGTCGCCCACAAGTTCGTGAGTACCGGACAGCAAACCTACAGCCAGGCCCATCACCTCACGAATTCCACGATCCTCTTGCTCCTTCCGATCGTCGGTCAGGTCGGCGAGCTGCTGCTGGCGATGGCGATCGTGCTGCTCTCCCTAAATGCGATGCGCGTCGGCCTGCTCCCTCGGTTGATGGGCTACCTGGGCATCTTCGTCGGCGTCCTGTTCCTCTTCCCGATCGGATCGCCGGTGCCGGTGATTCAGGCCGGCTGGCTGTGTGCGCTCGGATATCTCTTCTCGGGGCGCTGGCCGAGCGGTCATCCGTCGGCCTGGAGCACAGGCGAGGCCGTCCCGTGGCTGTCGAACCAGCAGGCGCGGGAGAAGCAGGGCCGGCCCGCACGCGGTGGGCGCGCTAAGCCGGTGTCGACCCCCGCGCCCGAAGCGGTCATCGCACCGGCGAGAGCAACGACGGGCGCGACGACGCCGAAGCGCAAACGCAAGCGCCGCAACTAACCCCAAAGCGTGACGATCTCTGGCCGCGGCGGCCGGCCACTGGTAGCGTTCCGGCGCTCACGGAACTCAGGGCAGGAGTAGGGATGACGCAGTGGGACCACAGGACAGTGCTCGTCACCGGAGCCTCACGGGGGATCGGGGCGGCGACGGCTGAGCACTTCGCCTCGCTCGGGGCTCGCGTCGGATTGGTGGCGCGCAGCGCCGCTCCGCTCGAGGCGCTCGCGGCGCGACTGGGTTCGCAGGCGCACGCCGTGCCGGCCGACCTGAGCGACCCCGCCGAATCAGCGCGCGTCGTGCGCGAGGTCGAGCAGGCGCTCGGGCCGGTCGACGTCCTCGTCAGCTGCGCCGGCGTCCTCCATCGCGACTGGGTCGAGGATGTGGCGGTCGCGGACTTCGAGGAGAGCTACCGACTCGGCGTCGGTGCCGCGATCTGGCTCACCCAGGCGGTCCTGCCGGGGATGAGGCAGCGTGACTTCGGGCGGATCGTGCTCGTCTCGTCCGAGCTCGGGCTGATCGGCGGTCCGACATACACGTCGTACTGCACGACCAAGTTCGCCCTCGTCGGGCTCGCCGAGGTGCTGCATCAGGAGGTGCGCGGAAGCGGTGTGCGCGCCTGCGCGGTGTGCCCGGGCGACGTGCGCACCGGCCAGCTCGAGGAGGAGCACGCGTGGGGACCAACCGGGGGCGTCACGCCGGAGAAGGCGATGGACCCCGCCCGCGTGGCTCGGGACATCGAGGCGGCCGCAAGGGGCTCGAGCACGGTCGTCGTGATCGACCGCCCGCATCTGCGGCTCGTGTTCAAGCTGATGGACGGACCCCGGAGACTGAGGTTGATGGTCGTCGCAGACGCGTTCAAGAAGCTGCTCCGCTCGCGCGAGCGACCCCGCGGCGAGGGCTGAGCCGATTCAGGCCAGCGCGAGCCGGTACTCGGTGAGCATCAGGACTAGGTGCTCGTTCCATTCCTCGTCGGTCACGCGCCAGCCGCGGCGTTCATAGAACCGGCGGGCACGCGCGTGCAGCGAAGGCGTGTACAGCCGGACCGCGTCGTATCCGCGGGTCCGCACCTCCGAGATGGCGGCGTCGTGGAGCAGCGGCGCGACGCCTCGGCCCCACCATGGAGGGAGCACGAACAGCTGCCAGAGGTGGGCGAGCCCGGGAATCGAGGGACTGCTGTCCCACGGTTCCCCGGCCGCGCGCCGCCGCGCCGGCGTGAACGCGATGTGCCCGACCGGATCAGCGCCGGCCATCGCGAGCAGGGCCCAGGTGTCGGCGTCGATCAGGATCTCGGCCGTCCGCGTGTCGTCAGCACTGACTTCGGGCGGCAGCCAACCCAGCGGGGCGAACTCGGTATAGGAATCGAATCCCGCCTGGACGTCGCCGATCAGGACGTCGAGGTCATCGACGGTGGCGCGGCGGGTGGCAATGTGTGGCATGTGGAGAAACACAGTTGCATAACCGAGCCGTCGGGCGCGATCATGGTTGTTCGTTGCTCGACAGAGGGAGTGCAAGCACGATGAGCTCGAACACGGAGACCCGGTTCAAGTCCTACGAGGAAGCGTGCGCGCAGCAGCGCTGGGACGTGCCGGAGCGCTACAACATCGCCGCCGACGTCTGCGACAAGCACCCGCGCGGGAAGCTCGCGATGATCCACGAGGACTTCCTCGGGAACGTGCGTCGCGTGACCTGGGGCGAGCTCCAGGATCTCTCGAATCGCTGTGCGAATACGCTCGTGGCCCACGGTGTGGAGCGCGGCGATCGGGTCGCGATGCTCCTCCCACCCGCGCCCGAGACCGCGGCGGCGTTTCTGGGGACGTGGAAGGTCGGTGCGATCCTGCTCTCGATGTCGGTGCTTTACGGCGACGAAGGGATCCGCCACCGCGTCACCGACTCGCAGGCCAAGGTTCTCGTGACGAACGCCGCGAACGCAGATCGGATCGAGCGCTCACTGGTCGACGAGGTCCTGATCCTCGACGACGAGCTGCTGAGCGGCGCCTCGACAGAGTTCGATTGCGTCGACACCGCGGCGGACGATCCGGCCCAGCTCTACTACTCCTCGGGTACCACCGGCCTGGCCAAGGGCATCCTCCACGCGCACCGCTACATCCTCGGACACAATGAGTTCGTCTACTGTCACGACGTCCGCGACGGCGAGCTGTTCCACGGTATGGGGGAGTGGGCCTGGGCCGCCGGGATCTGCCCAGTGATCGGGCCGTGGCGTTACGGCGCCGTGCAGGCCGTCTATCAGCGCGAGGGCGGCTTCGATCCCGCCAAGCAGCTCGACTTTCTCTCGCGCAACGAGGTCACGAACGTCTTCGGTACCCCGACGGCGATCCGCTCGATGATGTCGATCTCGAATGCCGGCACGCGCTATCCGCAGCGGTTTCGGATCGTCTGCTCTGCGGGCGAGCCGCTCAACCCGGAAGCGATTCGCTGGTTCCGCGACCAGTACGGGGTCACCGTGCTCGACTATTACGGCCTCACCGAGTCCTACCCGCTGTGCGGGAACTTTCCCTTCATGGAGGTCCGCGAAGGGTCGATGGGGAAGCCGATGCCCGGCTGGGAGGTGGCGATCCTCGATGAGGACGAGCGTCCACTGAGCGCCGGCGAGCGCGGTGAGATCTGCCTGAAGGCGCGCACCAATCCGCACTACCCGCTCGGATACTGGAACCGCCCCGAGGACTCCGTTGAGGTATTCGACGGCGACTGGTTCCACACCAAGGATGCCGCCAGCTTCGACGAGGACGGCTACTACTGGTATGAGGGGCGCGCCGATGACGTGATCATCTCCGCCGGGTACCGGATCGGGCCATTCGAGGTTGAGTCCGCGTGCCTCGAGCACCCCGCCGTGGCCGAAGCCGCCGTGGTTGCCTCGCCGGACGAGCGCCGAGGCAACGTCGTCAAGGCGTTCGTCGTGCTCGCGGCCGGCTCCGAGCCCTCGGCTGAGCTCGCCGAGGACATCAAGGCTTACGTCCGCGACCACCTCTCCGCCTATGCCTATCCGCGCCTGATCGAGTTCGTCCCCGACCTGCCGAAGACCCTGACCGGCAAGATCAGGCGCATCGAGCTTCGCCAGCAGGAGCTCGCACAGAAGAAGTGAGCGAGCTCGAGGTCGGCTCGCGATCGCGTTAGACCTTGCGGAACTCCGGTAGCCAGGAGCCGTCAGCGGCGCGCTGGAAGTCCTGGAAGAGGCCCGGGGCCTCTGCCTGCATCCTCCGCGCGACCTCATCGAAGACGAACCGGAGCTCCTCTTCGGCGCCGGGCGCGGTCCGCATCTCGATCACGTGGCGCAGCGTGCGCACGTTGGCGGTCCAGACGATGTCCGTGCTCAGGCCAAGGGGTGCCAAACGACGAAGGGCGGACGTGACTTCCTTCTTGACGGAGAACGGCACGCCCTCGTCATCGAGCCCGAGCGCCGCGGCGGCGGTGGTCTGAAACTCCTCGAGCTGCTCGACGATGGTCACCACCTGGTCACGGATCGGCTCCAGCACCGCCGGGACTCTGAATCCGAGGTCTGCCAGCCGGACGTAGCGCAGGCTCTCTTGACTGAAGGCTGATCCGGCTCGGTGACGCACGAGCTCATGAGTGAAGACGCGCGAGACGTTGCGGAAGGCAAACGTGTAGTTCGCGTGCTCGAGCACGCTGCCATGCAGGCTGCGCAGGAGGTTGCCGAGATACTCGTGCTGGTCCTCCCGGATACGCGTGACATTCGGGTTCAGGCCGGGCTCCCAGCTCCGGTAGCACACGCGACCGCAGAACTCGACCAACAGCTGAGCGTCGTTGAGCGCATCGCCACCACCGGCGAGCCGCCGATCGAGCCATGACGCTCCGCCGACATCGTCAAGATACGCACGCACCGCGTCGAGGTCGATGGACGGCCGCGAGATGAGGAAGACCGTGGGCGTAGTTTCGTGCATGGCAGTAGGCGTAGCTGTCGGCTCGTCGAGCGCTGTCGGTGGATTCATGCTCCGCATCGTCGCGGGCGGTTCGGACAGTCACTGGCAGAAGCGCGCTAGCGGTCTTCTCCTTAAGCTCGCCGGCGGCGCCCCGCGGCTAGTACAGCTTCGCGCCGATCGACCTCCGGCAGGCGGCCACCGCCTGCTCCACGTCGAGCGGCGCGGGGCCGGCGGCGGTGCCGCTCTTTGCGGCGCTGGAGCTCGAGCCGCTTTTCGCGGCGCTGGAGCTCGAGCCGCTCCCGCGGGCGGTCGTGCCGGCATGACTGCTCGTGCCGGCGCTACTCCCACAGCCCGTGAGGACAGCGACCGGCGCGAGCGCACAGATAAGGAGCAGGCACAATCTGCTGGTCATAGGTCCTCGCCGCTAAAAGATCCCGGTGAACGCACGTCCCGCATGCGCCACCAGCCTGAGCAGCGGCGTGGGGATGATCCCAAAGAAGACACCGGCGGCGCCGAAGAGCATCGCTACGGCGACCACCTCGGGGTTGGCGACGGAGCCCGCGGCCTGCGGCCAACGGTCGAGATCGGCCTCGGGTGAGCCGCCGGCGATGGCCGGCCGTCCACCGACGCTCGGGCGAACCAGCGCCGAGTCCGGAGAGCTCATCCACATCGTCGCGACCACGCGCAGGTAGTAGCCGAGCGAGATCATCGACCCGACCACGATCGCGACGGCGAGCCACGTGTAGTCGCCCGCCACGAGCGCCCGGATCAGGTAGAGCTTGCCGATGAAGCCGACCGTGCCCGGGATGCCGGCGAGTGAGAGCATCGAGATCGTCATCGGCCATGCCAGCCAGGGCTGCCTCGTACCGAGGCCGGCAAGCGCTGAGATGTCGTCACCGTCGGCGCGCTCGCGCTGGCGGGCGACGATCACCGCGAACGCGGCGATGTTCACGGGCAAGTAGGTGACGATGTAGAAGACCGTCGCCTCGACCCCGAGCTGGGTGCCAATGACGACGCCGGCGAGCATGTAGCCGGCCTGTCCGACGCCCGAGTAGGCAAGCATGCGCTTGAGCGAAGTCTGCCCGAGCGCGCCCACGTTGCCGACGACGATGGTGATCGTCGCAAGCGCCGCGAGCATTGGCGCCCAGGTGTCCTGGGTGCCGATCACCGCGACATCGAAGAAGCGCAGGAAGACGCCGATTGCGGCCGCCTTCGTGGCTGTGGCCATGAACGCGGTGATCGGGGTCGGGGCTCCTTCGTAGACATCGGGCGTCCACTGATGGAAGGGGGCGACCGACGCCTTGAAGGCGAAGCCGACGATTGCGAGGGCGATCCCGGTGAGGAGCAGCGGGTCGCTGAGCAGGCCTCCCGCCTGGACCGAGTTGCCGGTGATCGCGCCGGCAATCGGACCGAAATTGGTCGAGCCGGTGGCCCCGTAGATCAGGGCCAGCCCGTACACGAGCGTTGCCGAGCCGACCGAGCCGATGACCAGGTACTTGAGTCCCGACTCGAGCGCAGCTTCGCGGCGCGAGTCCGACGCGCACAGGATGTACAGCGGGATCGACAGCAGCTCGAGCCCGATGAACAGAGTGACGAGGTTCTGGGCGCTGACGAGTACCGCCATCCCGAAGACGGAGAACAGCAGCAGCGAGTGGTACTCGCCGTGCCCGGCCTGGGCCGGAGCGCGCTCCCGTGCCGAGAGGACGACGGTGGCGAGGGCGGAGACCCCGAACACGAGATCGAGGATCAGCGCAAGATCATCGATCCTCAGCGCGCCGGAGATGATCGAGGTCTGATGGTGGAAACGGGAGATCTCGAAGGCGATCGCCACGGCGAGCGTGGTGATGGTGAGGGCGGGCACGATTCGCTCGCGGGCGACCGAGCTGCGGAACAGCCCGACGACGAGGACGACCAGCGCCCCGACCGCGAGCACGACGAACGGCGACAGCGCGGCCCAGTCGATGTGGGGCCCCTTGATGTGGGCGGCGGCGAGGGAGAGGAACGCGGTCATCGCCGACCCGATCCGGTGACGCCGGCCACCGCTCCCGGTTGGAGCCCATCCTGAAGCTCCGCCGGGGCCATGGTCGCCTTCAGCGACCGCTCGGACCGCTTCAGGCCGAACTGCGGGTAGATCGCCAGCGCCAGGATCACGATGACGAGAGGCACGATCGCCAGCCCGTCGCGCAACGAGACTTCGCGCGACTGCACCCTCGGCCCGAGGGGGTTGTGCATCGTCCTGATGTACACGCGCAGCGAGTACACGGCCGCGCCGACGACGCCCACGAACGCGATCACCGCGATCGCGAGCTTGGCCTTGAACACGCTGAGGAGGATCAGGAACTCGCCGACGAAGTTGGACGAGCCCGGCATCGCGAGGTTCGCCAGGGCCACGATCAGGAAGAGCGTCGCGAGCACGGGGGCGCGGAACGCGAGGCCGCCCATCTCGCGGATGTCCTCCGACCCGCCGCAGCGCGCCGCGAGCGCGGCGACGATGAAGAACAGCGGCGCCGTCACGAGGCCGTGGTTGAGCATCTGCAGCAGTGCTCCCTGGCCACCCTGCGGGCGCAGCGAGAAGATCCCGAGCGTGATGAAGCCGAGCTGGGCGACCGACGAGTACGCGACGACGAGCCTGGCGTTGGTGGTGGTGAACGCGAGCGAGGTGGCCCACAGGATCGACCACAGCGCGATCAGGAGCATGAGCGTCTGGTAGTGGACCGACGCGTACGGGAACAGCGGCAGCACGATCTTCAGGAATCCATAGGCGGCGACCTTCGAGAGCACGCCGCTGAACACGGCGACCGCCGGGATCGGCATCGACCGGTATCCGTCGGCCAGCCATCCGTGAAACGGCACGAGCGGCATCTTGACCAGGAAAGCGACAGCGAAGCAGAGGAAGAGCCATTCCTGCGAGGCGTGGCTGAGCGGGAGATGCTCGAGGGATGAGAGCGCGAAGGTGAGGTGGGTGCCGTGGGCGTTCGACGCGAGCACCGCGGTGGCGATCGCGGCCACGAGCATGAAGAACGACCCGACGAGGGTGTAGATGACGAGCTTCGTCGTCGCCCGCACCCGGTCGCCGGTGCCCCACATCCCGATGAGGAAGTAGAACGGCACGAGCATCAGGTCGAAGAAGCCGACGAAGAGGAACAGGTCCTGGGCGCAGAAAGCCCCCAGGACCGCACTCTGGGCGAGGCCGAAGAAGAAGTAGAAGAGCTGGGGGCGTTCCCACTTGCGCGATGCCGCCCACACGAGCGAGGCCGTGAACAGCACCGTGGTGAGCACGACGAGAGCCGCGTTCAGGCCGTCGAGTCCGAGCTTGTAGTGGATGCCGAAGGTGCCGATCCAGATCCGGTCGGTGACGAACTGCAGTCCCGC
>PMOY01000343.1:0-3937 GCA_003165655.1 Solirubrobacterales bacterium
ATCGAGATGCACTTCCTCCCCGATGTGTACGTGCCATGTGAGCAATGTCACGGCAAGCGTTACAACCGCGAGACGCTCGAGGTCCGCTTCAAGGGCAAGACAATCGCCGACGTACTCGAGATGCCGATCGCAGAGGCGCTCGAGTTCTTCGCGCATATCCCCAAGATCCGCCGGCGGGTGGAAGCGCTGAACGACGTCGGGCTCGGATACATGCGGCTTGGCCAGCCGGCCACCACGCTGTCCGGCGGCGAGGCGCAGCGCGTCAAGCTCGCCGCCGAGCTCTCGAAGGTTGCGACGGGACGGACGCTCTACATCCTCGACGAGCCGACCACGGGACTCCACTTCGCCGACATTCAGCGCCTGCTGATCGTCCTGCAACGCCTGGTCGATGCAGGAAACTCGGTGGTGGTGATCGAGCACAACCTCGACGTGATCAAGGTCGCCGATCGCGTGATCGACCTCGGACCCGAGGGCGGAGACGAGGGTGGACGTGTGATCGCGAGCGGCACGCCGGAGCAGGTCGCGACGGTCGTCGAGTCGCACACGGGGCGCTATCTCGCCGATCTCCTCCCCGTGCGCGTCCGCCGCGGACCTCGCGTGAAATCCGCCGCGATCGGCTGATCAGCTCTTTCCTGACGGCCTACAATCCCTGAGAGGGGAACGACGATCGATATCTCGCGGAGGCTGAGTTCTGGTAATCCTCGTCCTGGCATGCGTCGTGGTGGCGGCGCTTTCTGTGTGGCTTCTGCTCGAGGTCGTGGCGCGGACGCTAGGCCCGGTCGCGATGCCCGTCCGCCCCGATAAGAGGCTCGGGCTCGGGAGCGCATCGGCTCGCGGCGCGGCCGCGGTGACGGGCCCTGGCGTGGCACCCGCTCGCGGCGCAGCCGCGGTAACGGGCCCTGGGGCGGAAGCGGCGCGCGGTGCGCCGGGAGCCGGCTCCCCCGGGGCCCGCACCGCTGGCGGGCAGCAAGCGCCCGGGGACGCGGTGCCGGCCGGCGAGGACGTCGAGGCTTGGGTCCGCGAGCGGCTGTACGGAGGGCGCCTGCCTGAGCGCTGAGGACCGGCCGGATGCCGCGGGCGTGCGCCGGGTACGGTCTGGTCAATGGAGCCCGTCGTCGCGCAGGCGAAGCTGTGGGCGCAGAAGTGGCGCTGGTACGAGCGCAACTCACTGCCGTGGAACCGCGCCCGGATCCACTGGGAGCTGATGCGCCGCGGCGCATTCGCGCGCTGGCCCCTGTATGGGAACGTGCTCGAGTCGCTGCGCGAGGGCCGGCTCGAGATCGGTCAACACACGCTGCTCGAGCCGGGCGTCTGGATCACCGCGCCGGGGCACGCTCGGATTCGGATCGGATCGGGTGTGTTCCTCAACCTCGGCGTGATGGTTGCGGCGACCGAGCTCGTCGAGATCGGCAGCCATTGCATGCTCGCCAACGGATGCTTCGTCAGCGACGCCGATCACCGGTTCGACGACCCGCACCGGCCCGTGCCATGGCAGGGCTTCACGACCAAGGGGCCGACCCGGGTGGGCGACAATGTCTGGTGTGGCGCAAACGTCGTCATCACCAGCGGCGTCACAATCGGGGAGCGGTGCGTGATCGGGGCGAACTCGGTCGTGACCTCGGACATCCCGTCGTTCTCAATCGCCGCCGGAGCACCGGCCCAAGTGCTCCGACAGATCGCGTACAGATGAGGCGAGCTCCAAGCGACGGTCGAGATCGCTGCCGCTAGCCGGCCCGGCCATCGACGAGGCGCGTTTTCTGCACCTTGCCGAGCTCGTTACGCGGAAGTTCGGTGAGGAAGTGCACGACCCGCGGGCGTTTGTGCGAAGCCAGCTGATCGGCGACGTGTGCGATCAGCTCACCTGCGGAGGCGTTCTTGCCTTCCCGAAGAACGACCCAGGCGACCACCCGCTCGCCGAGGTCGGGATCGGGTTGGCCCGTGACCGCCGCGTCGTCCACGGAGGCGTGATCGCGCAGCGCGGCCTCGATCTCGCCGGCCCCGATCTTGAAGCCGGCGCTCTTGATCAGGTCCGTGGCGCGCCGGCCCACAATCCGCAGATAGCCGTCCGCGCTGCGTGTCGCGAGATCGCCGGTACGAAACCAGCCGTCGCACATCGCCTCCGCGGTCGCATCCGGGCGGTTCAGGTACTCGAGGAAGAGGTTGGGACCCCGGACCTCGATCTCGCCGATCGTGTCGCCGTCCGATTCCTTCAACGGCGTGCCCGCATCGTCGAGGAGGCGAAGTTCGACCCCGCCGAGCGGAGGGCCGACGAAGCCGGCGCGTCGATCGCCGTCGGCCCGGACAGCGGTGTTGATCAGCGTCTCGGTCATGCCGTAGCGCTCCACGACGCGGTGGCCCGTGCTGCGCTCGAGTCGCTCGTGCTCTGCGGCGGGCAGAGCCGCCGAGCCTGACACGAGCAAACGGGCCCGAGCGAGCGCATGGGCCACGCTCGCGGACTGTTCAGCGGCTTCCGCCAGCCTGCGGTACATGGTCGGCACTCCGAAGATGATCGTTGCATCCTCACGCAGCGCGCCCGCGACCGCATCGACGGTGAACTTGCCGACATGTCGGGCCGTCCCGCCACGACGAACCACCCCAAGGATTCCGACCACGAGCCCGTGGACATGAAACAGGGGCAGGCCATGAGCGACGACGTCGTGATCGGTCCACGCCCAGGCATCGGCCAGCGCGTCGAGGTTCGTGGCAATCGCACGCCGCGGAATGACCACCCCTTTCGGAGGTCCAGTCGTCCCCGACGTGTACACGATCAACGCTGGGGCCTCCGGCGAAGGCTCGTCGACCGAGCTCCCCGCGCCCGGCGCTGCGGCGAGATCGATCCGTAGCGTCGCGCGATCCCGAAACGCGCTGGGCACATCCGCACCAGGCCGCAGAAGCAGCGCCTCCGGTTGGGCGTCAGCGGCGAAGTGAGCCATCTCGCTCGCGCCCGACTTCGGGTTGATCAGCACGGCAGGAACACCGGCCAACAGCGCTCCGACGACACCGACGCACGTCTCGATCCGCGGCTCGGCCAACACCGCGACGCGCGACATGCCCGCGACTACATCAGCAGCTCGACCGGCGCAGCCTGTCAGCTGCGCATAGGTCATCGACCGCTCCGGAAATCTGATCGCCACCCGGTTCGACGAGTCCGCGCCCAGGGAAGGGAAGAGTGGATCGGCCACGCGCCAGGTACCTTGTCACGCCGCCGCGCCCCACGGGTCCGGGGCTGACAAGGCTCGAGGGTACGACTAGTTTGTGGGCACCCCGTCAGCCGGTGGCGCCGGCTGAGCCACCGTGTAGGGCGTGATCGGGCTGCCGGCCGTCGGCTCGGTGGTCAGCGGACCGCCGAACTCGACGATCTTGCCGTTCCTGATCTGGCCCATCGCGACGCCCTCGTAGCCGCCGTGCTCGGTGGTCGTGTAGCGGAACGGCACGAGTCCGGGACCGGTCCACTTGCCGCCGTCATTGTCGACCGCGTTGACGAGTCCCTGGCGGGTCAGGTTCTTCCCGGCCGCCATGAGGGCCTGCACGAGCGTGTACGCGTTCGCCATCCCATACTCGACATTGCCGTCGAATGGCGCGCTCGCGTCGTACTGCGCGTGGACCTTCATGAACAGCTGGATCCACGGGCTTGACGTGTCGGTGGGCGAGGGCAGGTAGCCGTCGGTGATCGCGCCCTCGATCAGCGCGGTGCCCGACGCCTTGCCCTTCGAGATCGACTTCAGCAGGGCCCCAACCGTGGTTGGGTCGATGCCGACGTTCGAGACGACGAGTTGTGGCTTGTAGCCGAGTGTGAACGACGTCAGCTGACCGATTGCCGTGTAGATCGGCACCGTGAAATCGACCAGCACCGCTGCGCCCGAGGCCTTCAGGGCCGTGATCTGGGGCGCGAGCGTGGTGGTCCCCGACTGGTAGGGCTGCTTGGAGACGATGCTGG
>PMOY01000343.1:4018-10016 GCA_003165655.1 Solirubrobacterales bacterium
GATGCCGAACACGTTGTCCTGCAACACGAGCTGGTGCACGACGGTGACTGTCGTTGCCGGATCATAGGCGTCGTTCTTGATGATCAGGTGAATCTTGCGCCCGAAGACGCCGCCGTGCGCGTTGACATAGTCGAAGAACGCCTGCGAGGCCGGAGCGATCTCGCTGTAGCCCGGTGCAGCCGGTCCGGTCAGCGGCTGGTGCGTGCCGAAGGTGATGCTTGTCGCGGTCACGCCCGGAACCTTGCTGCTACTGCTCGACGACCCGCAGCCCGCGATCGCCAGCGCCAAGGCCAGCGCGGCAACCGCACCAGCTGCCGGCCACCTAGTCCTGGCAGTGCTCATCTCTCCTCCTCCGATCAGACGGCAGTTTCGAGACATTCTCCCTCAAACGTTTCAAATACTAGACTTTTGGAATGGCGACGGCAACAGCATCGAAAAACGGGCGAGCGCCGAAAAGGGGGCGACCGTCCGCCGCCTCGCGGTCGGACGTGATCCGCGCGGTGAGCGAGCAGTATCTCCGCGGAGAGCGCGTCGATGTGACCGTGGTGGCGCGGCGCCTGGGTGTCAGCCGCGCGACGATCTATCGCTGGTTCGGCTCCCGCGAGCGGCTGCTCGGAGAGGTGATCGCATCCCAGCTCGAGCTGCTGATCGCCCGGCAGCGAAGACGAGAACGCAGGCGCGGCGCCGACGGGCTCCTGGCGGTGTTCGATCGGATCAACCGCAGCCTCGCTCAGTCGTTCGCACTGCGGCGGCTGCTCGAGCAGGAGCGCGGCAGTGCGATGCGAATCTTGACGTCGAGCACGGGTATCGTCCAGCCGCGAGCGGTGGCGCGGGTGGAGGCGCTGATCTGCACCGAAGTGACGGCCGGTCGCTATCAGGCTCCTGCGGAGAGCAGCACGCTCGCCTACGCAATCGTCCGCCTGGCGGAGGCATTCCTCTACAACGATGCCGCGAGCGGCATCCGCGGCGATCACGAGCGCCTGCGCGAGGTCGAAGCTGCCCTGCTTGGCATCCCGATCAAGGGGAACCACTGACACCGGTTACCTCTCGGCTACGCGGTGGGCACGCAGCCGTCGCAGTCGTCCGCCCAGCTCGCGGACGCCGCCCTGAATGCCGCTCGGCCACACGAGCATCGCGCCGATGAGGACGAGCCCGTAGATCGCGAACGGCAGGTTGTTCTCCACGTTGGCGGAGAGCGAGAACGAATGGGCGAGGTCGTTCGTCCAGCTCGGCAGAAGCACGAGGACGGCCGCACCCCAGATCGCTCCGGCGAGCGACCCGAGGCCACCGAGGACGACCCCGGTGAGCAGCGTGAGCGAGAGCTCCAGGGGGAACGCCCCCGGGGTCGCGAGCTGGAGCACGACCGCCAGCAGGCCGCCGCCGAGCCCGGCGCAGCCGGCGCTGAGGATGAACGCCAGCGTCTGCGCGCGGCCCACGCGCAGTCCGCACAGGGATGCGGCGATCTCGTCATCGCGCACCGCTCGCAGCGCTCGCCCGAACCCGCTGTGGAGCAGGTTGTAGAGCACGAACAGGACGATCAGGGCACCCGCACACGCGATCCACGCCTCCCAGCGCTCGAGCTCAAAGCTCGCGCCGAGAAACGACGGCGGCGTCGGTGGGTTGATGGTGAGCCCGTTCTCCCCCCCGAAGGTCGCCGGAAACTTGTCGGCCAGCGCCGGCAAGCCGACCGCGAAGGCGAGTGTCGCGCCCGCGAGATACGGTCCCCGGAGCCGACTCGCCGCGGCTCCGACGGGGATCCCGACGAGTGACGTCACGACCACGGCGGCGGCCAACGCAGGTACCAGCGCCCACTGCTCGTTGCCGATCAGAAGCACCACCGTATAGGCGCCGACGGCCATCAGTCCACCGTGCCCGAGCGAGATCTGTCCGCTCACTCCGACGAGCACGGTCAGCCCCGCGAGCACCGCAAAGTAGTAGGCGCCCGTCGCGAGCTCGAGGTTGTCATAGGCGCCGAGCCCTTCGCTGACGAGCGCCAAGACGACCGCGCCAGCCGCGACCAACCCGAGCGACCGCAGCAGCGTGCTGCGGCGTAGCGCCGCGCTCCCTCCGAGTCGCCTCACACGCGGCGCCCCTGCGTACTCGAGAACAGGCCGGAGGGCCGGACCATGAGCACGAATACGAGGATCACGAGGGCCGCGAGCGGTACCAGCGCCGAGCCTTCGTAACCGGACACATAGGACAGCCCGAGGCCGAGCCCGACACCGCCGATGACGGCTCCGGGCGGGCTGTCGAGACCGCCGACCACGGCGGCCACGAAACCGATGATCAGGATCGGATCGAAGTCGTTGGGCCCGAGGAAGATGGACGGTGCGACGAGTACCCCGGCGAGCGCTCCGGCCATGGCGGCAAGGGCCCAGCCGAGGGTGAACATGCGCCCGACGCGGACGCCGAGCAGCCGGGCGACCTCGGGCTGGAAAGCGGCTGCGCGCATCTGCAGCCCGAGCCCGGTGGCGCGGAACAGTAACGCCAGGCCGAGGGCCACCGCGATCACGACGAGCACGATGAAGCTGTCGTTCGGCGCGAAGAGAACGCGCGTGCCGCCGATGTCGTAGCCGCGAATCGAGAATGCGGCCGGGAATGAGCGCGGCGTGTTGCCCCAGATCATTCCGGCGACCGCGACGAGCAGCGTGTACAGCCCGAGCGCGACGATTACGGCGTTCAAGGGCGGCGCCGATTCCACGCGGCGGATCAGCACGCGCTCGATCACCGCACCGAGGATCAATCCCGAGAGGAGCGCGACGACGAAGCCGAACCAGTAGGACCCGGTCGAGTTGATCACCGCCGAGGCGATGTAGGTGGTGATCATCAGCATCGCCCCCTGCGCGAAGTTGATGATCCGGGTTGCGCGCCAGATCAACACCAGCGCGAGCGCCACCGCGGCATAGATGGCGCCCGTGGACACGCCGTTAAGGGTGAGATCGATGAACTTGGTCACGTCGGCTAGAACCCGAGGTAGGCGTGGCGGAGTCGTTCATCGGAGGCGAGGGCCTCGGGCTCCTGGTCGGCGACGACGCGGCCGAGGTCCAAGACGATCCCCCGGTTCGCGATCGAGAGGGCGCTGCGGGCGTTCTGCTCGACGAGCAGCACCGCCAACCCGAGCGTGTCGGCGAGCCGGCGAACGAGAGCCATGATCTGCGCCACGAGCACCGGTGCCAGGCCGAGCGACGGCTCGTCGAGCAGCAGCACGCGCGGACGCGCAACGAGCGCTCTGCCGATCGAGAGCATTTGCCGCTCGCCGCCCGAGAGCCTCGATGCGGGCTGTGATTGGCGCTCCTCGAGGCGGGGAAACAGCGCGTAGATCTCCTTGGGTCGCGCCGCTTCAGCTCGGCGCCACAGTCCGCCGAGGCGGAGGTTCTCCTCCACCGTCAGCTCGACGATCACCCCTCGGCCCTCGGGGACGTGGGCGACGCCCCGGCGAACGATCTCTTCGACCGCCATCGCCGTGATGTTCTCGCCGTCGATCCTCACCCGACCGGCGGTCGCCGGTACGAGACCCGTGATGGTGCGCAGCAGCGAGGTCTTGCCGGCGCCGTTCGCCCCGAGCACTGCCGTGATCGAGCCGGCGCCCACCTCGAGCGACACGTGATCGACCGCGCGGACCGCGCCGTAATCCGTCGTGAGCTCCTCAACCACGAGCATCGGTCGCTCTCGCCTCGGCACCGAGTCCGTCGCCGGTGTCGGCATCCCGGCCCAGATAGGCCTCGAGCACATGGGGATCCTGCTGAATCGCGCGGGGGACGTCGTCGGCGATCACGCGCCCGAAATCGAGCACCACGACCCGGTCGCAGACGGAGGTCACGAAGTCCATGTGATGCTCGACGAGCATCACGGCGACCGAGCTGCCCAGCGAGGCGACCAACTTGGCGAGATCGGATAGCTCGCGAGCGTCGAGGCCGCCGGCCGGCTCGTCGAGCAGCAGCAGCTCGGGTTCGCAGACCAGGGCGCGGGCGAGCGCAACCCGTTTCTGGACGGCGTAGGGGAGGGTTCCCGGTAGCCGCTCGTCGATGTTCTCGCATCCCAGCTGCGCCAGCGCCGCTCGAGCGCGCTCCCGTAAGGCGCGCTCGTCGCGGTCCGAGCGTGGCAATCCGAGCAGCGCGCTGCCGAGACCCGCCCGGCGGAAACGCGTCGCCCCGACCGTCACGTTCTCGAGCACGGTCAAGTGGGGGAACAGTCCCACCCCCTGCAGGGTGCGCGCGATCCTAAGCGCCGCGAGTCGATCGGGTCGGATCCGGCCAAGCGGCTCGCCGCGCCAGCGGAGCGCGCCTGATTGCGGCGCGACGAAGCCGCAGATCACGTTGAACAACGTCGTCTTTCCGGCCCCGTTCGGCCCGATCACTCCGAGCACCTCACCGGGCGCGACATCGACCGATACATGCTCGAGCGCCGTGATGCCGGCGAACGAGACGGTGATCTCGTGCACGGACAGCCCGGTGCCTCTCGCGAGCTCCCTCGGCTCCACGTGCGCACGCTATCGCACGGACAGCAGACAGGTCAGCGGCGGCGAGTCCCTACGAATTCTTGATCACAATGCCTTCGAGGATGTTGGCGACGTGCTCGGCAGCGTCGATCGCCTCCTCGAGACGCTCGAACAGATCCTTCCAGCGGATCACGACCATCGGGTCGATCCCGTTCTGGAACAGCGATGCCACCGCCTCGCGGGTGATCCGGTCGCCCTCGTTCTCGAGTCGGTTGATCTCGACGGTGTACATCGACAGATCGCGGAACTCGCGCAGGAGCGGAATCGCTTCCGCGACCTGCCGGCTGGCGAGCAGCAGCACGTGGGCGAGCCGGATCGCCTGGTCCATCGGTGCCTCGATCTTGTAGAGACCGAGGTAGTCGGCCACCTCTTCGGTGAAGTCGACGATGTCATCGAGCGCCGGGGCGAGCGCGAGGATATCCTCGCGATCGATCGGCGTCGCAAGCGTGTGATTGCGGCGATTGAGGCGGTGGATGATGTCGTGCGTGATCCGATCGCCCTCCTGCTCACAGATCAGGATGTCGCGGGCGAGGTCCTTACTGTCCGGATAGTTCCGAAGCATCCGATCGAGCAGATCCGCCGCGTGGAGGATGTTGTGCCCGGCCTCCTCGAAGAGCTCGAAGTACACCTGATCGCGAGGTACGAAGACCTTGAACAGGCGTCTCATCCGAGGATCCTACTTCGAGGCGGCCCATCCACACCTCAGGCGAGACCGGCGCGGAAGCTCGCGAGCTCCTCGTCGTCGATCGAGTACGTATGCTCGGGGCCCGGGAACGAGTGATCGCGCACTTCGGCGGCGAACTGGGCCACGCCGGCGACCATCTCGGCCTTCAGGTCGGCGTAGCGCTTGGCGAACCGCGGCGCGATTCCATCGTAGATCCCGAGCAGGTCGTGGAAGACGAGCACTTGGCCGTCGGTGCCGGGGCCGGCTCCGATGCCGATCACCGGGATCTGCATGCGCCCCATCAGCTCGTCAGCCACAGCCGCCGGGATCGCCTCGAACACGATCGAGAAGCATCCGGCCTCCTCGAGCGCGACCGCGTCACGCGCCATCTCGATCGCCCGCGTTGCAGTGCGTCCCTGAGCGCGGTAGCCGCCGAGTGCCGTGGCCGTCTGAGGCGTCAGGCCGATGTGTCCCATCACCGGGATGCCGGCGTCGACGATCGCGCGTGCGCGATCCGCGCTGGTGCCGCCGCGCTCGAGCTTGACCGCGTCGCAGCCCGCCTCCTTGATGAACCGCTGGGCGGTGGCGATCGCCTGCTCGTTCGATCCCTCGTAGGAGCCGAACGGGAGGTCGCCAACGAGCAGCGGAGAGCGTAGCCCGCGGCGCACCGCGGCGGCCAAGATGAGCATCTCGTCGGTGGAGACCGCAACCGTCGACGGGTAGCCGAGGACGGTCATCGCGCCCGAGTCGCCGACGAGCACGACATCGACGCCGGCGGCCTCGGCGACCTGGGCCGACGGATAGTCGTAGGCGGTGACCATCACGATCGGCTCGCC
>PMOY01000065.1 GCA_003165655.1 Solirubrobacterales bacterium
GCGACCCGCTGACGCTGACCGCCCGAAAGCTGTTTCGGCCGGCGGTCGAGCAGCGGAGTGATGTCGAGGATCTGAGCCGCGGCCTCAACCCGCTCCTTTATCTCCTGCTTCGGGAACTTCTTCAGCCTGAGGCCGAACGACATGTTCTCGAACACGGTCATATGCGGGTAGAGCGCATAGTTCTGGAACACCATCGCGATGTCGCGGTCTTTCGGGGCGCGATCGTTGACCACCGTGCCGCCGATCTTGAGCTCTCCGTCAGTGATGTCCTCGAGCCCCGCCACCATCCGCAGCGCCGTCGACTTGCCGCAGCCCGACGGTCCGACCAGGACCATCAGCTCCCCGTCGGCGACGTCGAGGTTGATCTGCTTGACGGCCTCGTAGCCGTCGGGATAGCGCTTGGTTACGTCCTTGAACTCGATCTCAGCCATGGCAGCTCCTAGTCGGTCTCAAAATGATGCTCGGCGGGGGCCTCCAGCGAGCTCAACCCTTCACCGCGCCCGCGGTCAAGCCGGCGACGATCCGGCGCTGGAACAGGAGCACCAGCAGCATGACCGGCACGGTGACGACCACCGCGGCGGCGGCGATGTCGCCGATCGGCTGGGTGAACTGCGAGGCGCCCGGGAACTGGGCGATCGCCGCCGGCACCGTCTCGGCGTTCGTCGTCGAGGTCAGCGAGATCGCGAACACGAAGTCGTTCCAGCAGATCATGAAGACGATGATGAAGGTCGTCACGATGCCCGGCATCGCGAGCGGAGCGATCACCTTGCGAAACGCCTGGAAGGGCGTCGCGCCGTCGACCTGGGCCGCCTGCTCGAGCTCCCAGGGGATCTCCCTGAAGAACGACGACAGCACGTAGATCGACAGCGGCAGCGCGAAGGTCATGTAGGGGATGATCAAACCGGGCCAGGTGTCGTACAGCCCGATCTGGCGCCACAGGTTGTACAGCGGCCCGACGAGCGAGATCTGGGGGAACATCACGACCGCCAGCGAGACCGCGAGGATCGCTCGCTTGCCGGGGAAGTCGAGGCGTGCGATCGCATACGCCGCCATCGACGCGAGCAGCACCGCCAGCGCGGTCGAGATCAAGCCGATCCCGATCGAGTTGCGCAGGGCACTGGTGAAAATGCCCTCCTTGAAGATGTCCTTGTAGTTCGACAGCGTCCAGTGATGCGGGATGAAGCTCCCGTCGGTGGCTGTCGCCGGGGTCTTCAGCGACAGCATCACGATCCACACGACCGGGACGAGCGAGCAGACCGCGATCAAGACGAACGCCGCCGACCATCCGGAGCGCTGGCGTGCCCGGAGACTCATGCCCGCTCACCGCCCGGTGCCGCAGCGGCGCCGAAGCCCTTGAGGAAGATGAAGGCGATGATCGCGACGAGCACGAAGAGCAGCACCGAGACCGCCGACCCGAGCCCGAGGTTCAGCCGGTCGAGCAGCGTCGAGTAGTTGAGCATCGAGATCGACTCGGTCCCGTTCGCCCCCTGGTTGAAGATGTAGATCACGTCGAAGATCCTGACTTCGTCGAGCGTGCGAAAGAGCAGGGCGACGAGGATCGCCGGCTTCATCAGCGGCACCGTGATCCGCCAGAAACGCTGCCAGGCGCTGGCCCCGTCCACCTTCGCCGCCTCGTGCAGCTCGTCCGATACGAGCGCCAGTCCCGCCAGCAGCAGCAGCGCCATGAACGGGGTGTTCTTCCAGATCTCGGTAATGATGATCGCCGTGTACGTCCCGAACGGGTGGCTGAGCGGATCGCTCTTCAGGCCCAGCAGCTTCGGGATCCAGCCGCTGTCGAGCCCCCAGGCGTAATCCCATGAGTACGCGGAGACGACGGCGACGATCCCGTACGGGACCAGCGCGATCGACCGCAACAGCCCGCGCGCGACGAGCGTGCGGTGCATCGCGAGCGCGAGCAGCATCCCGAGCACGAACTGGAAGCTCACCGCGATCACGCTGATGATCAAGGTGTGTCCGACGTCCTGCCACCACACGGGCGCCTTGAGCACCGCGCTGTAGTTGTCCAGGCCAACGAACTTGTTCGCGCTCGGGAAGCGCAGGTCCGCGCGCTGGAGCGAGAGGATGAGCGTCTCGACGACCGGGTATGCGGTGACGGCGATCATCACGATCGCCGCCGGGGCGACCAGCATGGCGGCCAGCCGGCGCTCGGCGCGCGCGCGGTCGCTCAGCCGTTTGCGCCGAGGCCGAGCGACGTCATCAGGGGCGGCGACGGCGCCGGTGCTCACAACAGGGCCTCCGAGGACAGCGCTTCCTTGATCTCGTGGCGCAGCGTGCTCACGACCGAGGTCGGATCGATCGAGGAGGTCGGCGAGAGGGCCAGCTGGATCGCAAGCGTGACATCCGCGTAGACCGGCGTCTGGGGGCGGAGCCCGTAGTTCTCGAGCTGCGCCTTGATCAGGGCAGAGAAGGGATAGGCCTTGATGAACGCGGGTTCGCTGTAGATGTTCCCGAGCACGGGCGCGAGCCCGCCCTTGATCGCGTCTCGCCGCTGGAACTGCGGCTGGATCATGCACCTGACCGCATCGAACGCGAGCTGCGGGTGCTTGGAGAAGGCCGAGACGCCGAGGTTGTAGCCGCCGATCGACACCTTCGGGGCGATGCTCGGGTTGACCCGCGGGAACAGCGCGTAGCCCATCTCCTTGCCGATGGCCGGGGTGTCCTTGTGGGCCGCCGCCCAGACGAACGGGTAGTTGATCTGGAACGCGGCGGTGCCGTGCTCGAAGGCGGTCTCCGACTGCGACTCCTCGGTGACGTTCAGCGACGGGTCGGCGGCGGGCGAAGTGGCGAGCCGGTGCATGATCGAGGCCGCGACCTCGGTGGAGGGGCCGACGATGATCTGGTTGCTCTTGGTCAGGATCCCGCCGCCATCGGAGTCGACCAGCGAGTTGAACCACACCGTTAGGCCCTCGTACTGGGCGCCCTGCTCCTCGATGTAGTGGGGCTTGCCCATCTTCGCCAGCTCGGCCGCGTCATCGATCATCTGGTTCCAGGTCGTGGGCGGGGGCTGGTGGATGTCGGCCAGGAGGTCCTTGCGGTACCAGAGGATCTCGGTGTTGGAGTTCAGCGGCGCGGCGTAGAGCTTCCCGTCCCAGGTGGCGGTCGCAACCGGCCCCGGGAGGTCGCCGCGCGTCACCTGGGCGGCGAGCGCCGCCGGCCACGGGCGAATCCACTTGGCGGTGGCGTACTCGGCCGTCCAGTCGACGTCCATCGCCAGGATGTCGATCGACGGGTCGCCGGCGGCCAGCCTGCGCACCTCCGACACGCGCTGCTGATCAGACGACGTAGACAGCAGGTTCATCACGATGTTGTACTTACCGCCCGAGTCCTTGCTGCACGTGCTCGCCGCGTAGGCGAACGAGCCCGACGGCTCGGGGTACACGTACCAGTTCAGCGTGACCGGACCCTTCGAGGAAGAGGAGCCGCAGCCGGCGAGTAAGGCGCCGACCAAAACCGCTGCAACGGTAATGATCGTGCGACGAACACGAACGCAATCTTGCCGGGTCGGCACACTCCTCCTCACGTCCTCTTCCTCTACTTCACGGGACGATGTACCCAAACCGGGTGAATGTCAATCCCTTGAAACATTTGATGCGAGCCGCTCGACGAATAGTGACGGCCGGCGGGGTGCAGATCACCCGCGATTGCGCTCGCAGTACGCGTTGCGCTGCGAGCTGTCGGGGCCGATGACGAGGTTCGAGGTCAATGACGCGATCAGCCGCGCGCGCCCGGCGGCACCCAGCTCGATCGAGCGCTCGACCCGGGCGCGTTGCGCCGGCGTCCGCGCAGCCAGCAGTCGCTCGGCGTTGACCCAGGATTCGCTGCGCCACGCGCCCAACAGCTGCTGCAGACTCGATGGGTCGAGCTGGACCGCCGGCAACACGGTGCTCGTCAACGTCGGGTCAAACCGCGCGGCCTCGTCTCGCAGTAGCTGAGGCGTGACGCTGCCGAGCAAACCGTCCACGCGGTTGAAGTCCGCCTGGCCGCTTCTCCCATCGGGCTCACGCAGGCCGGTGCGAGCGAGCGCGAACGGGAGATCGCGGCTGATGTGGGCATTCATCCCGAGCAGCATGTCTCCGAGAGTCGTGACGGTCTGGCGATCGGCCTCGGTGAACGCGATCCGCCAGGCCTCGGGCACGAGCTTCGTCCGTCCAGCCTGCCAGTTGTCGTACGCGGTGAAGTACAAGTTGGCGAAGACCGCGTCGAGATGGTTGAGGTATTGACGGTCGCGGAAGCGGCTCGCGCCCTGGCTCCCGACAGCTTCCGTCACCCGGAGGTACATGTCAGCAAACGGCGCCTCGTGGCTGCAGCGAGCGGCAAGCACGTCGAAGCGTCGTGTCATCTCAGCGACCACATCCTCGATGCAGGTCGACGAACCGACGCCACAGGCGTTCGAGGAATCAGGATCCTCGACGGCCGGCATCGTGCGCATCAGTGCGTTCCAGGCACCACCACCGTTGACGAGCAGCGGCGGGCGCACAACCGCCGGGCCGCAGGCGGCCAGCCCGAGCGCAGCGCCTAGTGCAAGCAGCGATCGGATACGGGCGCGCGCCACTAGGCCTCGACGCGCCGGCGCCGGACGGCGAGCCCCGCCCCGAGCAGCGCCAGCCCAGCGATCAGGACGACGGCGGCGACGTCCTGCAGCCAGGTGTCCGGCTCGTGCTGCCAGCTCGACGGCTGTTGCAGGCGCGTCGCGAGCGACTCGAACTTGCTGATCGGGTCGTCGAGCTGGATCGTCGGTGCGTCCGACGCAACCGTGTCGAGAGCCTGCATCCGCCCGAGATCGACCGACGACGCCGCGGCGGCGAACGACCACTGAGTGCTGGCCGCATAGCTCAGTTGCTTCAGCACGGGCTTGTCGACGACATCCGGGAACAGGCCGCCCATCGCGAGCAGCAACTCGAGCAGCAGCACCACGGGCAGCACCGTCATCGCCTGGTCAGCGGTCGAGCTCAGCGCCGAGATCATCAGACCGAGCGCCATCCCGGCCAGGCCGGCGAGCACAGCGGCGATGACAAGCTCGAGCAACGGGGTGGGCAGCAGGCTCCCCTGATCGTGCGAGCCCTGGCGGGCGAGGGCAAGCAGCGCCATCACCGAGCACTGCACGACGGTCAGCATCCCGAGCACGATTGCCTTCGAAGCGATGTACGGCACGACCCCGAGTCCGGCCGCTCGCTCGCGTTGCAGGATCGGCAGCTCACGGACGATCTCGCGGACTGCGTTCGACGCGCCGATCCAGGTCGCGCCGAGGAGCACGACGAGGAGTACGAGACCAGCACGCGAGACAGCGCGGACCTGCCCCGCTGCCGGCGCGGCGAGCTGGTGCGCTGGCAACGCCGCGAGCATCAGCAGGCCGATGAATATCGGCTGAAGGATCAGCAGGATCGCGTTGCGACGGTCGCCGGCGATCACGCGTGCGTAGCGCTGCACAAGCACGCCGAACTGAGATTCCGCGCGCAGCGCGCCGGCGAGCAGGGCCCGCGGTCCGGGGCTGAGCGCGGGCCGCCGCTTGTCACGGTCGACCTTCGCCGGCAGTTCGAGGGGGACCGCCCCGAACTGGCGCGCATAGGCCGGGTCGGCGTGCAACGCGGCGGCCCAGTCGCGGTCGCGATCGGTGTTGAGCAGCCGGAAGACCTCCTGGAGATCTGCGCAATCAAAGAAGGCGGCGGCGAGCTGGGGCGGTCCGAAGTAGGCGGGAACGCCGCCTGGAGCGAGCACAAGCAGGCGATCGCACAGGCGGATGCTCTGCATGCTGTGCGTGACCACGATCACGGTGCGCCCGTCGTCGGCGAGCCTGCGGAGCATCTCCATCAGCCCGCGCTCGTTGCCGGGATCGAGACCGGAGGTCGGCTCGTCGAGGAACACCAGCGAGGGCTTGGTTACGAGCTCCATCGCAACCGCGACGCGCCGGCGCTGACCGCCAGAAAGACGGCCGACGAGGCGGTCAGTCGCGGTTTCGATACCGAGCTGATCGAGCAGCCTCGCGATCTGCCGGCGGCGCTCGTCGCTCCCGACATCGCGCGGGAAGCGTAGCTGGGCGGCGTAATCGAGCGCCTGGCCGACCGTCAGCTCCCCGTGCAGCACATCCTCCTGCGGCACGAATCCGAGGCGCAGGCGCAGCTCGTCGTAATGCTCGTACAGATCGCGCCCGTCGTAGAGCACGTGTCCGTAGCCGGCCGGGCGAAAACCGGTCAGCGCGTTGAGCAGCGTCGACTTGCCAGCACCCGACGGACCTACGACCGCGAGGAAGGAGCGCTCTTCGAGGCGGAAAGTAACGTCGCGCAGGAGCGAGTGTCCGTTCGCCGAGCGCACGCCGAGTCCGCGGGCCTCGAAGGCGATCAAGCCTGTGTCGATGTACTTCTCGAGGCCGTGGCCGACGAGGCGGAACGTGTGGTGCCCGATGCTCACGATGTCGAGCTCTTCGACGATCGCCCGCTCGACAGCGCGACCGTTGAGGAACGTGCCGTTGCGGCTGCCCAGGTCGATCAGCTCGTGGAGCCCATCGGGGCGCGCACGCAGCTCGGCGTGAAAGCGCGACACCAGCAGGTCCTCGAGGACGATGTCGTTCGCCTGGTCACGGCCGAGCCGTACGAGCTGGCCGATCGACTCGTGAATCCCACTGAACACACCGCTGGGCCCGGCGGCAGCGAGCCCGGCAACCCGACCCCCGCCCATCGTGGGCGCCCCGCGGCGTTCCTCGCTGCGCGAAGCCACCTCAGCATTGACCGGCTCGTCCGCCCCGGGCCCCCCGTCGTGCATGAATGAATCATGACAGTCGAGCACGCGATCAGAGGCACCAGCGCACCCGATCTCGAGTCCGCGGCCGACCCAACCGCGAGCGCTGAAGCCGTGAGAAAGGCGATGACTCATCTAGCCTGGCGAAGGCCCTGATGGATCCATTGGAGACCGATGTGGCTAGGTAGGGTCGCGGCCGTGGTGGCGCTAACCCTGGTCTGCGTCGGCGTGGGCGTCGGCGTGGGCGCTGCGCACGGGGCGCAGGGATCCCGCGCGAGTGCGGTCATCGCAACCGTCACCCCGAGTCCGGTCGGCCGGATTCCGTCGGGATTCCTCGGCCTGTCGATGGAGATTCGCGGCGTCGAGGACTACACGGGCTCGAACGCCAGTGCGATCAACCCGGTGTTTGAGCAACTGATCCGCGATCTCGATCCCGGCCAGAGGCCCGTGCTCCGGCTCGCCGGTGACAGTACGGACTGGAGCTGGTATCCGATCCCCCACGCCGCCCGGCCGATCGGGGTGCGCTACTCGCTGATCCCGACCTGGTTGCAGGTCATGAAAGCGCTCGCGGAGGGGGTTGGCGCCCGGCTGATCGTCGGCATCAACCTGGAGGTCAACAGCGCGCGCGTCGCGGCAGCGGAGGCGAAGGCGATCGTGGCGGGAATCGGCTCGCCGTGGCTGGAGGCGCTCGAGCTCGGCAACGAGCCGGACCTCTATCACGTGCTCCCCTGGTTTGAGCTGCATGACATACCGTATTACGGGCGGCCGGCGGACTGGGACTTCTCGGACTATCTGAGCGACTATGCCGCGATCAGGCGCGCGCTTCCGAATTTCCCGCTGGCCGGCCCGGACGTAGGCGCCCCGACATGGGTTGCTGGCCTCGGTCAGTTCCTGTCCGCCGAGCCGCGCGTGCGAATCGCGACCGTCCACAAGTATGCGCTGGGGTGCTTGCGCACGCGGGCCACGATCGCGGAGCTGTTCTCTGATGCTGATACCCGGGACTTCGCTGCCGGCCTCGGGCCCACCGTGCGAGCCGCTCATGCCCACGGCGTCTCGGTTCGCCTAGACGAGACGAACACCGTCAGCTGCGGCGGGCAGGCCGGGGTGAGCAACACGTTCGCGTCGGCGCTGTGGAGTCTCGATGAACTATTCGAGCTGGCGCGCGTCGGGTTCGACGGGGTCAACGTCCACACCGACCAGAGCACCATCAATCAGCTGTTCACGTTCCAGCGCGTCAACGGCGTCTGGGAGGGCCGGGTGGCACCGGATTACTACGGACTGCTCGCCTTCGCTCAGGCAGCTCCGCCGGGTTCGACGCTGCTGCGCGTAGCCGGTGCCACCAGTGGACCGGTCCACGCGTGGGCCACCCGCAGCCCGGGCGGCACCAGACGGGTCGTGCTGATCAACTTCGCCACCAGCAGCGCCCGAACCGTAGCCGTGCGGGCGGAGTCGGCGTCGAGGCCCGCGACGCTCGAGTGGTTGGAGGCGCCGAGCGCCGGTGCGACGGACGACGTCATGCTCGGCGGTCAGAGCTTCGGCTCGGAGACCAGCACCGGCATGCCGACGGGACCGCTGCACACGCCGTCGGTCGGCAGTTCGGCCGGCGACTACCTGGTGCGAATGCCGGCCGCTAGCGCGGCGATCCTGACGCTCCCTCAGGGTGATGCGCGCGCGGCGCCGCGAGCCGTGGGGTACGCTCAGGCTATGAGTGAGAACCTCCGTATCGAGCGCGGTTGGATCTTCGTCAACGGCACCCGGCAGGACGATGGCACGATCGAGCTCGGGACCGGCGGAGAGATGCGCTTCAGCCCGTTCGACGCGATGTCAGAGCGCCAGGACGCGCAGATCACCTGGGGCCACATCCTCACGGCTTCGGTGCAGCGGCTGGCTTTCTGGCGCCGCTAGACGGCACGGGTGCGGCCAGCAGCGGTTCCGACCTTTCGGGGGCCGCTGCTGGTTCACGACGGATCCGGGCTGCCCGCCGCCGCGATGTTGGCGGCCGTGTCGAGCATGCGGCGCAGTGCGATGACCTTGCCGTCCTGGCCGAAGGTCCACATGTGGATCACGACCTCGTCGATTCGGCTGCCGTTGGGGAGATCGGCGATGAGGCGGATCTCGGCGGCGAGCTGCGTGTCCGATACCAGCATGTCGAGTACCTCGAACCGCTCGTAGGTCCAGGCGCTGACGATCTCGAAGAACTCGGCGACCTGGGCATGCCCGCGCCGGGGCAGCAGCCACGGGACTCCGGCGGCATGCGGAGTCCACGGCTCGTCGGTCACGTCCCAGGTGACGTCCTCGGAGAGATGCGACAGGATGCCGGCGAGGTCGCCGCGGCCGAAGGCCTCATACATCGCGGCCACGGTGCCCGTATGTGAGTTGTTGCTGGTGGTTGTCATGCCCGAGATACTCGCGCCGCCAGCTCATCGGCGGAATGGGCCATTTGGCTTATCTTCCGGCCAGCCCGTGCTCGACGGCGAACACGGCGGCACCGGCGCGCGTCCGCCGACCGGTCTTGTCGTACACCGCAGCAAGGTGGTTTTGGACGGTGCGAGGGGACACGACGAGCACCGACGCGATCTCTTTGTTTGAGAGACCGCGGGCGGTCAGCCGCAGGACTTCAACCTCGCGATCGGTCAGTTCGTTCGGCCACGCTGTGCGCGGTCGCGGCAGGCCGGCCGCCTCGATCACGGCAGCGGCCATCTCCGAATCCAGCCGGTCGGCGAGCGCTTCGTCCTGCACGACACTCGCGGCCTCGTCGCGGGTCAGGGCCGGACGGTACGGGCGATCCTCGGTCATCGCGGCGAGCACGTCGGCGGCCGCGAGCAGCCGGGCGCCACGTGGGAGATCTGCCGCGCGGGCAGCGCGGTGGTAGCCGGTCCCGTCGAGGCGCTCGTGGTGCGCCGCGGCCAGCAGAGCGAGCGGCGCGAGGACAGGTGTCGAGGAGAGGACGCGCTCGGTCCAATGCGGATGCAATCGGACACGCTCGCGATCGGCGGCGCCCAGCGGGCCCGGGCGATCCCAGATCGAGCTCACGACGCCGGCGCGGCCGACGTCGTGCAGCAGTGCCGCGACCCTCAGCTCGTGCAGCCCGTTCAATCCGGCAAGCTCCGCCGCCTCGAGCGCAAGCTCACCCGATGGCCCGCAGCAGCGACGCCAAGAACGCTGCACGATGGTCCGGCGGATCGAGATCCAACGCCCGCGCGAGCCCGTCGGCAACGAGACACGCACGCAGCCCACGCTCGAACGGGAACCGAGTCGCAAGATCCGTCGACGACGGCAGTGACGGCCCTGGCACTCCGGGTCAGAGCCAGGCGACCATCATGATCTCATCGCGATCGTCGCCGGGTGCGACGCGAATTGCGGCGGGGTGAGACCCGACGACGGTGTAGCCGAAACGCGCATAGAAGCTCTCAACGCCGCACCTTGGCCCTGCCGGTCGGGGTGCACCATGACCCGCACGACGGTGCGCCAGTGCCGCGACAGAGCGGAGCCGCTATCGGCGAGAAAACCCATTCCGACGGCCGTGTCGCCCTGGGCGGAGAATGCCGAGGGCGTCATGGCCCGCCGCCACCCTGTGCAGCGCGGCTTCCAACGTGCTTGCGATCACTGCGGCGTCAACCGGCGCCGTGAAGCCGACAGCGCCACCGGCCTCCGTAACGTCGACCCAGGTCAGGAGGAGATCATCTCGCAACTGGGGACGAAGCGCTTCGGAGGGAAGGACCCGCCCTGCCCGGCTGTCAACTCAGGGCCTCGGAGCCAGGCCGGTAACGGCGCGCTGGAGATACGCGACGTTGGCGACGATCGTGCCGGTCGGTAGGCCTTCGGCATGGGCATCGATCACGATCGTCCGCTCACCGAGCAGCTCTGAGGATTGCGGGTCGAAGATCAGCTCGTCTTCGAGGTCACCGTTGCGGAGCCCGACCGCGATGCCCATGCGCCCGCGGCCTTCTGAGACGGCGCCGATGTACCGCACGCCGGGAATGAGCGCGAGCGTGCGGTACAGGGCGGCGCGCAGCGTGGCGGGCTGGGGGGATTGGCGTAGAGCGTCGGGGATTTCGCTGAACACTTCGGCCGTTGATCCGTGACCGGCCCGCAGCAGGCGTTGGTAAATGGTGTGAGGGCTGGTGGGGAAGTCGAGCAGCTCGCGACGAGTGAGCTCGATGTTGCCTACGAGGTAGCGTTCGTGCCCCAACGGGGCGATCGCGGTGGGTCCGGGTGGGTTGGCGAGCAGGGACGGGCGGCCCAATCGCTTCCATTCCTTGCGGGCCGCCGGCGTCGGAAACTTCACCGAGATAACCCGCCATTCGGTTACGCCTGTGCGACTGGCGCTGGTCCACGTCTGCTGCCCTACTGTGACGAGCGCTCTGGGGAGCGGCCGTAATTGATCGCGTCTCAGGGGGCTGGTGGGGTGAGCGGTGATGGGCTCAAGGAAGGTCGCAACGCTGCGTACGTAGTAGAACTGGTGATCATGCGGAAATGCCACCGGTCTGCTTTCGGCGGCAGAGGCGGCCTGACTGAGAACCTGAGCGGCCTTGGCGGTGGCTGGCGAGAGCTGGGCGCCATCGATCTCGAAGTTGACCACGGCGATCACGGCCACGATCACCACCGCAGCCGCCAGGACTCCCGCGCCGAGCCACGAGCGCGTGCGCGCTGCCCGCATTCGTCGGGGTGGCCGAGCCCCTGTCGGCGCAGTCCGGAACGCCGCCTTCAGGTCGTCGCCGAGTTCGCGCAGGATTGGCAGGTCGTCGTAACGGAGTGGGGAGTCAGGCATGGTCGGTGACCTCCAGCAGATCGGCGAAGGTGGGGGATTCGCGCAGCGCACGCAGGGCCCGGCTCGTCCGAGCCCGGGCGGTCTGCTCGCTGATGCCGAGCATGTGCGCGACCTCTGCGTACGGACGTTCCTCCACGATCCGCAAGCGCAGAACGTCGCGCTGGTCGACGGCGAGGGTCTCGAGCTGCCCGGCAAGTTGGTCGCGCAGCGTTTGCGAGGCGGCGAGATCCTCGATGCGGTCGTACTCAGCGTCGGTCAGGGCTCGCCGTTCAACGCCGAGCCGCGAGAGAGCGCGCCGCTCGACATGGCCACGGCGCACGAAGTCGATCAGCCGATGTCGAGCCACGCCGTACAACCAGGCTCGCGCTGCATCTGATCCTGTGCCGCGAAACTGCGCGCGGTCCTCAAATGCTGCCGCGAACGTCTCAGCGAGCAAGTCGACCCCGGCGTCGGGGTCGTAGGTGCGACGGACCAGGAACGCCAGCAATTCACCTGCGTGGCGGTCGTACAGGCGGGCAAAGTCGTCGGCATCTAGGGGCATGAGGAGTTGGCCGAGAGCAATGATCGTCCTCGGCCCTGATACATAGGCGAATCAGAACACTCGAATGTGACGAGCGCGCTGCGGCCACTGACTCCCGGCTGTCCCATCAACTCGTCTCGCCCCGGCGGAGCGAGCCAGCGGTCGACTGTGCTTTCAGCGCGGGTGCTTACAGCCGAGCGAGAACTCAGAGAACGCTGGCATCACCGGATCGGCGCGCGACATTGTGTACGCAATGAGGTACACTAGCTCGATGGCGAAGACGGTTCCGGTTCGGGAATTCCGAAGCAAGCTCAGCGAGCTGTTGAGCGACGTCGCCGATCGTCGTGACCACGTGCTCGTGACGCGCAACGGTAAACCTGCCGCCGTGCTCATCCCGATCGACGAGTACGACGCCCTCGAGGAAACCGCGGACATCCTCTCGGACTCCGCGACGTGTGCCGCCATCGAAGGCGGCCTGGCCGAGCTCTCTCGAGACGAAACCGTCACGCTCAGCGATCTGCGCAAGGAACTAGCCGAGCTCCGCGAAACCCGCTGACGAGTGGCCAGAGTCGTCCTCGCGCGACGCGCCCGCCAGGAGCTGCTCGAACTCAGCTGGCCGCTGATCGACGCCGTCGAGGACGCCCTCGGCGTCCTCGAACGGGAGCCCCTCACCGGATATACGCTCCGCGGCCGACTCCAAGGCCTCCGATCGCTCCGCGTCGGCACCTACCGAATCATCTACCAAGTCGCCGACGGCGAGCAGACCGTTCGCGTCGCCGCGATCCGCCACCGCTCGATCGCCTACAGAATCGACCCACGCTGACCCCGCCATCGGGCATGCATCGCGTTGGACTGGTACCCGCTACAGACAGCCACCGCGCGGCTGGGTACCCCGGCGGCGTGTTCGGAGGCCAGGTTCCAGCCGCCGTCAGGCCGCGGGCGCCACGCGCAGGCTGGCGAGCATCGCCGCCGCCCGGCCCCGGAGTTCCGGCCCGGCCCCAGGCCCTAGGTAGACCTCCACCTGGAAGGCCCGGCCCGCGTCCTTGAACCCGAATGTGTCGCTGGATCCATCGCAGGTGTGGCGCACGGCGCCGCCGGCGGCGACATCGAAGCGCGCGGGGCGGCTTGGCACACTGGCCAGCTCCCGGCGTGAGGGGTGCAGGTACTCCCAAACGAAGACGAACGCGCCATCGTGCGAGAAGTTCAGGACGTTCGGAAACCCACACTCGCAAGTGCGACCGGACAGCCTCGCCGGGAACGAAGCCACCGCTAGCCGCGGCGACGGGTCGGTGACGTCGCTCAGCCATCCGCGCACTACGTGCCAGCCGACCGGCACGCGGATGCTGATCCCCCCGGGGACGCTGACGCGTCCGGCAATGCGATCACCACCGGCGACCGCCGCCGCGGCCAGCGACGCGATCGCGACCATCATCATCACCACCACCAAGAGCACCTTGCGCACGACAGCTGTACGTTTCAGCGGCGTTCGCAGGTCCATCGACCACTGGGCGGTCGGACCGTCCGCCGCGCAAGGCGGGATGCCGGGTGCGCCAGCCTCGCTTCCATGCGCGAGATGGCTGCCTGGGGTGGCCGACGGTGTTTAGCTGATGAAGAACTGTTGGTAGATCAGGAAGACGTTCATGAGGCTGATCGCGATGGCGACGGTCCAGGCGGTGATTTGGAGGGTGCGGCAGTTGACGTGGGCACCCATGATGTCGCGGCGGCCGGTGAGCATGACCAGCGGCACGAGCGCGAACGGGATCCCGAAGGAGAGCACGACCTGGCTGAGGACGAGCACGCTGGTGGGGTTCATGCCGATCGCGAGTATGGTAAGCGCAGGGGTCATCGTGATCGCGCGGCGCAGCGCAAGGGGAATTTGGAAGTTGATGAAGCCAGCCATCACGACCTGGCCGGCGTAGGTGCCGACGCTGGAGGAGGAGGCGCCGGAGGCGAGTAGCGCGACNNGGGGTGTGGAAGAGCTTGGCGGCGACGGCGAGCATGGCCAGGTTGACGAGTCCCGCGAGCCCGAGCGCGATGTACACGTCGAGGCGCTCAAAGCGCAGCACGCGCTTTTTCTCGCGGTCGTTGCGGGTCGGCATCCGTCCCTTGGTCAGCGCGGAGTGGAGGTAGATCACGTGCGGCATCACGGTCGCACCGACGATCCCGACCGCGATGTACAGATAGCTCGTGCCGTGAATGCTGGGGATCAGGCCGCGCAACGAGCCGCGTGCGGACGGTCCGATGCGCAGCGTCTCGTAGAGGAAGCCGGCGAAGATGATCCCGAGCAGGGCGCTGATCGCGAGCTCGAAGCGACGGAAGCCGAGGGACTGAAGCCCGAGGATCCCGAACGCGATCACGCCGGTCATCAGCCCGGCGGGGAACAGCGGGACGCCGAATAGCAGGTTCAGACCGATCGCCGCGCCGATGAACTCGGCGATGTCGGTCGACATCGCCATGATCTCGGCTTGGATCCACATCCCCCAGGTGAACGCGCGTGGGAAGTGCTCGCGAACCAGTTCCGGATAATTGTGGTCGGTGACGATCCCGAGCTTCGCCGAGAGGTATTGGATCACCATCGCGACGAGGTTCGCTGCCAGCACGACCCACAGCAGCAGGTAGCCGAATTCCGCGCCGCCCTGCACGTTGGTGGCGAAGTTGCCGGGGTCGACGTACGCGATCGAGGCGACGAACGCGGGGCCGAGCATGAACAGCGTCGCACGTACCTTCCCGCGCGAGAGGAGGCGCTCGAGCGCGCTTTCCTCGAGCTCCTCGTATAGCGGCAGGTTCTGGCCGGCGCCGGCGCCCTCGAGCGCGGGAATCGGCGGACCGGGCGGCGGGGTCACCGCTCGCGCTGTTCGGTTTCGATCCGCATCGCGCGGGCGAGCTCGCCGCCGATCGGATGCTCGCGGTCGCCGAACCGGACGAACGCGGTCAGCTTGCGCACCATCCCCGACACCGACGCGGGCGTGACCCCGAGCCGTGAAGCGAGATCGTTCGTCGATACCGCCGCGCCGCCGCGAGTCTCGAGCGCATACACAGCTTTCGCATAATCCTGTACTGGAGCCGAAAGAAATTCTTGGGCTGCCATACGAACAATAATATGGCATGCCTAATAATTTTTGTCAAGCCGCCGAAACCGCTCCAACGCCGACCCCAGCCGGCCGGTGAGCACCACCCCGCTCGAGCTTCCGATCGCCCGCAGCAGTCAGGTCGCCCCGCAGCGCCTGGATCCCCGCGACCGCGACCGGCCGATCCACCGCGCGAGAGCGCTGTCACACGACGCCGAACGAGACGCCGAACGCCTCCTCGCGATCTCGGCAAAGCCGAGCACAGCATCGGCCAGCGCCTAGCATCCGGCGCCACCACCGGCGAAGGCACCCAGAACCTCCTCTGGGCCGACCTCGCCCGCAGGAGTGCTGATCGGCCTCACCCTCAACGCCGACTTCGGCCTCTGGTGGGCCGATCCCGCCCTCGCGCTCGTCATCGCCGCCCTCGCCATCAAAGAAGGCCACCGAGCCTGGCAAGGCGAAGGCTGCTGCGCGACCCCACCCATCGGCGGCGAAAACAACACCGGATGCGACGGCGACTGCTGTCACTGTCGCACGCGCACGCGGCACAACGCCAGAACTCGGTGCGGCTGGAACCGCGAGCAGGACTCTCGGGGCATGGTGTCGCCGGCGGTACCCAGGAGAAAGGCCCGTGTCCAAGGAGTAAGCACAACGGACCCCACGGCAGATCCTTCATTCTCTCCTCGCCTGAAGACTAGCTACTTGGCGGCATGCCGCGCGCATCTGCTCCGATCAGCCGCACGTTCTGCGCAGGAGCGAAAATGAGCGCGATGGTCCTGAGTTTCTGTCCCTGCCGTTGCGACGAGCCCCCGGCCTGCGACCTGCTCGCCGAACTGATCGAGCACTTCAACGCGATCTACCCAGGCCGAGCAGCGCGACCCGGTTCGGTGACGACGGCCGCCGAGATGATCCCGCCCCGCGGCGTCTTCCTGGTGGGCTATCAGGACGGCCGGCCGATCGCGTGCGGCGGGCTGCGACGCCTCGAGCACGGGGTCTGCGAGATCAAACGCATGTACGTCGTCCCCAACGCGCGCTCGCGCGGCGTGGGGCGCGCGTTGCTGCTGGCGCTCGAGGCCGCCGCGCGGGACGCCGGCTACCGGCGCGTACGGCTCGACACCGGCCCCGAGCAACGACACAGCCGCGTCCTCTTCTCCTCGGCGGGCTACGCCGAGATCGAGCCGTACAACGCCAATCACATCGCAGACTACTGGGCCGAGAAGGCGCTGATCTGACACGCGGGTCCCGGATGAGACTGCCGGCTTGGCAGAATCCCAGTGCGAGGAGCGTGCGGGTCCGCGGTCCGGCCTGCTAATTGATGAGAGGCAGTCGAACCGAACCTGCGAGCCGGCGCCGGGGCCGCGCCCCGGTCGAAAGGAGCCATCGTGAACCGCATCGGAAATTCCGAGTTGGAGGTATATCCGCTGAACCTGGGTGGCAACCCGTTCGGCTGGACCAGCGACGAGCCAACCTCTCGCGCCGTCCTCGACGACTACGCCGCGGCCGGAGGCAACTTCATCGACACCTCGGACAGCTACATGGCTTCCGTCCCCGGCCTGCACGGGGGCGAGTCCGAGACGATCATCGGCGGCTGGATGGCCTCGCACGGCAACCGCGACAGCATGGTGATCGCCACCAAGGTCAGCCGACACCCCGATTTCCGCGGCCTCGCAGCGGACACGATCGCGCGGGCGGCCGACGCTTCTCTCATTCGCTTGCAAACGGACGTCATCGACCTCTACTACGCCCACTACGACGACGAGTCGGTGCCGATGGCGGACACACTGGGCGCCTTCGACGTGCTCGTACGCGCCGGCAAGGTCCGGTACCTCGGCATCTCCAACTACAGCCCGGAGCGGATCCAGGAGTGGATCGAGACCGCTGACGCCAACGGGTTCGCCCGCCCCGTCGCGCTGCAGCCCCACTACAACCTGGTCCAGCGCGCGGAGTTCGAGCGCCGCTACCGCCCGCTAGCCGAGCGCTACGAGCTGGGGGTCATGCCCTACTGGGCGCTGGCGAGCGGCTTTCTCACCGGCAAGTACCGCACCGAGGCCGACCTTGAGGGGTCGATCCGCGAGCGGATGGTTCGCACCTACTTTGGCCCCGCCGCGCTCAGGGTCGTCGAGCTGCTCGACGAGATCGCCCACGACCATGACACCGAGATCGCGTCGATCGCCCTGGCGTGGCTGCGCCGGCAGCCGACCGTTGTCGCGCCGATCGCCAGCGCCCGCACGCCCGAGCAGCTCACCAGCCTCACCGAGTCCACCAGGATCGAGCTCAGCGACGACGAGCTCGCCCGGCTCGGCGATGCCTCAATGAACGTCGAGACGGCCGAGGCGGCCGGCTAGACCTTGGCGGTCATCATCGCCGCTTCGCGGGTGGCAAAGGGAACGCGGGTGGCAAAGGGATCTATCCAAGGAGATGGTCAAGAAACTCCGCGAACAGCGTTCTGCTCACACTCGGTCGCCTGCCGGGGATGCCCATGTGGCGAGGGGTGCGCCGCGCTACCCAGTGACCAGTCTTGTTCCGCAGGTAGATCCATTCCGCTTCGTCGGGATCATCAAGCTCCTGCTGACGCCGCATCTCGTCCTTGGCGGAGCTTTCATCCCGGCACGAAATCTCACGCCAGTCAAACTCCTCAGGCCAACGCTGTCTTGCGTACCTCCAGCTCTGCCTCGCGCGCTCGGGAAACCTCATCCGCCGTCCGTCCTCTCAAGCCGATCCGAAGCATACGCTCCAGAATCCCTGCGGTCCGATCGAGACAGGAGCACGAGCGTGCGAAGAGGAAGAGCCGCAGCGCTGCGGGTGGCTTGAAGTTCGCAGCGAGCGGTTATAGGGTCGCGGCCAGCTATGGGGCCGGTGCTTCTCGTCTTTCGGGTGTTGCTGGCGTGTCTGTTCTTCGTCGCCGGTGTCGCGAAGCTCGCTGATCTCGCGGGGTCACGCCGGGCCGTCGTCGGGTTTGGCGTGCCGGACCGTCTGGTGGGGGTGGGTCTGCCGGTGTGTGAGCTGGCGGTCGCGGTCGCGTTGATTCCGGCTGGGTCGGCGCGGTTCGGAGCGCTCGGCGCGCTGGTGTTGTTGGCCGTGTTCATGGCCGCGATCTCGGTGGCGTTGGCGCGCGGCACGAGGGCGGATTGTCACTGCGTCGGGCAGCTTCACTCGGCGCCGGTGGGGTGGCGCACGCTGGTACGCAACGGGATGCTGGCCGCGGCGGCCGGGTTTGTGGCTCAGGGTGAGGAGCTCGCGACGCTCGGGGTGGGACTGTCGGGCGGCGGGCTGCCGGTCGGCTCGCGCGCGCCCGAGTTCACGCTGCCCTCGGTCGAGGGTGAGCCGCGCTCGCTTGGGTCATTGCTCTCGGCCGGCCTGCCCCTGTTACTGGTGTTCTCCGATGCCGGCTGCGGCCCGTGCGACGCGCTACTGCCCGAGCTCGCGGACTGGCAGAAGGAGCACTCCGCCCGGCTCGGTGTGGCGCTGATCGCGAGCGGTGATGAGCAGGCGAACCGCGACAAGGCCGAACGGCACCGCCTCGAGCTGGTGCTGCTCCAGACCGGCCACGGGGTGTCAAACGCCTATCAGGCCCGCGGCACGCCGATGGCGCTGGTGATCAACGCCGACGGGCTGATCGCGAGCCCGACGGTCGGCGGCGCCGACGCGATCCGCATGCTCCTCGCGCAAGCAACCCGTCCGGTGCTCGCGGTCAGGCAGGTGCCCTCGTCCAACGGGCAGCGCAACGGCGCCGGCCCGTCGGCTCCCTTGTCGGACGCCTCGCGGGTTGGCCAGCCCGCGCCTGCGCTCGCGCTCTCAGACCTCGACGGCCACGCGGTCGAGCTCCAGGACTTCTACGCGCAGCGCACGCTGGCGATTTTCTGGAACCCCGGCTGCGGGTTCTGCCAGCGGATGCTCCCCGCGATGCGACGGCGGGTGAGAGACCAGCGGCGCAGTGCATAGTCGGGAACACCCACCAGACCCACGAGGCACAACCGAGCGGGGCAGGTCCTCGCGTGCTCCCGCCGTCGATCCCCAATCGGTGGGCTCGCCGGTTGTGGCCCTGCAGCGTGTGGTCGGCAACCGGCGCACCGGGCTCCTCCTGCGGCGAGCCGCGGCGCAACATCGAGGGCTGCAGCGTTTTGTCGAGGAGGAGCACCGCCAGCTCGGGCAGGAGGCCTCCGGGGGCGAGTGGACGAATATCAACTACGGGACGGACACGAACCCGCTCTACCTCACGTTCGGCGAGACCGTGATGATGGGCGACTGGTTCGCAAGCCTCCAACAGATTCGGGATCTGGAGCGTCAGGGGCAGAACGGCCGCGACGAGATCGCCTGGACCCGCTGGAAGGCTCTCGAGAGCTCGGACCCCAAGCTCCGAGGTCCCGAGCCGCAGGTCGCGGACGCGATCAAGAAGTCCGTGATGGACCGCTTCTACACGCTCGCGGCGGGCAACGTGACGCATTTCAGCGCGGGCGGGACAGCCCAGCAGGAGTATCTGCGGTATCACCGTCAAGCTTTGCGGCTGGCGTTCGCTGCCGGACGGCTCGGGCGTGGCCGCGATTGGGATGACGCCCTCACCACAGAGGCATTCGGTGCCCACTTTCTGACCGACATGTTCTCGGCCGGCCACGTCCGTACACCGCGCGCGGAGGCCCGCGCCTGGTACACGCAGCACTTCGGGGGCATCGATGCGCTGGTGCAGTACATGGCGCGCCACATGCACGACTTCATCGTTCTGCAGCATCCGATCGCCACCGCCATGCTCGGCCGGATGGTGATTCCCACGGTCGACGACCTGGCGCAGACGATCAAGAAGCTCGGGGGACCGGCGGTCGCGGCGTTCACGCTCGGTGACATCGTCTCGCTCGCGATGCACGACGTGGACAACCGCGGTCTGGATCTGGTGTCGAACGTCGACGCTACCGGCACGAGGGTTGACGGCGGGTACCACTGGCACGGGATCGGCGACAGCTACCTGATCCTCGGAAACCGGCAAGTGTCAGATACCGTTCGTCACGCGTCAGCGCTGACGCGCCAGATGGCCGTCGCCGCGCTGCGTGCATCCATCGCCGAGCTCCACGACGCTGAGGCTGCGGGCAGGGCCATGGGCCCGCCTCCGAAAGGCGATCTGGTCGCAGATCTCGTTCGTGCCGGGGACACGATCGAGAAGCTGTCAGCAACCCGAGCCCTGGAGTACGTCCCGCGCGCGGATCCGGCCGGCACGAATGTGAACTTCGCTTGGCAATGGGGATCATTCAACACCCCGATGCGTCGGGCAGTCGATCAGGTCGTCAAGGGTACGATCGCGGACACGCTCCGTGACAAGGGATCCACGCTGACGGGCGACGAGCGCGACGCGGTCCTCGATCTCGCCGAGCATCTGCGGCGCGCCGGGATACAGGCGCTCGAGGCGGCGGTGAGCGCGCCCGCAGGCGCACGTCCCAAAGGTGAGCCTGAGCTGGCCGATCGTCCGCCGCCGGACGTGCCGATGAGTGTGGGGCCGGGGCTTTAGGCGGACCGGCTCGCAGGAGCCCTAAACATGCTGCCCACGTCGGTGGTGGACCACCTCCCCCACGTGCAGCCGCGCCTCGGGGTCGGCAACCAGGCGGAGCTAGCAGCGCCGGCCTGGCCTCGTCGTTCCCGCGGCCAGGCACGCCACCCCGACGACAGCCCCATGCGTGGTGGTCGTGAAGGTGTGGACCTGTCCGTCGTAGAACTTCAGCGTAAATGTGATCGTGAGCTTCGCGCCGACCGCGAGATGTCGCCCCTGGAGTGGTCCAATCAGGTTGACATCGCGTGCGCCGGGGTGGGAGCCTTTCTTGCGCCGACACTTCTTGCCCTTGCATGGCGATATCGCCGCAACGCTCAGACGGCGATGGGCGAACGGGCAACCGCCGCGCGCGCAGCTCAACCCGATCTGGGTTCCTACCGGCACGGCAAGAGCGATCAACGAGGTGAACACGGCGGAGCTGCTCGACGAGTTGAACGTCGTCCAGTCAACGGTGATCTTGAGCCGTCGGAACGCCGCGGTCACGGTCAGCCCCGTAGTGAGGTTATTACCCTCGGTATCGCCGACGCGCAGCTGAATGAAGTGACGCCCTGCGCGCGTAAACGTGTAGCGCAACGTCGAGTGGGACCCGACGGCTCGGCCGTCGACAGTCCATGCGTACGAGTTCGGCGTACCGTCGCTGTCGATCACCGACGCTTGATAGGAGTCCGGCAGACCGACGAGCACGCCGCGAGACCCCGCGATCGACGCTGTGGGCTGCGGCTTGATCGGTCCCGTCGATGCGGATGTCGCCGGCGCACCGACGCCGTAGGCGTTGGCTGCCGTTTCCTGCACACGGATCGTCGAGCCGACGTCCGCCGACGTCAGTACGTACGCCGGACTCGCGGCAGCCGGGATGGGCGCACAGTTGTTACCTGTGGAATCACAGCGCAGCCATCGTTCGGCGAAGCTCGAGGGGATGTTCGTCCACGCCCCATGCGCTTCCGACAGCGTCTGACCCTGGAACGGAATCCCGCTCAGCGTCGGCGGCGACATCGCGCTCGGGGGGGCTCCGGAGATGATCGACGTGACCCCGGACAGGACAGGATTTCCGGTCCCGTAGGGACTGGAGGCCGTCTCCTGGACCTGTATCGTCGATCCGACATCGCCGGCGGTTAGGTAGTAGGTGGGCCCGGTAGCACCGGCAACCGCGGTGCAGTGAGCACCGGCGGAATCGCAACGCCACCATTGATAGGCGTAATTGGAAGGGGCGTTCGTCCAGCTTCCATGGAGCACGGTCAACGACTGACCTTCGACGTTCGCGCCGCTGATGGCAGGCGGGGATAGATTGGCGGGGGGCGTCGGCGCGATCGTAATCTCACCGTCGGCACCCTGGGTCTGGTCAAGGCCTGTCGTGACGTTCATCGCCTGCGCGAGCACGAAGTTTGATCCGCCGCCACCACCTCCAGCCGCGTCGGAGCCCACGCACGCGCCACCGCCACCGCCACCGAAGTAGCCACCACCGCCACCGCCACCGCCGGCTCCTGAATACGGGTCGCCGGCCGGGGAGGAACCACCGGCTCCCCCCTCGCTCTGGAACCCGTTTTCCCCCCCGACACCAGTTGACGGGCAAGTGCCGCCGTTACCCGGACCGAGCCCCGTAGGGGCCTCACCAGCCCCGGTGCCCGGAGCGGTCGAGCCGGCGTTTCCGCCATCCTCGCCGGCAAAGCCATTCATGCCGAGGTAGCCGGCGCCACCGCCACCGCCCGCCACAAGCAGTCGCGACTCGAGCGAATTGGCGAGGTCCGGACAGCCGACACTACCCGGGGCCTGGGTACCGCACGAGACCGTGCGCACGTCCGACGCGCCGCCACCGCCGGATGCAGTGTCCGTGGACCAGTATGTGCCCCCGTCACCGCCACCGTTGAGCCCGCCCACCCCGCTGCCGGCACCGCCAACCTCGACCCAGAGCTGCTCTCCTGGCGTCACCGATAGGTCCGCCAAAACGGTCGCCGCGTGGCCGCCGGTCAGGTTCTCGCCTGTGGCGCCGCCGTCCCCACCAACTGCCGAGACGTGTACCAGGGTGATCCCGGCGGGAACGGTGTACCCCTGTTCGAATCCCGTGTAGAGGAACACGTCGCCCTCGGCCACCATAGGTGCGCCCAGGGCCACGATGAGGAACACTGCCAAACCGACGCCAAGCAAGGCTCGCCTAGCCAGGCAACGTGCGAGGCACCCAACCCATCCCGGAATCCCGGCTCCATTCGCTCGCCGGAGTGCCTCGGCAGCCAAGCCCGAGTAAGCGCGCGCTGGACAAGCATCGCGCTTGTCGTCGTTCTCCCGAGTACCGCTGAGACAGATTGTCATTAACCTCGGTACTCGGATCCCTTCGGTTCGCTCCGCTCCTGCGATTCGCTCCGNNGGCTCGCTCTCGCCCCGGTGGGAGGAGCCTACGCGATCCTCGGCCACGCGTGTGATTACTTCAGCGCCTCGGCCCGCCGCCTTCCGCCGGCGGAACCTGCGCCGGCGGCCGGCTCCTGACCGGCGACCCGGCAGGATTCGGAGCGCGGCGGGAGACTGCAAAGATCTCGGCCATGCTCTTGCGGCGTCCGGATGGCTCTTCCCGAGTAGTGTGCCGACAGGCGACCGCCGATGACGTCGAGGCGATCGCCGGTCTGCACGCCGATAGCTGGAGGCGCAATTATCGTGGTGCATACTCCGATGCGTTCCTTGACGGAGACGTGATCGTCGAGCGACGCGCATTATGGGCCGAGCGGCTGGCTCAGCAGCAGCCGGGTCATCTCACTCTCGTCGCTGTGTGGAATGACGCGGTCCGGGGATTTGCCCATACCATTCGCGACGAGGATCCGACCTGGGGAGCTCTCCTTGACAATCTTCACGTCAGTCATCGGTTCAAGCGACTCGGGATCGGCGCTCGCTAATGCCCGTCGGCTGTCGTAGCACGATCTGCGCTACACTCGGTCGATCGCGCGTTCCCTCCACGTTCGGCTCGATGATGCCTCCTCGGCCGCGCTTGATGTCGTTCGCGCCGGCGGGCTGACCGACTCAGAGGCAGTGCGGACGGCGCTCAAGGAGGCGGCAGCGCGGCGCAGAGTTCGGTCGGCAATCCGAGGAGAAGTCCTCACCCTCGCTGCCGACGCGACCGACCGCGAGGAAATGCGAATAATTCGCGAACAGATGGCCGAGCTCGCTCCCACCTCTCGCGACTGACATGGTCCGAGGCGAGCTCTTCCGGCTACCGCAGGCGCGAGCCGCACGGGGTCACGAGCAGCGCGGAGCGCGCTATGTGCTAATCGTGCAAGCAGACGAGTTTCTGGGCCTCAGCACCACCCTGGTGTCGCCGACATCCACGAACGCGCGACCCGCCAGCTTCCGCCCCACGATCAGCGTCGCCGGGACCAACACCCGCGTTCTCGTTGAGCAGACGACCGTGGTCGACCCGCAACGGCTCGGGGCATCCGCAGGCCGGCTGGAAGCCGACGAGCTACACGCCGTCGATGACGCCCTTGCGCTGATTCTCGGGATCTGATGTCCAGCGCGGCGTTCGTTCGTCGTTGGGATGGGCTTTCCTGACAAACGTCAGCTCATGCACCGCGCCGGCCCGGACTGATCGCCCGGGCCGGCGGTGCTTCACGGTCGCTCGCGAGCTCCGCGGCCGGCGATTGCCGCGGAGCTTCGGGCTGGTGCTGCTGTCCCTGAACTCAGTTGACGACGATCCCGGACGGGGCGACCTCGCCCGCGGGCAGCGCCGAGGGCGAGCTTGCGTACTCCGACAGCGTTCCGCCGCTGACGGCGAATGCGCTGACCACTTCCGACTTACCGCCGACGACGAACAAGCTCCGGCCGTCGGGCGAGAGGCGGGCGTCGATATCTCCGCCCGTGCTCCCGCTGATCGGGAAGCTGCTGATCAGGGTCAGCTGACCGAACGGACCGATCGCGTAGGACGAGATGTTCTTCGAGCCGGTGTTGATGGCGAACAGATACCTGCCGTCGTGGCTGACCTCGACCCAGCATGGGGCGGTCTGGCCATCAGCGAACGGCGACGCGCTCACCGGGCGCAGTGACCCGAAGAAGCCGAGGTCGTAAGACGAGACCGTGCCGAGGCCCGTGCCGTTGTGAGCATTGCTGACAAACAGCTGACGCGGGTCGACGGGATTGAACTCCGCGCCGATCTGACCGAGGCCCTGACCGGTGTACGGCGAACCCGGGGCGGCCCACAGGCGTCCGTCAGAGAGGACGTTGAAGCTGTCGATCTCCGACGACGTCACCTCGGTGCCGACCAGCTTCGTGCCGGTGGAGTTGAACAGGACGTCGCCCAGCGCCGAGCCGGACGCAACGGTCACGGTCGAATTGCTGATCGGGACCAGATGCCCGCCTAAGGTGAGCCGGAAGCCGGCGTAGTTGGGACTGCCGGAGTTCGCGACATAGACGAGGTCGCCGTGCACCGCGATGCTATTGGGCGTGATGCCGCCGGATGAGACGGGGGCGCCGACCTCAGTCGGGCGTCCGTTCCAACCGACCCGGAGGACGGAGATCTGGTTGCTGNNGCCCGGGGCCGGCGTCAGCGATCCGTCGGCATGCCGGTCGAGTTCTGCGATCGTATTGGCAACGGGAGTGTTGCCGTCGACATAGACGTGACCCACGATCGGTGACGATGGCGCTGCAGTGGCGGT
>PMOY01000411.1 GCA_003165655.1 Solirubrobacterales bacterium
ATCCGCTTCGAGGAGAAGGACACCGAGCAGTACCACGTGTGCCTGGGCGGGCTGGGCATCTCTCGCCACGACGACCGACGCTTCGCTTTGCGGGTCCTGGACACGATCTTCGGCGGTACCTCGTCCTCGCGCTTGTTCCAGGAGATCCGTGAACGCCGCGGACTCGCATATGCCGTGTACTCGTTCACCAGCCATTACCAGGACAGCGGCCAGGTCGGGCTCTATGTCGGCACGCGCGCCGATAACCTCGGCGACGCCGCAGCGGTCGTGCGCACCGAACTGGTTCGTCTCCAGGAGGACCCGGCAACGCCAGAGGAGCTGACACGAGCGAAGGAGAACCTCAAGGGTCGAGTGCTGCTAGCGCTCGAGTCCACCGGGGCACGGATGAACCGGCTCGGCGCTGAGGTTCTCACCGGCACACCGCTGCTGTCCCTCGACGAGGTCGTCGCCCGGATCGACGCGGTGACGCTCGATGACCTTCGCATGCTGGCCAGCGAGCTGTGGTCCCCCGAGCGCCTATCCGCCGCAGGGATCGGACCCGACGAGGCGGCCTTCCGCGAGGCGCTCGGCGCGATCGAGCCCGCTCTGGTGGAATGATTCGGGTCGCAGTGGCGGGGGCGGCCGGGCGCATGGGGGAGACGGTGTGTCGCGCCGTCGAGGCCGCGCCCGACATGTCCCTCTGCGGGCGCTCCGACCCGGCGCTCGGCGTGGCCGTCACGGATGTCTTGCCGGGCGCGGACGTGCTGGTGGACTTCACGACGCCCGCGACGGTGGTCGAGAACGCCCGCGCGGCCGTCGCCGCCGGCGTGCACGTGGTGATCGGGACGACGGGCTTCGATCCCGCCGAGCTCGACCCCCGGGACGCCGGCCCGGCCGCCTCGGCGGGCGACACCGGCCCGCGTGACTCGGCGCGCGACGACGGCCCGGGTGACGCGACCCGCGCGAACGTCTTCATCGCTCCCAACTTCGCGATCGGCGCCGTGCTGATGATGCGCTTCGCCGCCGAGGCGGCGTCACACATGGCGCGAGCCGAGATCATCGAGATGCACAACGACCGCAAGCTCGACCAGCCGAGCGGGACCGCGGCACGAACGGCGAAGCTGATGGCGCAAGCGGCTCCGGATCGGCCGCCAGTGACGATCCACTCCGTGCGGCTGCCGGGCCTCGTCGCCCACCAGGAGGTGATCTTCGGCGACCTCGGGCAGACGCTGACGATCCGCCACGACTCGACCGACCGCGAGTCGTTCATGCCGGGGGTGCTGCTCGCGATCCGGCGCGTGGGAGAGCTGACAGAGTCGCCGGTCGTGGGCCTCGAGCGGCTGCTGTTCTCGGCAGCTATTCTCACGCCGTCCTGAGCTACTTCGACTATCACGCTCAGCCGGGGTACTGGGCCGACGTGACTCGCCACTTCGGCGCTCATACGGAGCTGCTCGACGTGGGCTGCGGGACGGGCTGGCTCGCGGATCACTTCGACTCATACACCGGCATCGAGCTCTCACCGGATGCCGTAGCGATCGCGCGGCGGCACGGGCGCAACGTGATCGCCGGGGATGTCGCCGGAGGTCTGCCATTCGCCGAATCGAGCTTCGATGGTGCAGTCCTCAAGGACGTACTCGAGCACGTCTGCGACCCATCGGCGATCGTCCGCGAGATCCGCCGCGTGCTTCGTCCCGGGGGTCGCGTATTCGCATCTTCGCCTGACGCCCAGCGGTGGGCGTGGAACGACTACACCCACCGGCGGCCGTTCACCATGCGAGCGATGCGAAGCCTGTTCGCCGATCACGGCTTCGACGTGGAGCAGGTCGGCTACGAGTCGCTCGCTCACGGCATCTCGCAGATCGCCGCGAGGACCGGCCGCAACCGCCGCCCGCGCGTGTTCTCCCTGCTCGTGTGGCTTCCCTTCCACCGACGGAACGTGTGGATCGTTGCTCGCCGACCAGTCGATGCTGCCGTGTCCGCACGACGGGCTTGATCCGTGCGCACGTGTCGTAGCCGACCTCGCGTCACGCCTGCGCGAGGAGTGCAACCCTCCCGCCGGTGAACCGCTTCCACGCTGCGCGCCTGCCGGCGGCGACTGCTTGGCGCTTCGCGTACCTGATCGCACAGGGTGGACTCAGCCTGGCGCTGTTCGCGATTCTTGCCCACGTCCTCCCGACGCACGCCTTCGCCGCAACCGCCGTCGCCCAGGGCGCGTTGGTGATCGCCCAAGCAGTGGGTGACTTCGGTCTCTCGCAGGCGGCGGTCACCGCCCTGCCCACCCGGATCAGGGAGCGGCCCTCCCGCCAGGGCGAGCTCCTGCGGGGAGCTTCCTCGTCCTACGCGGTGGCAGCCGTGATGGCGCTGGCGGCGACGCTGTTGGCCGTGCTCGTGGTGCCGGCGGCGGCCCGGCTGCCCGTCGCACTGATCGCTCCGGCGGGCGCCGTGACCGTGCTCGTCTCGGGTGCGGACGGCATCCTGCGGGCTCAGGGGGAGTTCAGGCGCCCTCCGATTCTCGTCACGATCAGCCGACTCGGCGGCTTTGCCGGTGTCGCCGCGGCGGTGGTCGATCGGACGGCGATCGCCACGTGCGCGGCGATTGCCGCCGGCACGGTCGTTGCGTCGATGCCGGCGGCGATGGTCCTCTACCGGACGTTCCGCGCGAGTGACCGCGGACGTTCCCGCGATCTGCGGCGGGCGGCCATTCCCCTCGGGCTCGCCGAGCTGTGCATGATCGCGAGTGGGCGACTGGACACAATCCTCTTGAGCGCGATCGCCGGTGCGCTCGCGGGCGCCGGATTCGAGAGCACATGGCGCGCGTACCAGCTGGCGCAGTACGTCGTCGGCGGGCTCGCGAGCGCCGCAGCGCCATTCATCGCCGATGCGTGGGGAGCCGGGCGCTCCGATCAGGCGCTGATGCTCATCCGCCGTGTCGGGTTGGTCGTGCTGGCCGCGGGGATCGCGCTCGGTATGGGACTGCTCTTGCTCGGCGGTCCGGCCAGTCGCATTCTGTTCGGCGGCCTGGGACCCGCGGTCGCGAGAGCTCTGCCGCCGCTCGCCGTAGTCACGCCGTTGTCGTTTCTTGGCTTCTTCTCGATGGTGGTACTCGCGACTTCGCCGGCCGACCGCCTGTGGATCCTCCCTGCCAACGCGCTCGGAGCCGTCGTCAACGTGGTCCTCGTGGTGCTGCTGGCACCGAGTCGGGGTCTCGACGGCACGACGCTCGCGTGCTCGATCGGACTGGGAGCAGCAGCGGTGTTGCTCGTCGCCCGCCTGGTCGTCATGGTCGTGCGCCTAGGCCGGGAGCCATCCTCCCCGCCGCTCGTGCAGGCGCCGCCCGCGTCGCCGCGGGCGGCCGGTCGGACACGGATCCTCGTCCTCAGCAGCCGCTTTCCCGAGGCCGGCGGCCGCGGGGACCAGGTCAGAGCGCTGCTCAACGTGAGCTACCTGGCCGAGCGCCACGCGGTCACTGTGCTCTCAGCTGCGCCGGCATCGACAGCGAGTGGCGATCGGTCGCTGCGCGAGCTCGCGTGCGTCGAGGTGGTTGGGGCATCGCGCCTGCGCAGAGGGCTGAGCGCGCTGCGTGCGCTGGCCGCCGGCCGTCCGGCGCAGTGCGGATGGATGATGTCGGGACCCGCGTGGCGTGCGGCGCAGCGCCTCGCTCGAGGCGCCGATGTCGTGCTCGTCAACACCTCGCGCTCGCTCCACGGCGGATTGGACGCGCCGATCGTGCTCGACCACGTCGATGCCCTGAGCCACAACATGGCCGAGCGGGCCCGCGGGCCGGAGCCGTTCCCGGTGCGCCTCTTCGCGCTGCTGGAGTCGTGGCGAATGGCGAGTTGGGAGCGCCGGCTCGCCGGCATCGTCGCGGCTCAGCTTGGTAGCTCCCGCGACGTCGCCAGCCTATTGCCGAGAGAACCCCCCGTTCATGTCATTCCCATCGGCTGGGCGGGCGAGGTGTTTCTCGAGCCGTCGGGGAACCGTCGCGACATCGATGTGATCTTCACTGGCAACATGGACTATCCGCCCAACCGGCAGGGTGCGGACTGGCTCCAGCGCGAGATCCTCCCGCGAGTGCGGGCGGTGCGCCCGTCCACGACGTGCTGGATCGTCGGACGAGCCGCGAACCGCGTCGCCGGGACCGATGTCGAGGTCGCCTGCGACGTTCCCGATGTGCTCTCGTTCCTGCGCCGGGCGCGAGTGGCGGTTGCGCCCGTCTTCGGGGCGGGCTCGCCGTTGAAGACGCTCGAGGCGGCGGCCAGCGGAGCCGCGGTGGTCTCGACGCCCTGGGGGCTCGAGTGCTACCGGCTGCCGGGCGCATCCGCCACCGACACCGACGCCTTCGTGGACGGCATCCTGGCGTTGCTCGACGACGACGACGCCCGCCGTCAGCAGGTGAACGAGATGCAGCGGGCGCTCGCGGCGCTCGCGCCCGACCGGCTCGGAGACCTGCTGGGTGCGATCATCGCCGTTGCCGCTCGGTCCGGGCAAGCGGGTCACCCCTCGCCATGGCGCCCGCAGGCCCCGGCCGGCACGGCTTGGCTGAGGGCGCGGCTCGCGACGCTGCGCCTCGCGAGGCCACCACTCGCGACAGCAGCCGCGCTTACGGTCTGCGCCGCGTCCCTGAGCGTGGTGCTCGCAGATGCCTCGACCGGCGCCCCGAGCCCATCGATCCCCGTGCTTGCGGGCTGTCACCGGGTGTCTGCTTCGACGCCAGCGCGTGTGCGATCGATCGCTCCCCTGAGATCCGAGCTTGACGCCTCGTGGACGTCTGCGCTGACGCTGACGAGGACGTCGTGCAGGATGCCGGCGCCGGGTCGCTCAGGCCTCGCTTCGCGATCGTCGGACCCGAGCGGGGCCATCGTCGGGGTGCGCCGCGATCCGGTCCGCGACGCACATCACGTCAAGGTCGCTGCCCAGCACTAAGCGACCACCGCTCACCCGTGCCAGCGCGCGTGCGACCCGCGCATAGGCGTCCTTGGCGGCGATGACACCGACCTCGCCACGCGAATCGGCCCACTGGTGAGGCGCCACCTGCGGCGGGACGTGGACCCACCAATCACTCGCGCGGAGACCGGCGCGCCCGAGCGCGTCGCGCATCGTCGCGGCGGTGAAGTACACGACGTGGTTCGTGGGTCCGAGCTCGACATCGTGGCCGAGCAGCCAGCGGCGCCCCGCGTAGACCGGATAGCAGTAGGCGATGTTCGGCGTGCGGATGAACAGCCGGCCGCCTGGGGCCAAGAGCGTCCGCAGATGGGCCAGGAACGGGACGGGATCGAAGATGTGCTCGATCACGTCCCATACGGTGACGAGCGCGAAGGATCCGGCCGCGAGGCTGGCGCGCTCCACGCTCGTGCACTGCACGAGCCGGGCGCCGATGAGCGAATTAGCGTGCTCCACCCACGCCGGCGAGGTGTCGACCCCCTGCACCTCCCAGCCGCGCCGCCGCGCGCGGTCGAGAAAGAAGCCCAGACCACATCCGACATCGAGAAGACGACCGTTGCCGACGGGGGGATTGCGCTCCAGGAACTCGTCCTGTGCGGGCCCGCGAGCCGCGCCGTAGAACGCTGCCGTGGCGCCGCTGGTCAGATCATCGTTCCATGCGTTGTGACGGGTTCGCGCGTACTCGCATGCGCTCAGGTTGGAGAAGACTCCCCCGCACGAGCTGCACCGTACGTAGCCGTAGCCGGCTTCGACCCAGATGAGTCGAGCGCGACGGTCCTCGCACCAGGGACACCGGCGGGCCGTGGCGATCTGCCGCATGCACGAAAGCGTACGTCGTGGTGGCGGTCGCATTTCACAGCGCACAGGATGGGGAACGCTCTACGGTGTCCCCGTGCGCATCGGCATCGACGCCCGCCTGGTCTGGCGTGGCCTGGGAATCGCCCAGTTCGTGACCGGGCTCGTCAGCCACCTAACCGAAGATGCAGAAGTCACATGGTTCGGGGATCCGGCGCTCGCTCCGTGCGCCGTGAGCTCCGTGCGAGTGGATCGGCTTCCGTACGCCGCGCTCGACCTTGCGGGCGCTCGCCTGATCGCGCGGCGGGCGCAAGTGGATGTGATGCACTTCACGGCGAACACCGGCTGGAGCACCCGCGGTTCGCCGCCGTTCGTCCTCACCGTGCACGACATGCTGTTCATGGACACGCCGCTCAACGGGCGATCGATCAGGCAGGCGCTCGGCCATCGCTACGCGCGCCACAACGTGATCCACGCGATCTCGGCGGCCAGCGCCGTCGCGACGCCGAGCGTCGCCTCCGCCACCGAGATCGGCAAGCGGGCACGGCTGACGCAGGGCCCGGTGGTGATCCCCAACGGCGTCGACTCTGGCCCTCCCGTTCGCGGATCCGGCGCGACGGTCGACCGCGCACGCAGTCGCGGTGGCCCGAGGGGCACTAGGTACGCGCTGGCGTTCTCGGGCCGCGACCCGCGCAAGGGCGTCGACCTTGCGGTCGCAGGCTGGCGAGCCGCCGACCGAACGCCCGCGCAGCTGTGGCTGTTGGCAGGGGCTGGGCTGCCGCCGGGCGTCGAAGAGGACATCGCCGACGAGGTGGCAGGCGGCCAGATCGTCGTGCTGCCATACGTGGCGCGCAGTCGCCTGCGCGAGATCCTCACCGGCGCTGAGGTGCTCGTGTACGCGAGCCGCGCCGAGGGATTCGGCTTGCCGGTGCTCGAAGCGATGGCCGCCGGCGTTCCCGTGATCAGCGGTCTCACGCCGGCGACTCGGGAAGTCGGCGGCGACGCGATCATCGCCCTCGACGCGCAGGCACCGGTGGCATCGATCGCTGCCGGGCTCCGATTGCTCGTGCGCGACGCCGATTTCGCGGCGCGGCTCGTCGAGGCGGGGCGTGGACGCGCCGAGGTCTACTCGTGGCGTGAGTGCGCGCGTGCATACCTGGATCTCTACAGGGCCGCCGCCGAGGTGTAGGCCGATGCCCGAGGCAGAGGCGACGGATCCTCGCCGAGCCGCTCGGTCGTGCGCGCGACCGTCCACAGGCCGACCACCTCGATCAGCGCGACGGCGACGGCGCCCGCGGACGCCGAGCGCAATACGGTCGTCACCTGCACCGCGAGCGCGACGAGCGCCAGCAGCGTGCTCGGCCGGTACGCGCGTGCCGAGGCGAGCGCTTGCTCGAGCTTTGCCGTCGCCGCACCGAGAATCAAGAACGCAACCACGACGCCCGGATAGAGGAACTGCAGATAGCTCATGAGCTGCAGCGGCTGCGCGTAGCTGAGAACGGGGGAGGGATAGATCGCCGCCTGGATCGCCGGCGCCGTCGACACCTTGGGGCGGATCCCACTGGGCAGCGGCTGAAGGAGCAGGCGCAGCGCCTCCTTGCCGTACTCCGGCGGCGCGAAGCGCGGCACGGTCCGCTCGCCGAGGGCGATCAGTCGCACGCCGTCGGCCGAATTGCTGGCGTAGCTCGACATGAAGTCGCCCGGACCCTTGGTGACGAGAAACTCGAGGCGTCCGATATGCGTTCCGGGATGAGCCTGCACGTAGTTTCCGTAGCGCTTAACCATGCCAATGCCGACGATGATCACGACTGCTCCGGCCAGCAGCAGAGGTAGGCCCACGCGGACGCGCACGCGCCCGCGCACGAGCGCGTAGTAGAGGACCAGCTCGACGACCGGTACGGCGACCAGCTGGCGCGATCCGAGCGTCGCCGCAAGGACAACGGTGCCGGCGAGGCCGGCGATCAAGCGCGGGGACAGCGCCGCGCCGCGGGCCCATTGCGCGCAGGCGGCAACCTGTGCGATGAACGTGAGCGCGAGCGCCGCGGCGATGAAGTACGTCCGTCCGCGAGTCAGCGAACCTTCGTTGCTCACGTCGCGGATGAAGTGAATGGGTCCGCCGGTGAGGGCGAAGATCACCCCGAAGCCCAGGCACCCCAGCGTGATCCAGGTCAGTACCCAGCGCCGGCTGAGGGTGACCTCCTGGACCTGCACGCAGGACGGCGCGGCCTCGCCAGCCGGCTCGTCCGGATTGACTCCGGTCCCCCGCAACAGCCACGCGTAGCCGGCGATGAAGCAGACCAGGCTCAGGTCGACTGTCGCGATCGCGGCGTTGGGAGGGCCGACGTCGAGTAGGGATGGATTGAATGCGTAGATCCATGAGGAGATCAAGAACGTCGGAATCCATGCCAAGGCGGTGATCACACCGGCTCGCGCCCAGGTTCTCTGCGCCGTCCAACTGACCGCACCGAGCCACGCGACGAGGGCGGTTTGGAGGACCGCGAGCGTGTAGGTCACGGCGTGATCCTGGCCGGCGGCGGCAAGGATCGCGGCCCCGGCTCCGCAGACGGCGGCGGTCGCCGCCAGGATCGTGGCGATCGCCGGCAAGGCCAAGCTTCGGAACGGCGCGGCACCGCGGCGGCGCAGGGTGAAGCTCGCGAACGGCATCAGGGCTCGATGGTCGAGGGCCCCCGTAGGCGCCTCAGACGCGCCGAGAATAGCTGATACCCGCCCGGCGGCAATGTTCACAAGAAAAACACTCCTGCGCCGTCGCCGACAGCGATAAGTACCGCCTGTCGACCACTATCGACCCAAGACCGGCCGGGTTGGGTCGTCCACGAGGAGTCACCTAGACTGCGCCAGTCACGGATAGGGCTGTTTGGGCGCTGCGCCCTCAGCGCGCAGCGCGTACGCCTGCGCCTGACCCTGACGACGCTGACGTCCGTCCTCCTGCTGGCGGCTGCGTCGTCGGCGGCGGCTGCGCCGCCTACCCTCACGCCCGGGGTTCACATCGATCCGAGCAGCCCCGTCGCGAAGGAGTATGCGATCCCGCTCCAGCAAGCGCGCGGCGGTGGCAGCTCCGGCGGCGGCCACTTGTTCGGAAGCGGCATCACGTCGGTGTCGAGGACCGCGGCGACGGGGCCGTCGCAGCCTGCCGCAGCCGCTACCGCCTCGCCTGCCGAGGCGGCGACCAGCCCGTCTCAGCCTGCCGCGGCCGGTTCGGCGACCGTGACCGCGAAGCCGCGCGCGCGAGCCGGCCTGCACCCCCGGTCGCGAGCGCTGCCTCGGCTGCGAGCGCACCCTCGGTTGCGAGCGCACCCCGGCTCGGGCTCGGAGGATCAGGCCAGCTACAGCATTGGCGCGCAGTCGACCCCGCTCACCGGACGTGTCCCCGCTGCCGGAGGCGCGGCGGGGATCGCCTGGATGCTCGGCGTCGCCGCGCTCGTGCTCGCGCTCGGCGGGCTGGGCGGTGCCGTGCTTGCTCGATACAGCCGCAGGGCCAGCACCACAACGAGCTGATGCGACCGACGCATACAGAGGCGGTTCACCCACGACCGCGCCCCGCCGCGCGGCCCTGCGACCGGACCCGGTAGCGGTGTGAGATCGCGAGCCGCCGCAGCTCTTGCGAGCACGGCCTCACCGACCGTGCAGCCGCCCACCGCCTCCTCGGCGCGCGGCGCGCGGGCCACCGTGACTCCGCTCGGCATACACGCCCGACCGCGACCGCCGGGTTCTCCGGCGCTCGGATGGGCGGCGATTGCGGTCGCGGTCGTGTTCGCCGCGTCGCCCCTGGCGGACGGATACTTCGACTTCAACGTGTGGGGCGCGATCGCCCTCGGCGCGATGGTGCTGGTCGTCGTGCTGACGCGAATCGCCCGCCCGGCGTTCACGCGCTACGGCGTCGCGGCCGGCGCCGGGCTCGCGATCCTGCTCGCGCTCAGCACGGGCTCGATGCTGTGGGCGGAGTCCAAGGACTCGGCGTGGACCGAAGTCAACCGGCTCGCCCTGTACGGCACGCTGTTTGCGATCGTCCTGCTCGGCGTGCGCGACCGTCGCACCGGCCGGGTGATCGTCCTGATCCTCGGCTCCGCGGCGCTGCTCACCAGCCTCTGGCTGTGCACGACGTTCGTGCTTGGCGCCAGCCAGGGAGCGTTCTTGACGCGACGGCTGAACGCACCGATCGGCTACATCAACGGGACCGCGGGTCTGCTGGTGATGGGCGTCTGGCCGTGGATCGCCTACGCCGAAGGCGCCTCGCACCGCCTCGCGCGCTCCGGTGCCCTCGCCGCCGCCGCGGTGATTGCCGGTACGTTGGTGCTGACCCAGTCGCGCGCGGTGGTGCCGGCGACGATCCTCAGCGCGGTGCTGGTCGTCCTGTGCACCGGCGGGCGGACGCGACGCGCCGTCAATCTCGTCCTCATCTGCGCGTCGGTTGCCGTCGCGTTGCCGTGGACGCTGGCGGTGTACTCGACCGGCGGTGCCGCCGATCGCCTCCTGCTCCCAAGCCACGGGCTTCTCCGCGCCGCGGGTGCGGCGATACTCGTGGCGGCGTTGGCGGCGGGACTCGCTCGCTTGGCGCTCTCGCGCCTGGCGGACCGGCTCGGCGCCGAGCGCAGGCAGCTCGTGCAGCGACGTCTCGGCTGGACGCTGGCGGTCGCAACCGTACTCGTAGTCACCATCGGCTCGGTGGTCGGGGCGCCCTTCGTCTCGCGCCAATACCGCTCGTTCACCGCCCTACACATCAACGAGAATGCGTCAACGAGGTTCACCGACGCGAGCGGCTACCGCTACGACCTGTGGCGCGTTGCCGCGCGCGAGTTCGAACAGCACCCGTTCGGCGGATTGGGAGCCGGAAACTACGACGCCGCGTACTACCGGCTGCGCCGGAACCCCGAATATGTCATCGAGCCCCACAGCCTGGAGCTGCAGATGGCCGCCGAGCTCGGTGTCGAGTGCGTCCAGCCCGAATCGATCAACGCCGCGGCGGCCAGCGCC
>PMOY01000061.1 GCA_003165655.1 Solirubrobacterales bacterium
GTGATGAGCAGCGAGCCCACGCCCGCGTCGCGGAAGACCGCGATCCGCTCATGGACCAGCTCGCGCGGCCCGCACAGCGACACGAGGTCGATCAGCCCATCCGGGATCGCCGCGCACGCGGCTGCCTTCTTGCCGTCCAGATAGAGGTCCTGTACCTCCCTGGCGGCCGCCTCGAAGCCGTAGCGCTGGGCGAGCTGGTTATAGAAGTTCTGCTCGCGCGATCCCATGCCGCCGATGTACAGGGCAAGACCGGGGCGCATGACGTTACGTGCGAGCACGAGATCGTCGTTGACGAAGACGTTGATCGACGGCGCGATGTCGAAACCCGCGAGCGAACGTCCGGATCGGGCCGCTCCCTCCTCCAGCAGCAACCGCAGCTCGGACAACGTGCTCGGATGAGAAGAGCGGGCAACAGCCCGTCCGCGATCTCACCGGCGAGCGCGGTGTTCTTCGGGCCGATCGCGGCGAGGTAGATCGGGATCCGCTCCTGGAGGGGAGCGATCATCAGCTTGAGCGGCTTCCCTGGACCATCGGGAAGCGGCAGCTCGATCGTCTCGCCGTGGTACTCGAGGCGCTCGCAAGCGAGGCCGCGCCGTACGACGTCGATGTACTCGCGGGTGCGCAGCAGCTGGCGACCGAACCGCTGCCCGTGCCAGCCCTCCGCGACCTGGGGCCCGGACGAGCCGATGCCCAGAAGCATGCGCCCTCCCGACAGTTGATCGATCGTGGCGGCCGTCATCGCCGTCATCGCCGGGGTGCGGCCGGGCATCTGGAAGATCGCCGATCCGAGCTTGATCGTGCTTGTCTGCCCGGCAAGCCAGGCAAGCATGGTCGCCGCGTCCGACCCGTACGCCTCCGCCGCCCAGACCGAGTCGTAGCCGAGCGCCTCGGCCTCCTTGGCGATCCGAAGCTGATCCCCGGGGGTCACGCCCGTCGCCATGTAGCCGAGGTTCACGCCGAGCTTCATCTGCAAGTTTCCGTTCGTCCCAAGGAACTCGTTTGAGGGCCGCGACGGGCGCCGATAGAGTGGCTGAGCCGCCAAGGAAGACCGTCAAACCCTATGCGAACACGTCGCACCGCGACCATCCAGGAGCTTCGCCACACGATCGACTCGCTGCCGCTGAAGACGCGGGTCGCGATGCTCGGGCGCGCCGGCCGCACGAACGGCGATGGCTTTGCGAGCACCGGGGACCGGCTCGGCGGGATCAATGGCCGGCGGTCGCGGCGGGCAGCACAGCGCGAGCTTCTGATCCTGAGCACGCACCTCGAGATGAGCCTGATCGCCGATGCCGAGTCGACACCTGACCTCGCCGCCGCGCTGGCCGAGCATCGCCAGCTGGTCGCAGAGAACGGTCGGGCGACGAACCGCGACCGCGGGCGCGCCGCCCACCGCGAGCGCGCCCGCGCCAAGCGGGCGATCGAAGCGATTCGCCCTGGCGATCCCGACCGGGGCAGGGCGCTGCGACGCGAAGCCGGCTCGGCGTGGATGCGCGTGTTCCGCCGCCGCGACGACTACGAGCGCGCCCTCGCGCGCATCGAAACGCGGTCGGTCGGGCGTTCGGATCGGCACGAGCGCCAGCCGGCTTAGCCGCCGACGATCGCCGCGGGCGACCGGGGCGGGGCGCTCGCGCGGATCAGTGCCGCGGTCCCGTCGAGGATCCGCTTGAGGCCGAAGTTGAACTCGTGGTCGATGTCGTCCTCGTCGTCGAGGGCGCCGGATGCGATCGCTCGATGCAGCGCGGGGAAGTTGGTGGCGTCGGTGAGGCGGGAGAGCACGGTCCCGTAGCCGGGCATGACGAGCTCCCCGCCCGCGCCGGCGGCGAAGTCGGCGGTCAGGGTTGCGTCGTTGCGGACAAAGCCGCTGAGGAGCAAGACCGTCGAGAGCTTTTCCTGTTCGGACAGTGGCGTGCTCGAGAGCGAACGCAGCGCGTCCTCGAGCCAGGCGATGTTGTTCGGCCCGAGCGGCGGTGCGCTGATCGGCACCCGCAGGGACCAGGGGTGGCCGCGATAGGCATCGCGAAGGCCGACCGCCCAGCGCGTCAGACCGGCGCGCCAGTCCTCGTCGGCCTGCTCCGCCGTGGGAGGCGGACCGAGCGCGGTGTCGACCATCAAGGTGAGCAGCTCGTCCTTGGCCGCGACGTACCGGTACAGCGACATCGTTCCGACCCCGAGCTCGTTCGCGACGCGGGCCATGGACAGCGCCCCGAGTCCGTCCGTCAGCGCGAGCTTGATTCCGGCCGCGACGATGCGGTTGAGGGTGAGGCCAGGCTTTGGACCGCGGGTGCCCCGATCGCGCAGACCCCAGGCGAGCTCGATGCTCGGCGGGATGACGGACTCGTCGCGCTGGTCGCGTACCCGGTCGGTGTCCTCTTCGGCTTCGGCGTCGTCGCCCATGTCAATCAATCCTCAGCCTACTTGACAGCATCCGAGAATTGCGTATAGCCTACGCTATATCGAGTACGGGATACGCAATTACTATCGCGAAGGAATCTTATGACACCCGACATTGCCATCGAGACGTCCAACCTCACGACGTCTTACAACTCGACCCTTGTCCTGGACGGCATCGATCTTGCCGTGTCGGCGGGCACCGTGTTCGCGTTGCTGGGGCCGAACGGCGCGGGCAAGACGACAACCGTTCGGGTCCTGGCCACGCTCCTCGCGCCCGACGGCGGACGTGCCCGAGTCGCCGGCTACGACGTCGTCGGGGAGCGGCACGAGGTACGGCGGCGGATCAGCCTGACCGGCCAGTACGTCGCGCTCGACGAGCTGCAGACCGGGATCGAGAACCTCGAGATGATGGCCAGGCTCTTGCGCCTGCCCGGCCGGGCAGCACGCGCTCGCGCCGGGGAATTGCTCGCGCAGTTCGACCTCGTCGAGGCGGCCGACCGCCGAGTCGGACACTACTCAGGCGGCATGCGCCGTCGCCTGGACCTGGCGGTGAGTCTGCTCGGCAGCCCGGAGGTGATCTTCCTCGACGAGCCCACCACGGGTCTGGATCCACGCAGCCGGCAGGCGATGTGGGACGTCGTGACCGGTCTCGCCTCCTCGGGCGTCACCGTCCTGCTGACCACTCAGCATCTGGAGGAGGCCGACTGCCTGGCCGACCGCATCGCGGTGCTCGACGGCGGGAAGATCGTCGCCGAGGGCACGGCGGATGAGCTCAAGCAGCAGGTGGCCGGGGAGCGGCTCGACATGCAGGTGATCGACTGCGCAACGTTCGATTGCCTGACCGATCACCTTGGCCGGCGTGTCGTGCACTACGACCGTTCGACGTTGACCGTTGGCGTCGCGACCGACGGTGGTGGCGCGGAGGTGCGCGCGCTGCTCGACGAGCTCGACCCGGAGCGCCTCAAGATCGCACGCTTCGCGTTGCACACCGCGAGCCTCGACGACGTCTTCATGACGTTGACCGGACACCACACGAATACAACCGAAAGCGAGACCGCACATGTCTGAGAGCTCCTACGCCGCCGCCGTCCCCGCGGTGTCACGTCGTGGTCCCGCGCGGGTGTGGTCCGAGGCTCGGACGATGGTGCTCCGCTCGCTGCGGCTCTCGCTGCGCAACGTCGACGCCCTGACGACCGCGCTCGTGTTGCCCGTCCTGCTGATGGTGATGTTCGTCTACCTGTTCGGCGGCGCGATCCACACCGGCACCCACTATGTCAACTATGTCGTGCCCGGAGTACTGCTCGTCTGTGTCGGGTTCGGTGCCGCAACGACAGCTGTGAGCGTCGCCAGCGACCTGAGAAGCGGGATCATCGACCGCTTCCGCTCGATGGATGTCCGCGGCGAGACGCTGATCAACGGCCACGTCGTCGCCAGCGTGGCGCGCAACATTCTCTCCTCGACGCTCGTGTTCGCCGTCGCGCTCGCGATCGGGTTCCGGCCGCACGGCAACCCCGCCAGCTGGCGCGTGGCCATCTGCATCCTCGCTCTGTTCGTGCTCGCGATCTCGTGGTTCGCAGCCGCGATCGGCATTCTCGCTCACTCGCCGGAGGCGGCCCAAGGGATTACGTTCCTCGTCAGCTTCCTGCCTTATCCGAGCAGCGCGTTCGTTCCTATCCACACGATGCCGTCATGGCTCCAGGGGTTCGCGACCAACCAGCCCGTGACGGCTGTCGTTGACGCGATTCGCGCGCTCCTGGACGGCGCACCGGTAGGCGCCAGCGCGTGGCACGCGGTCGCTTGGAGCGTCGCCATCATCACTGTGTCGGTCGCGTTGGCGGGAGGACTGTTCCGGCGCCGCTCGAGCTAGGTATGGCCCCCGGCTGGATGCGGAAGGTAGTGCGACTCGAGACGTGTGACCCGTCGCGGTGCGGGTAGAGCCTTCCGAGAAGTCGACCGGTGATCTCCTCGCTCACGCCGCCCGAGTACTCGTCGGCAGTATCGAAGAACGTGATGCCGGCCTCGACCGCTCGGCGGACAATCGGTTCGGCATCATCATGCGAGAGGGCCCATGTCTGGCCGGCGGGGTCCCCATAACTCATCATGCCCAAGCCGATGCGCGAGACCTTGAGACCTGACTGGCCCAGCCGTACGTATTGCACGCCAGCTCCTCTCGATCGGCGGGAACCGTCCGGCGGCGGCGCAGCTTTGGGCGCCCGCCGGCGCGGGCGCCCAGAACGTGCTAGCTGAGGCGGAGTTCTGTGCCAGCTCCGTCCGGCACCGTCACCACCGGGCCTTCGGTCCTCTCATCCTCCCAGACGAGGTATTCGGCTGCCGGCAGGCTGCCGAAGATCGCCGTGAGCCTCGAACCTCTCTGCGTCGTGCGTTCGTGCACACCGGTGTGAACCCGATGGCCGTCGCCGCCCACGCGGCTGATTTCGATCTCGAGACCGCGGAAGCGCTCGCTCGGGTAGATCAGGAGCGCACCCCGTCCGGCGCCGATGTCGAGCGCCACGCTCGCGCTCGCCGCCGCCTCGCTGAGGCTGATGCCCGCTTCCCCGTGCGTACGCGCGCCGCCGCCCACGTCCTCGTGCGTGTGCCGGTGCACGCCGCCCCTCCCCTCGTGCGTATGCCCGTGGCCAATGCCCGCTTCCGCGGTTGCTTCGTTGGTGTCTGTGGTAACCGTGTGACGCATGGCTGCTATGCGACCAGGCCCAACGGTGAGGTCTGGTAGCCGCTCTGCGGCGTCCCGAGGTACGGGAACTTGGGGAGGTACGTGGTGTCGGCGTCCGTGAGCCCGTCGGTGATCAGCGACGCTGCTCCGTCGGGCGTGTAGGACTTGTCCACGAGCGGATAGGTTGCGCCGGCGATCGCGCGCAGCTCGATCGAGACGATGTCGTCGAACACGCGGCGCCCGTTGGGGAAGCCCGCTGCGTCGCCGGCGATCAATCCGATCGGGTTTGGGCTGCTCGTGGTCGGCGGTATCGCCATGTTGAGCCTCAGCTCATCGGCGTAGGTCTTCCCCGTGTAGTTCTGGAAGCCCGGGACGATCCCCGCCGGGATCCCGGTCAGGAGAATGGCGGCGAGATCCGCGCGCGGCGCCTTCAGACCTGCGAGCTTGGGGAACACGGTCGGGTAGAGCACGGGGAGCAGCCCGGCGAGCTCTGGGTGCTCGACGTACTTCAGGAAGCTCTTGTCGTCCGCCGGCGTCAAAGAGTTCCACAGGTCCTTCTTGCCCATGGGGACGATGACTTCGTTGAACAGTGGGTTTCCGAGCCGCGAGACCTGCACCCAGCTACCGGACTCGTGGAGCTTCCCACCCGGCTCGCGAATCAGTGATTTCGGGCGGCTCGCCGCCCCCCATACGCCGATTACCGCGTCTGCCGACATCGGGTTGGTCGGTGTGTGGCCTCCCCGGGCCAGTTCGCTCTTGGGCACCTTGATCGCGATCGAGTGAACGCCGAAGCCGTTCGTGGCGTTGACGCCGACCGAGTTCGCCATCCCCGCGATGTGCAGTTTCTCGAACGGTCGCAGGTCACCGAGGTCGAAGATCGCGCCGAGGTCGACGTAGAACCCCTCGAGTCGCTGCCCGGCGAACACCGTGCGTCCGCCGCCGATCGAGTGGAGCGCTTCTGCTGCCAGTGCCCCGTAGTTGGGCGTTGACGCCGGGCCGATATTGCATGGGGGACACGCCAGGCGGCGCGCGAGCACCCTGCGCTTGCCGCCCCTGATCAGCGTGACGGTGTAGAACTGGCGGCGGTTCCAGTTCGGGCTGTGGATCGATGCGATCGTGCCCGTGTTGTACAGGAAGGTATCCGGGTCACGAACAAGCGTCTCGAATTTGAACTCGTAGGTAATGTCAGGCTTGCCGTCGCCGTTGTTATCGATGTTGATGTCATAGCGGACGTCGTCCCCGAACTCGAAGAAGTTCGGGCCTCCGAACGGCGCCTCCAGTGGCAGGTAGTTGGTGATGATGGTGACCGTGCCAGGATCATCGGGGGACACGAACGCGTACGTGTCAGTGTTGTCGGCGACCGGGTCCTTGCTGATCGCCGGCGCCTCGCGGTGAGACGACATGATGAACCTCCGAATGGGGTGTGGGGAACGGGGCTGTTACAGCAGGTCGCGGGCTTGTTCAGCGGGCGGCGCGGGAGATCTGCGCGGCAAGCTTCCGGTCGCGAACAGTGACTTCGCGATCCCCGGACATCACCGAGATCTCCCCGCTGCTGGGGTCCTTGACATATGCGACGACGGGCTCGGACCCAATGTGGCCATCGTCCGCTTGTGCCTGTGAGGTCACGAGAGCTCCGATGACGGTCATACTCGCCGCTGCACCCGCCGAGGACTTCACGAAACCGAGCCGTGTGAGGTCACCCACAATGATCATCCTCCTCGATTGGACTTCGCCGAGCACCAAGCAGTGATGCAGCGTTCCACGATGCCTCGACGCGGCGTTCACCGATGAGGCTGGGCACTCGACGCTCTTCGTTCACGTAGGCATACGGAAGCCGGACGGAAACGGATCACCGAAACCTCGATGATGGTATATAGAGAGGGCCCGTTGTCAGCAGGCCCGCTCGTCGCGCCCGTGGAGTCGATCAGGCGACGGGTTCGCCGTTGGCGGTCAGGCTCACATCGATGTTGCCGCGCGTGGCATTCGAGTAGGGACAGACCTCGTGCGCCGCGGTGACGAGGCGGGCGGCCACGGCTGGGTCGGGACCTGCGGCAGAGTCACGTCGAGTGTCACGGCGAGGTCGAAGCCTTTGCCTCGCCGCCCATCTCCTTCGGCATTCGAAGCAGGACATCCAGCGCGCCGTCGCTCCCTTGCCCGTGACCTTCGGCGCGCCCGCCGGTAACGACCGCCTCTGCCGTGTAGAGCTCCCGCCATCGCTCGCCTCCTGCTGCCGAGATGTGTTTGAGGCAACCGTAGCGACGAGCCCCTGGCCGCAGCGGGCCGTGCGCCCGCTCGCATGCCGCAGCGGGCCGTGGGCCCGCTCGCACGCCGCAGAGCGGGCCGTGGGGCCGCTCGCACGATGGCGGTCCGGTCCCCGAGCGCCGTGCGGGCCCCGCCCCACCGCGGCACGCGTGATGGCCGCTCCCTTCGAGGACGCCGGGTAGGGCCCGGCGGTCGCGCCCGGAAGAGCCCACGAGCGGCCGTCCTATCCTTGACCTGAGTGCCGATCACGTCTGTCACGGCTGAGCGCCGGCTGTCGCCGTCGATGATGATTCTGCTCGCGGTCGCGTGCGGCGCCGCGGTCGCGAACCTCTACTACGCGCAGCCGCTGCTCCACGCAATCGCCGTGGGCGTCGGTACCTCTGCCTCGGACGCGGCGCTGCTCGTCACGGTCACGCAGATCGGTTACGCAGCCGGCCTCGTGCTGCTCGTCCCCCTCGGCGATCTGCTCGACCGCCGGCGGCTCGTCTCGCGGATGCTGGTGGTGACTGCGCTGGGGCTGGCAGCCGCGGCGGCGGCTCCGGGCCTCGGGTTGCTCGCGCTCGCTCTCGGCGTCGTCGGTGTGACATCCGTGGTCGCACAGATCCTCGTCCCGTTCGCGAGCGCGCTGGCGTCCGAGGACGAGCGCGGCCGCGTCGTCGGCCAGGTCATGAGCGGGCTGCTGATGGGCATCCTGCTCGCGCGGACCGTGAGCGGCCTGGTGGCCGCGATCGCGGGGTGGCGCACGGTCTTCGCCTTGGCTGCGGGGGCCATGCTGATCCTCTCGGCGGCGCTGTGGCGGGCGCTGCCCGACGTGGCTCCACAGGGAGGTCCGCCGTATCCGAAGCTGGTCGCCTCGGTGGGCACGCTGATCCGCGAGGAGCCGGTGCTCCGGCTCCGGATGGTCTACGGCGGCCTCGGGATGGCGAGCTTCTCGGTGCTGTGGACGTCGCTGGCCCTGCTCCTGTCGCGACCACCGTTCTCCTACGGCGCCGCCGTGATCGGACTGTTCGGGCTCGCCGGGCTCGCGGGAACCGTCGCCGCGCAGGCTGCCGGTCGCGCGGCCGATCGCGGGGGTGCGACGAGCGCAACGGGATTCTTCCTGACGGCGATCGCGCTCGGATGGGCCCTGATCGCGCTCGGGCGCACTCAGGTGGTGCTCCTGATCGTGGGGATCATGGTGCTCGACCTCGGCATCCAGGGACAGCACATCCTCAATCAGACGGTCATCTACGCGCTGCGCCCCGACGCGCGCAGCCGCCTGACGACCGCGTACATGACCGGCAACTTTCTCTGCGGCGCGCTCGCGTCGGCCGGTGCCGACTTCGCCTGGCGCAGCGCCGGCTGGCTCGCCGTATGCGCGCTCGGCGGCGCTTTATCAGTGCTGGCGATGCTGGTCTGGGGCGGCCTGGTTCGCGGGCGGCGGCGGGTGCCCTCCCCAGATGGAGCCGGCGAATGCTCCGGTCGAGATCGCCTGGTGGCGGAGAGGGTGCGGTCTCGCTAGCGCCGACACCCGTCAGCGTGCGGACGCTCGCCGTCTCGCCGCCTTGCCGCGCTTGCGCAGCCTCCCCGCCAGGGCGACCTCGTCCGCCTTCGGCCCGCTCCCGTCGGGCCCTGGCGTTTCGAGTACGCACGGCAGCCCCTCGAAGCGGGGCTCCGACAGGAATACGGCGCATCCACGCTCGCCGAGCTCGCCGTCCCCGAGGTTCGCGTGGCGATCACGGTTGGATCCGAGCGGCTGCGCCGAGTCGTTGATGTGCAGCGAGCCGAGCCGGTCCAAGCCGACGAGGCGATCGCACTCGTCGAGGGCGTCGCGCAGACCGGGCGCGGTGCGGATGTCGTATCCCGACGCGAGCAGGTGACACGAGTCCAGGCACAGCCCGAGTCGTCCGTCGCCACCGGCCGCGTCCAGCAGCGCTGCGAGCTCATCGAACGAGCGTCCCAGGGTCCCGCCGGCGCCGGCGGTGTTCTCGAGCTGGAGCGGGCACTCCGATGTGCAGACCAGCGCCTCGCGGATCACCGCTCCGGCGCGTGCGATCGCCTCGCCCACATCGCCGCTCTTCGCCGATCCGGGATGGAGCACGACACCGGAGGCCCCGATCGCGTCGCCGACGCGAAGCGACTGGATCAGCGAGGTCAGTGACTTCTCGGCGATCTCTTGGTCGTCGGAGGCGCAGTTGAGGAGGTAGACGGCGTGGATCAGAACGGCCTCGATCGGGCTCGCGGACATCGCCTCGCGGAACGCCTCGAAATCCTCTTGCCCGTACGCCGTCGGTCGCCACATCCGCGGCGACTGATTGAAGATCTGGATCGAGCGGCAGCCGCGCAGCACGCCGCGCTCGACCGCGTGCGGCAGGCCGCCCGCCTGCGAGACGTGGGCGCCGATTAGCATGCGGCGATGGGCATGAGAGTCCGTTTCGCTCCTTCCCCGACGGGTGCGCTGCACATCGGCGGCGCCCGCACGGCCCTATACAACTGGCTTCTAGCCTGCGGCCACGGCGGCACGCTGGTACTGCGAATCGAAGATACCGACCGCGAGCGATCGACGGCGGAGAACGTCGAGCAGATCCTCGACGCGCTCAGGTGGCTGAACCTCGACTGGGACGAGGGCCCGATCTTTCAGTCTGAGCGCGCGGAGCGCCACGGGGAGCTCTTGCGGGGCCTGCTGGAGAGCGGCCACGCCTACCACTCCAGCGCCACGGCGGAGGACGTGAAGGCATACAAGCAGGAACACGGCCACGACCGCGGCTTCCGCGGCGAGCCGGAAGTCCAGGGCGCGGTCCGCCTCCATGTCCCCGACACCGGTGAGACGGTGGTCGACGACGTGATTCGCGGTGAGACCAGGTTCCCCAACGTGAGCATGGATGACCCGGTGATCGCCCGCGCCGACGACTCTCCCCTCTACAACTTCGCTGTCGCGATCGACGACCTCGATGCCGGGATCACGCACGTGGTTCGCGGCGAGGACCACCTCTCGAACACCCCGAAGCAGCTGCTTGTGTTCGAGGCGCTCGGCCGCGCGGCACCCATCTACGCTCACCTACCGCTGCTCCACGGCCCCGACGGCAAGAAGCTGTCAAAGCGCCACGGCGCTGCCTCAGTCCAGGAGCTCCGCGCGGCCGGGTACCTGCCCCAGGCGCTCGACAACTACCTCGCCCTGCTCGGCGCCGGTTTCGCGGCCGACGAGGAGTACTTCACGCTCGATGAACTGGCACAGCGCTTCCGCCTCGAGCGCGTGTCCAAGAACCCGGCCGTGTTCGACGAGCGCAAGCTCCGGCACATGAACGGCAGATACCTGCGTGAGCTTGGGATCGATGAGCTGACGCGAGCACTCGAGGACTTCACCGGGCGCAACGGACTCCGTGAGGCTGTCGGGATCTCCGCCGAGAAGATCCAGACGCTCGCCGACTTCTGGCCGCTCGCCGGGTTCCTCTTGGACGGACCGGTCGATGATCCCGCCGCCTACCAGCGGACGATCGGCACCGGCGACGGGATCGAGATCCTTCGCGAGGCGCGCGACGCTCTGAGCGAAGCCGAACCCTTTACGCAGGAGACGGTCGAGGCGGCGCTCCGTCAGGTGGTCGAGCGCCGCGGACTGAGTCCGGGCAAGATCTTCCAGCCCGTCAGGGTTGCGATCTCCGGAACGACGGCCTCACCCGGTATCTTCGAGAGCGTCGCGCTGCTTGGGCGCGACGAGACGCTCGGTCGCATCGACCGGGCGATAGGGAGATCTGGGCGGGACCATCACTAAACCACGAATACGTCCGTGCCGATACTTCCTGGGGAAGTCCAGGACGCCGAGTTCTTGCGCTTGACTGAGATCACGCCAGGGAGTCGCGAGCCACCTATGCCGCCTGTCGCTGCCGCCGACTCCATCACGCCCGAGCCCGTCACCGACGAGTCAGTTGCCGACGAGCCCATCGCCGTTCGCCAACGTCACCACAACGAGGGCCACGGTCGGCGCCTGACCGCCGCCTTCGAGGCGCTCGAGGGATTCCCGGTCCTCGTCGAGTCACGCAATCGGGTGCTGCGTCTCTTCGAGGCCGGTGAGCCTGCGAGCTCTGACGTCGTTGCCGCCGTCGAAGGGGACGTGGCGCTCGCCGTGGCCGTGCTGCGGCTCGCCAACGGCGTCGAGGGGCGCACCCGGGGACATGTCGACACCGCCGTGAAAGCGGTCGAGGTGTTGTCACCGCGCACTGTGCTGTCGATCGCAAGCCGTGCGCGGACGTTCGACTTCTTCGAGCGGACGGCGGTGTGGCAGGGCGTCCCCGAGCGTTTCCGACTGCACGCCGTCGCGACTCAGCGGGCCGCCGACCGAGTCGCACGCGAGCTCGGGTACGAGGAACGCGACCGTCTGATGGTCACTTCGCTCCTGCACGACGTCGGCAAGCTCGTCCTGATCCACGCCTACCCCGGATATCCGCGCCAGGTTCACGGTGACGCTCGCACGCCGGAGGAGCGCCTCGAGCGCGAGCGCAGCGAGCTCGGTGTCGACCATGCGGTGGTCGGCGGTGTCCTCGCGCGCAGGTGGGGGCTGCCGCAGTCCATCGCGAGCGCGATCGAACGCCACCACTCCGAGGATGTCGCGGGAGGGTCCTCGCTCATCCGCCTCGCCGACATGCTCGCTCACTATGCCCTCAGCGGCGCCGTGTCGCCGGCCGAGCTCCTGGGCGTCGCCCGCCTCGTCGGCATCCGGCCCCAGCAGTTGCGTTCCGTCATGTACGACCTACCGCTGCCGAGCTCCGGCGGCCGGCCAAGGCAGATCGACCCGTGCCCGCTGTCGGCGCGTGAGGTCGACGTCCTGCGCCGACTGGCGCGTGGCATGGTTTACAAGCAGATCGCCGCCGAGCTCAACCTATCGACGAGCACGGTCCGTACGCACCTGCACAATGTCTACGGAAAGCTCGGCGCCATGGACCGGGCGCAGGCCGTGCTGATGGCCACCGAGCGCGGTTGGATCTAGCGGGGGGGCGCCTCGAGATCCCGGGGGCCGCCGCGAGATCCGTCCCACACCAGTCGCATGCCATCGGGCATGCAGCTGGCGCGGGTCGGACGCCCGAGGCGACTCTTGCGAGCGTCGGGTGGCGGGTCGGACGCCCGAGGCGACTCTTGCGAGCGTCGGGTGGCGGGATGCACTCATCCGGCGCTGCGGCGACAATGTCCCGCGTCCGATGATCTCGATCACCACCAAGTCCCCGTATGCGCTGCGTGCGCTTGTGGAGCTGTATCGCCATGGTGACGGCGCTCCCGTGCCGATCGCCGAGCTCGCGCGGCGGCGCGACATCCCTGTGCAATTTCTCGAGCAGCTGTTCGCCACCCTGCGGCGCGCCGGTGTGCTGCGTTCGCAACGGGGTGTCAAGGGTGGCTACAGCTTCGAGCGCAGTCCCGCGGAGGTGTCCGTGCTCGAGATCGTCGAGCTGCTCGACGGGCCCGTCGGACCCGGCGCGACGGGGGTCTTTGCCGACGCCGCCAATGCCGCCCGGTCGGTGCTGGGCGCGTCGACGATCGCCGACGTGGCCGAGCGCGAGGCGCAGGACGCGGGCGCGGCCATGTACTACATCTGAGCGCGTCTCCTCGGCTCCCGGCGGTGCGGGCAGATTCGCGCGCCACGCGTTTCTCATAGGGTTCTCGTCGCGATGACAGGCCTACCCACCAACATCGCCGAGCATGTCGGCCGGACCCCGATGGTGCGGCTGACGCGGATGCTGCCCGAGACCGAGGTCGAGCTGTTCGCCAAGCTCGAGTGGCTCAATCCCGGCGGCAGCGTGAAGGACAGGATCGGGGTGGCGATGATCGAAGCCGCGGAGCGCGAAGGCCGGATCGAGCCTGGACGCACGACGATCGTCGAGGCGACGAGCGGCAACACGGGGATCGCGCTGGCGTTCGTGGCGGCGGCGAGAGGGTACAAAATCACGCTGCTGATGCCGGAGACGATGTCGCTGGAGCGGCGGACGCTGCTGGCGATGCTGGGGGCGAAGCTGGTGCTGACGCCGGCGGCCGAGGGCATGAAGGGCGCGATCGCGCGAGCCAAGGCCATTCGTGATAGCGACCCGGCCAAATACTTCATGCCCCAGCAATTCGATAACCCGGCAAATCCCGAAATCCATCGCCGCACGACGGCCGAGGAGATCTGGAACGACACCGCCGGCCGTGTGGACGTGGTCGTCTCCGGCGTGGGCACCGGCGGCACGATCACCGG
>PMOY01000088.1 GCA_003165655.1 Solirubrobacterales bacterium
ACCCGAAGCACAACACCTAGGCTGTGCTATGGCCCCTAGCGACAGCACCGCTGTGATGGCTCGCCGGCTGATCGTGCTCGGAGGATTGATCCTCGCGTGCTTGGCGCCGGCGCTCACGAGCGCGGTGGGAACGGTCGCGGACGCTGCGAGCCCCGAAGCGCCCGCCGCGACGCTGCCTTTGGTCGCTCGCGCGCCCACCGTGACCGCGGTCGGCCCGAGGGTGGCCGGTTCGGCGACGATCGTCAACTCGGGAACGGCGGACGTCCGGCCGACGCTGGGGTTCTTGAGCGTGCGCCCCGTCTCAGGCGGCGATCTCATCGGTATTGCGGGCTTCTCGGTTCCTGGGCTCGCGGTCGGGGCTTCGGCGGCGGTGCACTTCAGCACCGGGGTCGGGATGCAATCCCCAGTGATCGCGCCCGGCGCGTACAGGGCACTTGTGTGCCTGGATGTCGATAGCCAGATCCAGACGTTTGTCGCGAGGATCGACTGCACCCCTGTGGGGACGATCACGATCGCGGGAAGCGGCAGGCATCGTGCGCGCTCGCCGATGCCGAACACGATCATCACCGCTGCCCCTATGGGCGTCGTCGGTCGTTCTTCGGCGGTGCTGGCGTTCGGCTCGACGGCTCCCGGAAGCACATTCCAGTGCCGTCTTGACGATGGGCCGTGGGTCCTGTGCCCAAGCCCCGAGCCCTACACGGCGTTGGTCGACGGTCGCCACACCTTCGATGTCCGCGCCGTCAATAGCGCGGGCGTCCCCGATCGAAGCCCGGCCCGCGCCGCGTGGATCGTTGACACGCGCCTTAGCTCGGAGCTGGCGACCCCGTATATGGGGTGGAACACGTACTACGGGGTCGGCGGAGTCTACGATGAGAAGACGATCATCTCCGTTGCTCGGGCGCTGATCGACCGGGGTCTGGCCCGCGCCGGCTACCGGATCGTGTGGCTGGACTACGGTTGGGCGAGCGGGAGACGTGACAGCCACGGCGAGCTGATCGTCAACCCTCGACAGTGGCCGCACGGCTTGGCCTGGCTGACTGCTTGGCTGCACGCGCGGGGTCTGCTGGCGGGGATCTACACCGACGCCGGCGCGAGCGGCTGCAACGGCGAGGGTGTCGGCTCGGTCGGCCACTACCAGGAGGACGCCAACGCCTTTGCGGCTTGGGGGTTCGACGCCGTCAAGATGGACTTCTGCGGCGCCGGGCAGGAGGGCCTGGACCCCAAGTCGGCATACGACCAGTTCGCCACGGCGCTGGCGAATAACTCCAGCCGCCGGTTCATGCTGCTGAACGTGTGCAACTTCTGGGTCCCCGGCCAGATCAACGGAACGCGACCGTCGTTCGCCGACTCGGCCTACGCCAACGTTCAGTGGGCGCCGCGGATCGCACAGAGCTGGCGCACCGACACGGACATCGGCTTCACCGGGAACATCCAGTTCGTCAATGTACTGAGGAACCTCGATGCCGACGCCGCCCATCCACGCGCGGCGGGTCCCGGACACTGGAATGCCCCGGACTACCTCGGGCCCGAGCTCGGCATGACCAACGCGCAAGCGCAAGCGCAGCTGTCGATGTGGGCGATCGTCGCGGCGCCGCTGATCCTCGGCAGCGACCCCCGCACCTTGTCGCCCGCGACGATCACCATGCTCGAGAACCCGCAGGTGATCGCAGTCGACCAGGATTCCCTCGGCATCCAAGGCACGCCGATCCAACAGGACGCTCATGCGCAGGTGTGGGTCAAGCCGCTCGTCAACGGTAGCCGCGCCGTCGCGCTGCTCAACCGGGGCGGGCGTGGCCTGCGGATCAGCACCGACGCCCACGCGATCGGACTCTCACCCGCCGGCGCTTACGTGTTCGAGAATCTCTGGACCTACGCTACGGACACGACCACGGGCAGGATCAGCGCGTGGGTTCCACCCGACAGCGCGGTGCTCTATCGCGTGAGCACCGCGTGAGCCTCTCATCGGGACTGCACTGCCCCGGCGATGAGCCCTCCGCGGGTCAAGAGCTACGGCGGTCGAGCCGTAACCCCCAGGTGTGAAGCTCGCCGGCCCACTCCTCGGACCGCGTCGGATCGATCGCTGATGCCATCAGGTTGCGGTATGCGCCGGAGTGGAAGATCAGCGGCTCGCCCGGACGATGCTCGAAGTGCAGCACCTCCCCGATGAACAGCGTGTGGTCCCCGGCCCGGTGGGCGTCCACCAGTCCCGCGACGACGTGGGTGAGCGCTCGGTCGACCAGCGGCACGCCCTCGATCTCGCGGAGCTCGATCTCCGTGCCCTGCTGCGGTCGGCCCGCGAAGTGCCGGCTGACCTGCTCCTGGTCGCGGGCGAGGACGCTGACTCCGTAACGCCCAGCCTGGAGGAGCAGGTCGTGCATCCTCGCCTTGGTCGCGACGGAGACGACGACCAGCGCCGGATCGAGCGATACCGACATGAAGCCGTTGGCGGTCATGCCGTGCACCTGCTCACCCGATCGCGTGCTGACGATCGTCACGCCGGTGGCGAAGGTGCCGAGCGCATCGCGAAAGCGTCGCTGATCCGGCGGATCCGGTCGAGCCGCACCGGACGGGCCCGGGCGCGTCATCGCGGACAGGTTGGGCATCTCGCTCTCCTCATGCGAAGTGATGGCCGGGCAAGCCCATCAGATTGCGTCCAAGGCTGGTGAGCGCATCGCCCCGACCGAGCACCATGTGCATCGAGGCGGCATTGGCGTCCCGCCACAGCTGCTGCATCGCCGAGGTCTCGAACAGAGACATCGCGCCCGAGTCGAGGAACAGCTGGTTGGTCAGCTCCGCGCTCGTGCGGGCGATGAACGCACGCTGCGCGAACATGCGCGCACGGGTCTCGGGGGACAGGACCACCCTCCCGGCCTCCGCCGCTTCCCACATGTCGCGCACGTACTGGAGCATCAGCGCGTGGGCCGCATCCCACTTGGCCACGGCGTCGGCGAGGGTGAGTTGCGAGTATGGAGCCTCCTGCGCGGCCGTGTGCTCGTAGGCCCGGACGCGCTTCTTGGTCCACGCCGAGAACTCGTCGATCGCCCGTTGCGCCGTGCCCAGCGCCGTGTAGCACAGGTGGATCGCCGCCATCCCCATGAACGGGAGCTTGAATACGGTGCCCTCCTCCACGACCTCACCCTGCGGCTGGTTGTCGGCCGCGAAGCGAGCCAGTGCAAAGATCCGATACGAGGGGACGAAGACTCGCTCGACGACCACCTCGTTGCTCGCGGTTCCCCGCAGGCCGACGACGTGCCACGTGTCCTCGATTGTCAGCTCCTTGGCCGGTACGAGTGCGACCACCGGCGCGGGCGGGTCGGTACCCGGCGGGACGAAGGCGAGACCCGCCCACGAGCACCACTCGACGCCGCTCACGAACCGCCAGCGGCCCGAGAGCAGGTAGCCGCCGTCAACCACCTCGGCCCGTCCCGCGGGCACCAGCGAATCGACGATCAAGCCGGGCTCGGAGTCGCGCACCTCCTCCTGGAGACGCTCAGAGGTGAACGACAGGTACCACTGATGACCGGTCGACAGGCCGTAGAGCCAGCCCAGAGCGGCGGACCCGCGGGCGAGCTCGCGGCCCACCTCGACCAACGTCAACGGGTGCGCCTCGAGACCGCCCATCCGCCGCGAGGTGGCCAGCCGGAGCAGGCCGGAGTCCAACAGGGCGTCGACGACAGCGTCGGGCAGGCGCCGCGCAGCCTCGGTCTGAGCGTTGTGCTCCCAGGCGAGCTCGCCCAGCTCACGCGCTTTCTCGATCAACTCCGCGTGACTGAGCTGTTCCAGCGGCACCGCGGTTGCTTGCTCTGACATGGCCACTCCTCTCTTAGAGTCATGAACCTTCGGCGAACGTCGGGGGCGGGGTTGCCCCCCACGCGCTGAAGGCCTTCGGCAGCTCCGACCACACCTTCGTCGGGCCCTTCCCGACGCGCGGCATCTCGGCGGAGAACTCGCAGCGGTTCCCTCCCGGTTCCCAGAAGAACAGGTAGACGTTGCCGCCNNTCGGCCGCCTGCTTGAGGTGCTCGAAGGACTCCAGGCGAAGCGCGTAGTGGTGGAGGGTCTGTGTCGGCGGGCCCTTGAACATCGCGATGTCGTGATGCTGGCTGCCGGCTCGGGTCCACGCTGCAACCAGCACGTCCGGCGCGGGGCGCATCTCATCCGACACCGAGAACCCGAGCACGCCCGTGAGGAACTCGACCATCGCCTCGGTGTCGGGCACCTTCAGCGTGATGTGGTCGAAGTCAATCGGCGCGATCCCTCCGCGGCGCTCGCCCTGGCCGGGGTTCAGGTAGGCCGGGCCCTCCTTGGTCAGCACGAGCTCGATCGCCAACCCGCTGGGCGAATCGAAGCACACGGCGTCTGCCACGCCGGCCCGCGGATCGCTCCGACGCTGCACGGCGACACTGCGCTCGGCGAGCCGTCCCGCGTAGCGCTCGAGGTCCTCGTTCGATTCGACCTCGAGAGCGACCAGCCGGACGCCGGTGCCCCCGTTTCGCAGGACCAGGTCGCAGCGGTGATCGACCCCGCAGCCGAGACTGACGGTCCCGTTCTCGCGTCCGAGCTCGACCATGCCGACGACGTCCCGGTGGAAGTGGAGGGACGCCTCGAGGTCCTCCACGGCCAGCTCCGCGTATGCACATTGCGTGATTCCCACGTTCCCTCCCTTGTCAGACCGCAGCGTTGAGAAAGCGCTCGTGCGCCAGGTGGAACTCGGTCGGCTTCTCCCATTGCGGCCAGTGGCCGGCTCCCTCGATGACCTCGAGCCGGGTGTCCGGGATCCATTGCTCGAGCAGATCGGCCTCGTCCAGGCCGCCCGTCGGATCGTGGTCGGTCCACAGCAGCAGCGTGGGCGCCTCGATCCGGCCGCACCAGTCGGGCGACCACACGAACGGCGCGCGGTACTCCCAATCCTGGACGGCGACGATGTTCTCCATCGCGCGCTCGAACCCGGGCTGGGTGTAGATCGCCAAGCGCAGACGGACCAGCTCGTCGGTGACCAGCGTCGTGTCGTGGAACAGCCACTCGACGCGCTTGCGAACCGACTCGGGGCTGGCGCCGCGGACCGCCTGCAGGCTGGAGCTCTTGACCGTCGCCATCACCTCGGGCTTGTTGGTGATGTTGCCGGGGGTGTTGAGAATGAGGCGGTCGACTCGCTGTGGGCTGTGGGCCGCGGTCCACGCCGCGACCCAACCGCCGAGCGACTCGCCCGAGAGGTGCGCGCGCGCGATCCCGAGCGCATCCATGACGTCAAGCAGATGGGCGCTCAGCACGTCGATCGTGTACGGCCGGTCGGGCTTCTCGGTGTAGCCGTGCCCGAGCATGTCGTAGAGCACCAGCCGGAAGTGCTGCGAGAGCTCACGGACGTTGCGGGCGTAGGCCTCGAGGTGGCCGCCGGTGCCGTGCACCATCACCAGCCCCGGGCCCTCGCCGGCCTCGAGCACCCGCGTGCGTACCCCGCCGGCCTGCACCATCCGTTGCCGCAGGTCGATCCCGGACAGGTCGGACCAGATGCTCACGTGGGGTTGCACCTCGATCAATTCGGGCGACATCTCAGCTCAGCTTTCCGGGTCGTCGTCAGGGAGGATCGGCGCCTCGCCGAAGCGGGCGAGGTGAGCTTCCGCGGCGTCCCGCGCCCCTTCCGGGTCGCGCCGCGCGATCGCTTCGGCGATCGCCTCGTGCTCACGGTGCGAGCGGCGCAGGTCATCGGGCGTGCGCCGCTGCAGATAGAAGTCGCTGAGGTCCCACGAGCTGTGCGCGAGGTCGGCGAGACGGCGGTTGCCACCGGCGGTGAGAAGCGCCGTGTGGAAGCGCTTGTTGGCGACCTCGAAGCGGGGCTTGTCGAACGCCCGGGCGGCGGAGCGGCTGCCTCTCAGCGCTTGCCGCAAGAGCTCCCGCTCCGCCTCGGAAGCTCGGGAGGCGGCGAGCCGCGCGGCGGCGCCGTCGAGCACGCCGGCCGCGTAGAAGTGCTCGCGGACCATCCTCCGCTCGGGCACGACCACCCGGCATCCGACCTGCCGGATGATCTCGATGAACCCGGCGACCTCCAGGCGCATCATCGCGTCCATCACGGGCCGCCGGCTGACCCCGAACTCCTGGGCGAGCTCGTTGGTGCTCAGAGTCTCGCCGTACGGTCGCTCCCCCGCGATCAGCTGCTCCCGGAGCGCGAAGAAGACCGCGTCGGCCTTCGTGCCGACGGGCTGGCGGCGCCCGAACTCCACCAGCGTCAGTGAAGTCGCTCGCGCAGCGTCATCCGACGCAGACGTAGCTGCCCTTTCCACACTCTGAGATACTAGGATCATAGCTTGGCCGCCGTGAGGCGAGGGGGAACTTCTCAGCGCGCTCATGCTCACTCACCGCTCGCCGGCGGTTCGGTGACCGGCGAGGCCGGCCAGCGCCGCCACACGCCGTACCAGAGGATGCTCCCGGCGGCGAGGAAGTTGAGCGTGCACACGGTGACCCAGAGGTCCACAGGATTGGCCGGCGTCCAGGTAGCACGAGCATTTCCGATCGCCCTCAAGACGACGTACATGACGATCGCGAGCGCCGCGATACTCGCCAGGATCCCGGCCACGATCCCTCCGTCCGAACGAGCCAGGCGGGCTGGCCAGGCCTCGAACACGAGCGCCACGATGATCGATGCGGCGATCGTCGAACCGCAGATCGCCGCGATCTCGGGAACGTCGAGACCTGCGGTGTTCAGAAGCAGCCGGAAGGTCACCCATCCGAGCGCGATCACGGCCACGTTCCCGGCGAGGACCCGAACCGGCGTCGAGCGGATCGGCGCCAGCGGCTTGCCGCGGAGGGGGATGAACACCACCACCGCCCAGACGGCGACGCACAGCGCCCAGGCGAGCAGGTCGAAGGCACTGACCGGTCCACCCGGGTTGCTCAGCCCCAGCACCTTCTGGACCGGTGCGGGCACGATCGGATTCCAGTTGGCCAGGGTGAAATACGCCAGCAAGCCGACGGCCCAGGACACGGCGATTGCGACGAAGCCGGAGGCCACATCACCAAGCTTGCGCAGCGGCCAGCGGTCGCACACGAACGTGAGCAGGATCATCGTGAGGAAGATCAGCCCAGCCAGCGGAAGGGTCCACGGGTAGCTGGGAAAGGCCGGCCGGCCCGGCGCGTGGGACGGTGCGGCGGCCGTGGTGTCGAGCAGGTGCCCGAGGTCTCCGCGCCCCACGATGATCTGCGCGAGCGCCGTCAGCGCCAGTGCCAGCGAGACGATCAGCGCCGTGTTCACGATCCCTGCCACGGGGCGGGAGAGCCCTCGCGCGGGCCAGCCGTGCCACCACAGCGCGCTCGCGATGAGCGCCGGGAGCGAGAACGTGGTGAGCGCACCGAGGATCTCGAGCGAGCGCAGCGGGGCGATCACCACGCCGAGGATCGCGAACACCGCGACGGCAACGCTCAGGCCGGTCAGCCCGACGGCGGGCTGACGATCGAGCCCGCGAGCTACCGCACCGGCCACTGGTGTCCGGCTGACAGAACGTGGTGAATCGGAAATGCTCACGGCGAGACGACCTCCTCCATGTCTGGCGCTGGGCTTACCAGCGCGCGGTCAAGAACGGCTCCGGCGTCGAGGAACGAGACGGGCGGCGCCTGGCCCCACCAAAGCAGGCCGCGCGACTGATACTCGTCGATCGTCCAGGTCAGGGGCGGACGATCGAGGTCGCGCACGTAGTCGCCGGCGTAGAGCTCGATCCGGTTCCCGTCTGGATCACGGATGTAGAGGAACTGGGCATCGGTGATCCCGTGCCGCCCCGGCCCGTACTCGATCACGGCCCAGCCGGCGTCGGACAGCAGATCGGCGGCGCCGATCAGCGCGCCGGAGTCGCGCATCGCGTAGGCCACGTGGTGAAAGCCCGCCGTGCGGCCGCGGCCCACCGCGATGTCGTGGCTGAACGGCGCCCGACGCAACCACGCGCGCTGGGTGTGGCCGTCGGCGTCGACCTGGATCTCGGACGCCGCGAACGCCAGCGCCCCCTGCCAGTAGCCGAGCGCCGCCTCGAGGTCTGCGACCCGGACGTTGACGTGGTCCAGCCGCGTCGGCGCGACGCCTCCCCGCCGGTGGGTGTGGCGCATCGGGAGGTGCGGGCCGTTCGGCCCGCGCATCGACACCTCGTCGATCGCGTGCTCGAAGTTGACGACGTGCCCGCCCGGTGCGCGGACGCGCAGCATCCGCCCGCGGCCGGGCTCCTCGCCCGCCGCCAGCCAGCGCAACGGGAGCGCCAGTGAGTGGTGCAGCGCGGCGAGCGCGTCCAGGCTGTCCTCGCGGTCGACCCGGAAGCCGAAGGCGAGCAGGCCCGGCTCATGATCGAGGGTCAGCTTCAGCGACCACACGTCAAACTCGTCGGGCGCCCGCAGCCAGAGCGCCCGGTCGGACTCGGTGGAGGTGAGGAAGCCGAGCGCCTCACAGTAGAAGCGCTTGGCGGCGTCGAGGTCGGTGACCGCCAGCTCGACGTGGCTCAGCCGGTTGATCATGACGCTCACGCTACGGGTGGCGCGAGCACCCAACAACGATCATCCGAGGATCTCGGATGCGGGTCAGCGCTGGCGTGTGACGAACTCGTCATACGACACCTCGCCGGCGCTCTCACGCTCGTTGATTCCGAGCGACTCGAGCAGTCGCGAGTTCTCCACCAGGAGCATCCGCACCGTTTCTGAGCCGTCGTTGTAGTGGCGATGCCACACCCACGGCGGCGTGTAGATCAGATCCCCGCGCGTCCAGCTCACCGTCCGCGGGCCGATCTCCGAGTGGCCCTGGCCGCCGACCACGTAGTGCACCGACTCGTGGCGATGGCGCTGCAGGTCGCCGGCGGTTCCCGTCGGCAGCTCCTGGACGTAGAACTCCATCGTGCGGCTCGGCACCTCCGGCAGCACCCCGATCCGGCTCGGGTTCCCGGTCATCGCCGGATCGAGCCAGTGCGCGTCAGCGGACCTGCTCACCAGCGCATCCGGCATCGCCTCCCCCGGGCGGAAGTGCTTCATCCGCCAGGCGCTCTCCAGCCATGCCTCGAAGGCGCTCACACCACCGCCGTCCCGCCGTCGATGATGTGGATCGCGCCGGTGATCGACCCGACCTCCTCGGAGCACAGGAAGGCCACCAGGCTCGCAACCTCGTCCGCGCGTCCGAACCGGCGGATCGGAATGCCGGCCAGCTCACGGCGCTCGAACTCGGCGATGCCGACGCCGGCCGCGCGGGCCTGGAACTCCATGATCTGGCGCCGGCGGGGGGTGTCGGTCGGCCCCGGCGCGACCACGTTGGCGGTGATCCCGTGCGGGCCGATCTCGGTCACGATCGACTGCGCCAGGGCGGCCACCCCCGCGCGCATCACGTTTGACAGGTGCAGTCCCGGGAGGGGACGGACGAGTCCGGCGGTCGAGGTCAGGTAGACGATTCGCCCCCAGCCGGCCTCGACCATCCCCGGCAGCGCTGCGCGGGTCAACGCGAGCGCGCTGCCGAGGATCAGGTGGTAGGCCGCCGTCCAGTCCTCGGCGCCCAGATCGGCGAACGCGGACGGCTTCGGCCCGCCGGTGTTGGCCACCAGGATGTCGACGGCACCGAGCGCCGCGAGCGCCGCGCTCACCGCCTCCGCGCCCGCCGCCGGCTGCGTGAAGTCGGCGATCGCATACCCGGCGGCGCCGATCTCCCGCGCCGCCTCGGCGGTGCGAGTGCTGGTCCCGGTGATGAACACCTCGGCGCCCCGCGCCCGCAGCTGGGAGGCGACGGCGCGGCCGATGCCGCTCGAGGCGGCCGTCACGAGCGCGTGCCGTCCGGCAAGCGGCCAGCCCGTCCTGTGAGCGGAGCCGGTTCGATCAGCCCGCGACGGCATGTCGCATCGGCTCGCGGTGGGCGCCGGCGAGGCCGCGCGAGATCCTCACGCCCGCGGCCCTCACCACCTCGTCGTAGCGGTTGGCGAAGCGCCGGTCCGCGGTGCTCGAGACGCTGACGCTGATCGCCGCGACGACCCGGCCGGCGTCGACGATCGGGGCGGCGTGGCAGCACACGCCGTCGACCGCGCCCTCCGTGTCCCGGGCGGTTCCGGCCCGCCGGATGCCGGCGAGCTCGAAGCCGAGCCGGTCGGCCGAGCAGATCGTCTTCTCGGTGTACTGACACATCCCGCACCGCTCGAGCGCGTCGCTCACTGTGCCGCGCGACTCGTGCGCCAGCAGCACCTTGCCCACGGCGCTGCAATGGGGGGGCAGGCGCTTCCCGACCGCCGACAGCGGCACCGGCAGTCCGGCCGCGGCGGTGAGCTTGTCGATGTACATCACCTGGCCCTCGTCGAGGATCGCCAGGTGGACGGTTGCTCCGAGCTTCGTCATCAGGGCGCGCATCACCGGCCGCGCGTGTATGCGCACGTCGGATGTGTCGAGCACGGTGCTGCTCATAGCCAGGAGCTTCCAGCCGAGCCGGTACCGGTTGCCCTCTGCGTGCCGTAAGAGTCCCGTCTCGGCGAGCGTCGCCAGCAGGTCGTGCGCCGAGGAGCGTGGAATCTCCAGCTCCAGCGACGTCTCCGTCACGCCCCATTCCGGCCGCTGGCTGGTGAATAGGTCCAGCACGCGGCTCGCTTTGCCAACCGTTCCTAACACTCCACTCTCCTTAAAGAAATACTAGCATACCAGGTGGTTGCGAGCAACCCCACGATCCGTTCTTGCTTCCTCGCCCCGGAACCGACTCGGCGCGCCGCCGATCAGATCATGCTGCTCGCTCGCTCGCTTAGCTCACAGGCGATCTCGGCGATCAGATCCTCCTGCCCGCCGATCAGCCCGCGCGCGCCGCACGCCCGCACGATGTCCGGGCCGGACACGCCGTACGCGTCGGCCGCTTGGCGGGCGTGCTCGAGGAAGCTCGAGTAGACGCCCGCGTAACCCATCGTCAATGCCATCCGGTCGAGCACGCACTCGCGGCTCATGATCGGACGGACAACGTCCTCGGCGGCGTCGGCGACGGCGGCCACGTCGATCCCGGTGACGACCCCGAGCTTCTCCAGCACCGCCGCGAGCGCCTCGGTCGGCGTGTTCCCGGCGCCGGCGCCCATGCGCCGCGTGCTCGCGTCGACCTGCACGGCGCCGGCCTCGATCGCCGCCAGCGTGTTCGCCACGCCGCAGGCGAGGTTCTCGTGCCCGTGGAAGCCGACCTGCGCGGCGCCGTCGAGCGCCCCCGCCAACGCGGCGACGCGCTCGGCCACCGCCGGCGGCACCAACGCCCCGGCGGAGTCGACGACGTAGACGCACTGGCAGCCGGCATCGGCCATGATCCGCGCCTGCTCGGCGAGCACCGTCGCGGGCTGGGAGTGCGACATCATCAGGAATCCGACTGACTCGAGGCCCAGCTCGCGGGCGACGCCGAAGTGCTGGATCGCGATGTCGGCCTCGCTGCAATGGGTGGCGATGCGGATGATCGCGACGCCGATGTCGGCCACCGCGCGGAGGTCCTCGGTCGTCCCGATCCCCGGGAGCAGCAGCGCGGCGATACGGGCGCGCTCGGCCACCTGCACCGCCGTCTGGATGAGCTCGCGCTCGGGTGTCCGCGAGAAGCCGTAGGTGAACGAGCTCCCGCCGAGACCGTCGCCGTGTGCGACCTCCAGCACCGGGACACCGGCGCGGTCGAGCGCGCTCACCACATCGCGAACCTGTCCGGTGCTCAGCTGGTGGCGAACCGCGTGCGAGCCGTCGCGCAGGCAGGTGTCGGTCACCCGCACCTCCAGGCGGCCAGAATCGGCCATCACCGCACCACGGCCGCCGGTGAGGTGGCTCGAGCTCGGGCGAGCTCCTCGGCGACGCGCACCGCGGCGGCGGTCATGATGTCCAGGTTGCCCGCGTAGGACGGGAGGAAGTCCCCGCGTCCCTCGACCTCCACGAAGATCGACACGCGGGCCTCGCCGAACTGCGGCGGGACGCGGAGGCGGTAGCCCGGCACGTAGGTCGCAACCTCCTCGACCATCCGCTCGACCGACGCCTCGATCGCGTCGCGGTCGGCGTCGCGCTCGAGCGAGCAGATCACGGTGTCGCGCATCATCAGCGGGGGCTCGGCCGGATTGAGGATGATGATCGCCTTGCCCCGGGCGGCGCCTCCGACCTCGGCGAGCGCGCGCGCCGTCGTCTCGGTGAACTCGTCGATGTTCGCCCGGGTTCCGGGGCCGGCCGAGCGGGACGCGATCGAGGCGACGATCTCGGCGTAGCGGACCTCGGCGACGCGACTGACCGCATGCACGATCGGCACGGTGGCCTGGCCACCGCAGGTGACCATGTTCAAGTTCGTCACGTTCAGATGAGCCCCGAGGTTCACGGGCGGCACGACGTAGGGACCGACCGCCGCCGGCGTGAGGTCGAGTGCGACGATGCCGGCCTCCTCGTAGCGCGGGGCGTTGGCGGCGTGGACCTGCGCGGAGGTCGCCTCGAGCACGAGTTCGGGCAGCTCGTCGCGGCTCAGCAGCCACTCGATCCCGTCGGCGCTCGTCTCGAGGCCGGCGTCGCGGGCGCGCGCCAGGCCGCTGCTGCGCGGGTCGATGCCGACCATCCAGCGCGGTTGCACCCAGTCTGAACGCAGCAGCTTGACCATCAGGTCGGTGCCGATGTTGCCCGACCCGACGATCGCTGCGCTCAGCGCGCTCACCGGTCCGGCCCCGCGACGGTCAGGCGAACCTCGCCGAGGCCGCCAAACGTACCGCGGAAGTCGTCCCCCGGCAACACCGCGACCATCCGCGTACACGCCCCCGAGAGGACGACCTGGCCGGCCTCGAGCGCCGCGCCGAACGGCGCCAGCGCGTTGGCCAACCACGCGACCGCGGCGCACGGGTCGCCGAGCACCGCGCTCGAGGTGCCGCGCTCGACGACCTCGCCTCCGCGCCACAACTCGACCACGACGGCGCTCACGTCCAGCTCGCCGAGCGGGCGGCGCCGTCCGCCGAGCACGAACCCGGCTGATGACGCGTTGTCCGCGACGGTGTCGGCCAAGCGAATGCGCCAGTCCGCGACGCGGCTGTCGACCAGCTCGATCGCCGGCTGCACCGAGTCCGTGCAGCGGCGCACGTCGGCCGCGGTGACCTCCGGCCCCGTGAGGCGATCGGCGAGATGGAAGGCGAGCTCGAGCTCGACCCGTGGCGCGATGAAGTCGGTGGCCTCGATCGTGGCACCGCTGTCGATCTCCATCACGTCGAGCAGCGCGCCATAGTCAGGTTCGGTCACGCCGAGCTGCTGCTGGACGGCGACCGACGTGAGGCCGATCTTATGGCCCACGAGCCTCGCGCCGCCGGCGATCCGCGCGGTGACGCCGCGCTGGGCGATCGCGTACGCGTCGTCGATCGCGAGCTCCGGGAGCGCATCGGTGAGCGGGTCGATCGGGCGACGCTGTTCGCGCGCGGTGCCCAGCGCAAGCGCTCGGCGATCGAGCTCATCGGCGGCAAGGCGACTGTCAAGCATCGGCTGATCGTGGCGTCCCGGAAGCCGTGCGACAATGGTGCATCCCACTCAGCGGAATCAACCGTGATGCGAAGCTCCGATGGCGATGCCGTGATCAGCCGGGCCTTCCGCCTCCTCGGGGCGTTTCGATCCGGGCCGTCGGAGCTCACCCTCGACGAGCTCGCCACGCGCAGCGGCCTCGCGCGTTCGACCGCGCACCGGCTGGCGGGACAGCTCGCTGAGCAAGGCGCGCTCGAGCGCTCGCGGCGCGGCTGGCGGCTCGGCGTGGGGCTGTTCGAGCTCGGGCAGATCGTGCCCCGACAGCAGCGTCTGCGCGATGTGGCGCTCGCCTACATGGAGGACCTGTACGAAGCCACCCGCGAGACGGTCCAGCTGGCCGTGCTCGAAGGCGGAGAAGTGCTCTACGTCGAGATCATCTCCGGGCATCGCAAGGTCCCCACGCCGTCGCGGCGCGGTGGGCGCCTGCCGGCGCATTGCACCGCCCTCGGAAAGGCGCTCCTGGCCTTCTCCGATGACGTGGGGAGCGCGTGGCTGAAGGACAACGCGCCGCTGGCGCGCCGCACGTCGCGGACCCTCATCGAACCCGACCGACTGCAGCGCGAGCTCCACGACGTCCGTCGGATCGGACTTGCCTACGATCGTGAGGAAGCATCGCCCGGACTGACGTGCGTGGCCGCACCGGTGCTCACCGCGAGCGGCAACGCCCGGGCCGCGCTGTCGGTCTCGATGCCGGCGGGCGGGACGCTGACGCCCGCCCAGGCCGCCCCGGCCGTCCACGCCGCCGCGCGCGCGCTGGGCCGCGAGCTGAACCGCGGCTAATCGGCGAGGTCGAGTCGCTGGTCGGCGATGCGGATCGCGGATTGGAGCGTCGAGGTGCGTTCACGCTCGGCGCGGCGGAGGACCTCCCCTGCCGTGTCGCCGAGACGCCGCACGACGGCAAGGCTATCGGGCTCGGAGAGATGGTCTCTCGCGATGCTGACGGCGTAGAGCAGACCGCCGGCATTGGCGACGAAGTCCGGCACCCAGGTGATGCCCTGCTCGGTGAGGACATCGGCGACGTCGTCGCTCGCGAGCTGATTGTTGGCGGCGCCCACGACGAGCCGGCATGTCATGCCTCGGACCTCTTCAGCGGTCAGCGTGGCGCCCAAGGCGCAGGGGGCGAGGATGTCGCAGTCGTGGCGCTGGGCCCCGTCCGCGTCGATCCATTGCGCGCCGATCTCCGTGGCAAGCGCCTGACGCTCGAGGTCGATATCGGTCACGGTCAGCTCCGCGCCGGCGTGGACGAGATGACGGGCGAGACGCTCACCCACGCCGCCGAGTCCAACGATCGTGACCCGCAGGCCGGCCAGGTCACGACGACCGAACACATGCTCGGCGGCCGTGCTGATGCAGGCGTGGACGCCCACCGCGGTGCCATCGGTCGTGCCGCCACCGGCAAAGCCCGCGGCATACGGGGTGAGGCGATATACCCACTGCATGTCCGCGGCGGTGGTGCCGACGTCGGGCCCCGTCAGGTAGCGGCCGTCAAGCTCGTCGACGAGCTCGGCCAGGTCACGCAGGACATCCTTGCGCCGCTCGCCCGTCAATGGCCACAAAGATTCATCGGCGGGCGCGGCGATCACGCACTTCGCACCGCCGGTGCGGGTTCCCGCGATCGCGGCCTTGCGCGACATCCCTTGGGATAGGCGCAGAGCGTCATAGAGGCCGTCGAGCGGATCGACGTAACGGGCCAGTCGGCAGCCCCCGGCGGCTCTGCCCGGCGGCTGCGCCGCGCGGCTGGAATGAATGGCGATGATGAACCGGTAACCGCTTCGCGGCCCAGGGCGGACGATGACGAGCTCGTGCTCGAAGGGAACCTGGAGTCCTTGTGCCATAGCGTCGTGCTCGACAATACGCACTCCGACGCTGGGCGTCTCGGGTTCGTCCTTCCCCGCGGACCGGGCGGGTAGACCCGCCGTTCCGCGGCGCCCGGCACGCGACTCGGCCGGTGGCGCGAAGCACCGGTTGGGGGAACTGTTGTTCGCGCACTTGACGTGCGCAGTAGCGTTGCTGGTGGAGGGCATCCATTGTGATGTCGCCCGGCAGCGGGTGGGCAGCGCAACGTGACTTCTGAGATTCCCTGAATCCGGAGGTCGTCATGTTCCAAACCCTGACCGTTAGTGACTCCATGGCGAGTCGCTGGGAAGCCTGACCGTGCCACGGCCGCGGATTGACGTGCCGATCACCCTTGATCACGATCAGACGCTTGTCGATCGTGAGCAGACCCTGTCGGATTTTGACCAGACAGGGTCTGAAAGCGACCAGACCGCGGCCGATCGAGAGCAGGCAGCTGCCGATAGCGATCAGGCGGCCAGCGATCGCGACCTCCTGCGCGGCGGCGACCCCGAAGCACACGGCTCTTCGCGTGAAGTGCGCAGTCGCAGCGCTCAGAGGCGCCAGTACAGCGCCCGCGGGCGTGGCGAGACGGCAAGCGCTCGCGATCAGGTTGCCCGCGCTCGCGATCTGGCGGCGTCGGCGCGCGACCACGCCGCCGAGCTGCGTGATCGCGAGCTGGCGACGCACGAGCCTGGCCTGGAAGGTGAGGGCTCGGAGATCAGCCTCCGCGCGGCGGAGAACCGCACGAGTGCCGCAGATCACCGCGCCCTGGCGGCTGAGGGTCGAGTCCGGGCTGCGGCAGACCGAGAGCAGGCGGCCCGAGACCGCGAGCAGGCTAGCCGTGACGTGACGCAGGCCCATGTAGAACGCGACGCGCTGCTGCGACAGCTGGCGGCCGCTGAGACCGATGGGCTGACCGGGACGCGATCGCGCGCGACGGGCCTCGAGGATTTTGATCACGAGATCGCTCGTGCCCGCAGAGCGATGGGCCCGCTCGTGATCGCCTACGTCGATGTCGTCGGCCTCAAGGCGGTCAACGACGCGCACGGTCATGGCGCTGGAGACGCGCTGCTCCAGCGCGCAGTGAAGGCGATCCGCGCTCATCTGCGCTCCTATGACTTGATCGTTCGCATCGGCGGCGACGAGTTTCTGTGCGTGATGTCAGGCGCGACGATCAAGGATGCCCGTGAGCGCTTCGGTGCGATCCAAATCGCGCTCGCGACCGACCCCGATCGGTGCGAGATCAAGGTCGGATTCGCCTCGCTCACGGCAGAGGACAGCGCCGCCGAGCTGATCAAACGCGCCGACGCCGAGCTTCCCGCCAGCGCCCGGCGCTAATGGACGAGAAAGAGACGGAGTCATGAGGCTGACCAATGAGCACTACACGGTCAAAGCGATGATCGACCGGGGTGAGTCGTTCGGTGACATCGAGGACTACATCAACACCCTGGTGCTACCGAGCGAGCAGCTGAGCGCTCTGTGGCTGCTTGCGTGGGCGGAGGCAGCAGATTCCGCCACGCGCCGGCAGGTCGTCACCGACACCCTCGGCGCGTACTGAGCAAACGGCCGAACCCCAAGGTCCTACCGCCGTGCCTGCGCGAGGCCGAAGGCGCTGAGGTCGATATCGCTTGCGCCACCGGTCACCCACTGGGCGACCGCCTCGCCGATGGCAGTTGAGTGCTTGAACCCGTGCCCGGAGCAGGGAGATACGATCAAGACCTCGTCGTGCTCGGGGTGACGATCGATGACGAACCGGCTCCCCCGCGTGCTCGTGTAGAGACACGAGCTCGTCCGTAGCGGCTCCCCGGCGAGCCACGGGACGTGGGGTGCGACGTACCGGCGGTACATGTCATCGATCTCGCGGCGGGTCGCGGGGTGCTGCCGGCCGTCGGGCGTAGTCGTGTGCTCGTAGGACTCCGTGGCCACCTTCACGCCGCCTCTGGGGCCATCGACGGCGGGGAAGCCGTAGAAGCCCAGCAAGTGCACGAAGCCGTGCTTCTCGCCGCCGAAATCCCAGATGAACGTGGGCATATCGCGAAACTGCCGATACCCCTCGCGGATCGGAAACCAGTAGAGGAGCTGGCGGTGGATGGCGAAGATATCGCTGCCCTCCGGGAAGAGCTGCGGGATCCAGGCGCCCGCGCACAGCACCAGCTGCTGAGCCGCGTAGGTCTCGCGGTCGGTGCGGACGATCACGCCATCGGCTGAGGCCGACCATTCCTCGACGTGCTCGCCGAGCCGCAGCTGGGCACCGTGGTGACGGGCCAGCTCGAGCTGCGCGCGGACGGCCGCCTCGGGGCGGACGTAGCCGGCCTCGGGCTCGTAGTACGCCTCAGTCTGCTCATCGACCAGGAACATCGGGAAGCGCTCAACGAGCTCGGCGCTGGAGAGGTTCTCGTGCGCGATCCCGTACCGACGGGCGGACGCCCGCGTCTGCTCGAGAAACGGACTGGCGGCGTGGGCAAGAACGAGTCCGCCCGATCGGGTCAGCAGCTGCACGCCAGCCTGCTCCTCGATCTCGCGCCAGAGGTCGTGCGAGCGGCGAACCAGGGGTACGTATTCCGTCCCCTCCCCAATGGCCAAGCGAGTGATCCTGGTATCGCCATGGGTGGAGCCATAGGCGTGAGGGGGCTCATGTCGATCGACGCCGATGACCGACACGCCGCGGGCAGCCAGCTGAAAGCACGTGGCGCTGCCCATCGCGCCCAATCCGACGACGATCACGTCGGCCGTGCGAAGCGCGCTCATGCCCGCCATGGACCTTGGATCATGCCCTCGATGTAGTCGGCTTGCGCCGCGCGCCGAACAACTAGGCCTCGAAGCCGATGACTCGCGAGTCGGGGCTGGCGCTTCGAGCACGCTTGCGGGCATACATATCTGCGTCGGCAGCGAGGAGCAGCGCCGCCGGCGTGGTCGCGTCCTCGGGGTATAGGGCGATGCCGGCGCTGACGCCGATCTCCATCACCTGGACCGGTGTGCCCTGTACGTCGAAGGGACGCTTGAGCGAGTCTGCGTAGCGCGCAGCGGCGGCCGTCGCGGTGCCGCGCACGGAGTCACGCGGCACGTCCGTGATCAGCAGAACGAACTCATCGCCACCGTAGCGCGCGAGCAAGTCGCCGTCTCGAGCAATCGAGCCCCAGCGACCGGCAATGTCCTCGAGTAGTCGGTCGCCGGCCTCGTGGCCGTGTCGGTCATTGACCTGCTTGAAGAGGTTGAGGTCCAAGAACACCACGGCGAACGCGGACTCCTTGCGCTCCGCGCGCGCCAGCGCTAGCGCCAGATGCTCGAGGAGCTGCGCGCGGTTGGGAAGTCCCGTCAGCGCGTCGTGATAGGCCATGTGCGCCGCACGCTGGACCGCCTCGGCGTTCTCGGTGACGTCCTTCTGCATCGACATGTAGTGCGTCGCCGCGCCGTTCTCGGCGGGTATGGGCACCATCAGCGTCTCACCCCAGTAAACCGTGTCGTCGCGTCGGTGGTAGCGCATCCGGACGCGAATCTCCACGCCGCGGTCAACCGCGTCGTGCAGCCTCGCCGCAGTCTTGGGATCGGTCTCTGCGCCCTCGCTCAGCCTCCAGCTGCGACCGAGCACCTCACCGGCCGGATAGCCAGTGAGGCGCTCGAAAGCCGGGTTGACGTATACGAGCGGCTGGTCGCGGTCTCGCACGTCGATCAGACTGACGGCGCTGCTCACCGAGTCCTGCGCACGCCGCATCAGCTCGCTCTGCTGGCGTCTGCTCAAGCGATGGCGGCGCCCCTGGGTCCGCACGAACAGCCCGCCGACGGACGCCGGCCCTGACCACACCCGTCCGAGCCTCGGCCAGTGACGCCGTCCGAGGTCAGGATCCTCATCCGCACGCGGCTGCACACGCTTAACATCGGCCGGCTCAATCCTTCGCTGAAGGAGGATCGAAAACCGGGCCAGGCAAGAACGGCTCGCGGCGACGAACCGGCGCCGGGGAGGTGGTGCGGCCGGTACGGGATCCGTCCCCGCCCTACTGCGATCCTCGAGCCTTGGATCGCGCGTTGCTCGGTGCCGGCCTCGGCGCCGCAGGGGTGCCGGCCTCGGAGCGGGGCTCCTCGCCGACCTCGGCGCGGGGCACGGGCCGCTGGTCCTCGCTCAGCTCGGCGCCGTCATCACGGTGTTCGCATGGAGGATCCTGATCGAGTCGCTGGTCGGAGGGACGCTTCACGTCCATCCGCCGGCCGGGCCAGCCCTTCGACAGTGGCGCTGTCAACCCCTGACACCGCCACTGTCAACCCCTGACACCGCCACTGTCAACCCCTGACACCCGGCACTGTCAACCCTTGACGCCGGTACTATCAACCCCGGCATCAGCAGTGTCAACCACCGACGCCGGCACGACTGACAACGGCAGCCGGACGACACCGCACATGAGATCGGCAGCTCGAGGCTATCCGCCGGTCGCTACGTGCGCCGGTGCCGCAGTTGGTTGCGGGGCATCCGGCGCCGAGTTTCGTGGGCTCTGAAGTGCACCAGCGGTGATCGACGATGCGACGATTGCGGCAAATGCGATCAACAGAGGCGTCGCTGTCTGGGCCGCCGTTCCGTGGAGATAGGGAGAAACAGGAGAAGCGGGCAGAGCGAACGCCCAACCGGTCGCGGCGATCAAAGCGCCTGTGATTTCAAGCAGCGGGAACGCACCACCGTGCGCCTTTCGCACCTTCCCCTCCCAGGTGAGACCGGCCGTTCCGATGAACAGAATGGCGAACGCGATCCAGCGCCAGCTAGTGAGCTGATCGGGGTGGGGGTTCGTCTTCGTCACCTTCGTGATGGCGCCGACCATCCCGGCCGTCACGGCCGTGTAAGGCGCGACGAGCTCGGTCGGAACCTGCGTCACGAGCAGATCGGTCATGCTCGCGGGCACTCTCGGCGAGTCCTGCTTCGCCTTTCCGGCGTCCCCCTTGGCAGGCGCGCGCTCGTCGCGAACAGCGGCGATGGTCGTGAGAGCTCCGATCGACACCGGACCCTCGCTAGCGGAACGACGCCCTGAGCGTCGCGATCGAAACGCGTCGTCGGACAAGGATCAGAGCGGAGTCCACGTGGAGGATCCCGACGCTCAGACTTGTCATGTGCGCGGACTGCAATTGCATGAGGTGTGGCCGTCCTGGTGTGTAACAACCAACACGTTCACCTTCACCGCGCTCGTGAAACCGGCGCGACCCACGCGCGCGCGCCGAGAGATCGCGTCGGCTACTGCAGGTATCGCTCGACGGTGTTGGCGTCGCGCGCCTTCGCTTGCTCAGGATCGGTTCCGGCGTCCCGGAATGCTCGGCGCTGACGCAGCAGGTCCCAGCACCGGTCGAGCTCGACCTCCACGGCACGTAGCCTCTCCCTGTCCTTCTCGAGGGCATCCGCGTCGGGGCTGTCGGCCTGCTCTTGGCTGCGTAGTTCGTGCTCTTCTGTTACGAGCCGCTCGATCCGAGCGGCAATGGTCTCGTCACTCATTCCGGAGATCCTACGCTCAAAGTGTCGTGCCCAGCCACCGGCGGCCTCGCCCATCGCCTACGGCGCGCGCCTCGCCGTCGCCTACCGGCGCGCGCCGAGCTCAGAGCGGCGGCATCCATCGCTCGCCGATCCACGTCCCTTTCTCGCCCTTGGGGGTTTCGCCGAGCGGCCGCTCGTGCGAGCCGTACACGCGCAGGTCGGCGATGCCGGCTGGTCCGTCGCGCAGAACGAAGGCCCGCGGGAGCGCCGTCAGCTGCCGCCAGTCTCGCAGCTCGTACGTCGCCTCGACCTCGGCGATCCACACGTTCTCGTGCTGCCACTGGGCGGTGATCCGGTGCGTGCTCGAGCGCAGCGCGGCGAGAAAGTCGCGCAGCAGGTCGCGGACGGCCTCTCTGCCCTGCGCGCGACGACCGTCGACCGTCAGAAGCCGACCGTCGCCCGCGAACATCGCCGCCGCAGCGTCGACATCGAGCTCATCGACGCCACCGAGCAACTGGGCGATCGGCGACTCGTCCACTAGATCTGATCCTACTCGGCCGCGCTCATCGAGCCGCGCAGCATCGCTTCGGCACCCTCATCGAGCTCCGCACGGACCTCACGAGCGTGCTCCTGCTCATCTCGCCCGCGCGCAAACGGCCTCTACGAGTGGCGAACTGCCGCTTCGAAGGACGACAGACCGTCACCCAAGACGAGCGGGCCGTGCGACACGAGGATGTGCTCGACGGGAAACTCGGTGAGGCTGCTCAGCACCGCCCGGAGGCGAGCACGCCCACCGTCGGGCTGCAGCCACGAATCCGGACACACGTGAAGCTCGCCGGCGTCACCCCGCAGCATCGCATCGCCGAACAGGAGCGCGGCCTGAGCCGGCAGCCAGAGCGCGATCTCATCGGCACGTTCGACGTCAAGCGCGAGCAACCCGCCGAAGAGACGCTCGCGGTTGGTCACCGCATGATCGAACGGATGGAGCGGAGCACCGCTTGGTGGCGGCTTCGCCCACACCTGCGCACGGTATCGGGCCGCCGCTCGGGCAACGCTCCGCTCGTGCCAGTGACAGGTCCGCAGCACCCCCGCGCAGCCGCCACCTTCACCGACCAGCCGATCGAGACCAGCCCAATCAACGACGAGCGGATCGACCAACACGACCCCGTGCGACGAAGCTACCGCCCACCAGGCGACGCTTTGCTCCCAACCCTCGTCGCCACCTTCCTCTTCGTTCCACTCAGGATGCAGCGCCTCGAAACGCCACAGGCCGTCCAGAACCTCGCCGACTGAAGATCGCGCCACCGCGGGCACGATAGCGACCGGGCGACAAGATCACGATCGACGTCACCGAGGTGATCGACCACTACGGCGAGACGATCGTCCGCGGCTACTACGACGGCGTATTCGATAAGAGCAACCTGCCCGACGAGCTGATCCTCACGAACTACTTCACCGTCCGCGACGGGAAGATCGTCAGCCTGATCGTCATCCGCAACACGACCCTACTGAACGTGATCGCGCCGAACGCCGGCCTCCGTGGACGGTAGCCGGCCGACCTCGGCGGCGGTACCGATCTCGATCACTGGGTGCTCAGTGGGGTCGAGCCAGCGGAGCACGCTCACGAGGTCCGCGAGCGGCAGCGCAACGCACCCCTCGGTAGGAGCGTCCATCCAGTGATGGAGAAAGATTCCCGCACCAGGCGCGTTCGGGCCACTGATCGTCGGATTGTTGTTGGTCTCGAGCACGGCGAAGTAGGGGTAGGCGCGGATCTCGGTCCACAGCGCTTCGGACCAGGGGGCGAAGGATGGTCTGGTCCCGCAGGGCACGTGGACGAATTGGTCGTATTGGGGGCTGTAGGGATCCTCATCCCACCAGTCGCCGCACACCAACCGGTGATATGGGTAGTCAAGCCCCCTTGGTCTTGGCTCGTTGCCGTACATCCTCGCGCCGATCGTGAAGACGCCCGTCGGCGTCGCGTGGTCACCGAAGTGGCGGACGTTGACGAGGTCGCCAGAGCCGATCTCGGCCCGCCAATCTGCGAACACCGGCTTCCACGGCGAGGAGGGGTTCGCGCGCTGGAAGGTCCGGAACGTCGCCAGGTAACCGGGCGGGTGATACGTGGCGCTCGAGACGACAATCAGCTGTCGCGCGGAGGAGGGAATCGAGAAGTTCTCGGGACCGAACGCACTTGCCCGAGTAGCCGAGATCAGGGCGCCCAGGGCGACCATGCCGATGACGAGCCTCGCCCAGGCCCGACGGCTGCGAAAGCTCCGTCCCCGCGCTGGAAGCGGCGCAGAGGGCTCGGCCGAACCAACGGCACTTTCCGCCGACATTGCCTGATGGTAAGGGCTGACCTACGGGAAGCGGGCCCACCCGCAGAGCCGGCCCCGGGTCATCGGTCCCGCCCAGTGAGGTGCGATCGCGTATCAAGCGGCGAGTCGTCGGCGCGCCTTCTGGACCGATGGCAGCGCGGCCTTGGCGCGGGCGAGCGGTCGCGCGCGAAGGTCGACGCTCGCGGGCTTGGCGGCGATTGTGATCTCCTCGCCGGTAGCCGGGTTTCGGCCCTGACGCTTCTTCTGCGCCGGCTTGACACGGACGGTGAGCTGGACGAGACCGCCGATGCGCACCTTCTGCGCATTTCCGAGCTCGTCGAGCACGATCTCCTCGAGTATCCCGAGCACCCGCTTCGCCTCCGTTTTGCTGATGTCGGCACGGTCGGCGAGAGCAGTGACGAGTTGTGTCTGGGTGAGCGGCAAGTGAACTCCTTCACGGTCGAATGGTCGAGACCCAATGGGGGGATATTGAACCTCCCGTGGCGGACATCGCCGCGACGCTGCTCGGCCCGCCGGCGCCCCGAGCTGCGTCGGGGAGATAGATCACGAATCGGTCTGTGGTCACACCCTGTAGGCTGCCGCGCCGTCACTCCCTGTCGGCCGCCGCGCCGCGTGATCGCCTGCTGGGCGATGGCGTGGATGCGCCCGACGGGGTAGAGAGCAGATTTGGAGAAGCGCGCCGTGACGACGCCGTATAGCGTCGCGGCCATGCTCAAACGAATCAGCCACACGTTCATCCACGTTCTGGACCAGGATGAGGCGCTCGACTTCTACGTCGGCAAGCTCGGGATGGTCGTTCACACCGACGCCGACCTCGGCGTGATGCGCTTTCTCACCGTGAACTTCCACGATCAGCCCGACGTCGAGCTGGTCCTGATGGTCCCAGGACCGCCCGCTTACGACGACGGCACGGCCGCGCAGATCCGCGAGCTCATGGCGAAGGGAGCCGCGGGGGGCGGCGTGATCCTGGTGACCGACAACTGTCGCGAGACCTACGACAGCCTGCGGGCGGCGGGAGTCGAGTTCACGCAGGAGCCGACGGACCGCTTCTACGGAACCGACTGCGCGCTGCGCGATCCCTTCGGGAACCCGATCCGCTTCACCCAGCCTCCGGACGGACCAATCGTCGTGCCGTCGGCCGAGGAGGTGGCGCAATCCTGACGGTGGATGAGAGCGGTCGGAGCACTCCTCGGCGGTCTCAGGCGATTCATCTGTGGCTCAAACTGCTTTTTAATAAGGCATCGGCGGCGGGCGGCTGAGCGGTGCGCTTTGGCTGCTTCATCTCGCAGATGCCGCCAGGTTGACGCGTTCAACCAGAAAATCGGCCAATACTCTTTCATAGTCCTGGTCTGTCACCACCTGCCGGTAATCGACCCCGAATTCGTTGCATCCGCGGCGCAATGATTCCAGGAACAGGCGCAACTGGCGCAGATATTCGTCGCGAATCATGGAAGGCTCTGTCACGATGCTCATGGAGCTTTCCAAATCGACAAAGCGCAC
>PMOY01000086.1 GCA_003165655.1 Solirubrobacterales bacterium
CGCGGACGCCGAGACGATCGACGAGGTTGCGCGGCGCGGGTTCAAGCATCCGATGGGGCCGCTCGAGCTTGCTGACCTGATCGGCCTGGACACGTGCGTCGCCATTCTCGAGGTCCTGCAAACCAGGCGTTGTGATCCGAAGTACGCCCCCGCTCCGCTGCTCCGGCGATATGTCGACCAAGGACGCGTTGGCCGCAAGGCCGGCCGCGGGTTCTACACGTATGACGCGGGCGCCGCCGGCGCCGGAGTCAGCGGTTCATCTTGACGCCGTCGACCCTCTGCACTATGGTCTTACCAATATTCGCCCTGACCTCCAGGTCGCCGAGCGGCCAGACATCAACGCGATGAGGGCCGCGTGGACGGTGACCGAGGGCGCGCGGCCGGGGGGCAGGACGGGCGCATGGTTGATGTCGTGAACAGAGAGTCGGAGCCGATCCGTGTTCTCGTGGCAAAGGTGGGCCTCGACGGTCACGATCGCGGCGTCAAGGTCGTTGCGCGTGCGCTTCGCGATGCAGGCATGGAAGTCATCTACACCGGGCTGCACCGGACCCCGGAAGAAGTGGTTGCAACCGCCATCCAGGAGGATGTCGACGTCATTGGGATCAGTCTCCTGTCTGGAGCTCACATGACTCTCTTTCCCCAAATCATCGAGCTGCTCAAGCGGCACGATGCCCAGGACCGACACGTCCTGGTGGGCGGCGGAGTGATCCCCGAGGAGGACGCGGCGGCGCTTAAGAAGATGGGAGTGCACGAGATTCTCGGCCAGGACACGCCGCCGGCCACACTCGTCGAGCGCGTTCGCGAGCTTGCGATCGCGCAGCGCATACGGGCCTGATGAGAGCCCGTCATCCCGGACCCCGTCTGCCATGCCCGCTGGACCGCGCAGCAAGGTGATGCCATCTGCGTCCGTCCCCGGCTCATCGCCGAGGGAACGGAGCGACCTCGTCGCCGGGGTGCTGGACCGGAAGCCGAGCGCGACCGCGCGCCTCATCACGGCGCTGGAGAACAATCGTGAGGACGGCCGGGCAGCGCTGCGCGAGCTCTACCCGCTCGGTGGCCGTGCCCACATCGTTGGCCTCACGGGAGCGCCCGGAAGCGGCAAGAGCACGCTCGTAGCGAGTCTGGCGCGATGCCTGAGAAAGCGAGGGCGCACGGTTGCGATCATCGCGGTCGACCCCTCCAGCTCGCTCAGCGGCGGCGCGATTCTGGGCGACCGGATCCGCATGCAGGAGCATGCGCTTGATGACGGTGTCTTCGTGCGGTCGATGTCAACGCGGGGAGCGTTGGGAGGGCTGTCGCGAGCGACCGTCGACGCAGCCTGTGTGCTGGACGCTGCCGGATTCGACTACGTGATCATCGAAACCGTCGGGGTAGGTCAGGCGGAGATAGACATCGTCAGGTGCGCGCAGACGGTGGTCGTGGTTTCGGTGCCGGGGCTGGGGGACGACATCCAGACCCTGAAGGCTGGGCTGCTGGAGGTAGCCGACATCCATGTCGTCAACAAGGCTGACCGTCCCGATGCCGACAAGACGCTCGCCGAGCTGCGCATGCTCCTGACACTGGACGGTTCGTCGAACAGCACTGGCTGGCGGATCCCGCTGATCTCCACCAGCGCGCTGGCTGGTAGCGGGATCGAAGAACTGGCTGACGATATCGACAGGCATGCCACGTGGCTGCGTGAATCCGGCGAACTGGCGCGCCGGGAGGAAGCCGCAGCCATTGCACGGGTGAGTGCGATCGCGCGGGATCTCATCTCGACACGACTCGGGAGTCCAGCGGAGAGAGGCGGCTTTGTCTCTCTGGTGCACGAAGTTGTCGACCGCACACTGGACCCTCACACCGCGGCCCAACGGCTGATCGTCAGCGGCAGCGATTTGACCAGATCGACCGAGGAGAGGCGATGAGCACAGTATCTGAATCGGGCCTGACGCAGGTTGTCAGCGAATCGGTAAAGGAACGCATCGACGAGGATCTTGCGGGCTGGGAGCGAGAGGAGCTGGAGACGTTCCTACGACGCAGGTCCGAGCAGAAAGCCGACTACCAGACGGCTTCAGGCCTTGCCGTAAAGCGCGTATACACACCCGCCGATGTGGCGGACATCCCCTGGGAGGACATCGGCCTCCCAGGGCGCTATCCCTTTACTCGCGGCCCCTATCCGACGATGTACCGCGGCCAGACGTGGACTATGCGCCAGATCGCCGGCTTCGGCACCCCCGAGGACACCAACGGCCGTTTCAAGTACCTGATCGCGCAAGGCCAGACTGGGCTCTCGGTCGACTTCGACATGCCCACACTCATGGGCTACGACTCGGACGATCCGCTCAGCGTCGGCGAGGTCGGGCGCGAAGGCGTCGCTGTGGACGTCCTCGAGGATATGGTGACGCTCTTCGACGGCATCGATCTGGAGCGGATCAGCGTGTCGATGACCATCAACCCGACGGCGTGGATTGTGCTCGCGATGTATGTCGCGGCGGCCGAAAAGCGCGGGTGCGACCTACGCAGGCTGTCCGGCACAACGCAGAACGACATTCTCAAGGAGTACATCGCGCAGAAGGAGTGGATCTATCCGCCCGAGCCGTCGATGCGACTCGTGCGTGACACGGTGACCTATTGTGCCGAGCACCTGCCCCGCTTCAATCCCGTCAACATCAGCGGCTATCACATCTCCGAGGCGGGAGCGACATCGCTGCAGGAGGCCGCCTTCACACTCGCCACGACACGGGCGTACGTACAAGAAGTGGTCAGGGCCGGCGTCGACGTCGACAGCTTCGCTCCGCGCCTGTCGTTCTTCTTCATCTGTCACGCGGACTTCTTCGAGGAGATCGCAAAATTTCGCGCTGCCCGCCGTGTCTATGCTCGGATGATGAAGGACGAGTTCGGTGCGAAGAAGCCGGAGTCTATGCGCCTGCGCTTCCACTGTCAGACTGCAGCGATCACCCTCACGCGACCTCAGCCGTTCAACAATATCGTCCGCACAGGGATACAGGCGCTCGCCGCGGTGCTTGGTGGCGCCCAGTCACTGCACACGAACGGACTGGATGAGGCATATGCGATCCCGTCCGAGTTTGCGATGAAGCTAGCGCTGCGGACGCAGCAGATTATCGCCGAGGAAACCAACGTAACGCAAGTCATCGACCCACTTGGCGGCTCCTACTACCTTGAGGCGCTGACCAAGCAGCTAGAGGAAGGGATCTACAAGTACCTCGCCAAGATCGACGAGCTCGGCGGGACACTGCGCGCAATCGAGCTCAACTACTTCCAGCGCGAGATCGCAGACTCCGCCTACGCCTACGCCTTGCGACGAGGGAGCGGAGAGGGGGCGGTAGTTGGAGTCAACAAATACGTGGATGAAGACGACGATCAGGAGATCGAGGTCCACAAGGTTGATCCGGCGAGCGAAAGACGAAAGATCGACCGTTTGCGTGAGGTCAAGACCTCGCGCGACCAAGAGCAGGTCCGAGTGAGCCTCGAGCGACTCGCCCGGACGGCCGAAGACAGCTCGGCGGATTTGATGCCAGCGACAATCGACGCAGTCAAGGCTAACGCGTCGATGGGCGAGATCGTCAGGGCGCTTGAACCCGGCTTCGGACGGTATCGCGAGACGCCGGTCTTCTAAATGATCACCACCGAACTCACGGACTGGTCGCTGCGGATGCCGCGCTTCGTGCGCTTCGGTGGCGGCGTCGTCGACGATCTCGCCGAGCACCTCGCCCTGATTGATCAGGGTGAGGTGTGCCTGATGACAGATGAGGGCGTGGTGGGTGCTGGACTGACGGCACCGGGCGAGAAGATCGTTACCGTGGCAGGATTCGCCCTTGACGTGATCGAGGGCGTCCAGGCCCAGCCCTCGATCGCCGGCGTGCAGGGCGCGGTGGATCGGGTTCGCCAACGCGGTAGCGTCGCGATCGTGGCTGTCGGCGGTGGAAGCGTTGTCGACGCTGCCAAGATCACCGCGCTGCTGGGCAGTAACGACGGGTCGGTGAGTGACGTCGTCGAGTGGTTCGGCCGGGGCTTTGTCAACGAGCGGCCGATGCGGCCATCGCTGCCGCTGTTCACGGTACCGACGATGGTCTCCGGCGCCGACGTAGTGTCGGCAGCCGTGGTAACCGACCCGGGCGCGCACACGAAGTTCGCGTGCTGGTCGTTACACATGATGCCCCGCGCGACCTTTTTTGATCCCGCGAACACCACAACCGCACCCAAGGACCACTTGCTCGACGCAGCCCTCGACAGCTTCACTCATGCGCTCGAGGGGTTGACCGCTCGGACGGCCAGTCCTATAACGCGAAATCTCGCAATCGACGCAGCTGCTCAAATCTTCCGGTCCCTGCCCGTGCTCTACGCTGACGCGACGGACCGAAGAGCGCGAGAGGATCTGTGCCTCGGCTGCTTAGAGGCGGGACTAGTGGTTGGCAACACGCGAGCGGCGGCGATCCACGGGTTGTCCTATCCGGTCAGCTCGACGTTCCCCATCTCGCACGGGCGGTGCAACATCCTGCTCGCACCCACGGTCGTGCGGTACAACGGCGTCGCGGCCGAGCAAGAATACGCCGACCTCGCGGACGCGTTGGGTCTCGTACGCGGAGTCGAGGCGCCGGCGGAGGCCCTCGCCACGGCCATCACTAAGCTCACCTGGGGTCTCGGGCTGCCGGCGACGTTGGCGGAGGTCGGCGTCACGTCGCAGCACATCCCGGAGCTCGTCATCGCGGCACAGCGCAACAGATGGTTCTTCGACGAGGTCAATCCCCGACCAGTGCCCGAGGAGTCTGTCGGGCAGCTATACGCCGAGGCGCTGGCGGGAGTCTGATGAGGCTGACGTTCCTCGGCACCGGCGGGGCCACAGCTCGCGGCCGCTTCAACTCGGCAGTGGCCGTCGACGAACGTCTTTTGCTCGATGCAGGGGCGCCGCTACTCGTAAACCTGTCGCGGGCTGGCATTGACCCTGATGGCATCCGCTGCCTGCTGCTCTCCCACTGTCACGGCGATCACTTCGTAGGGCTTGGCACGTTTCTCATCGATCGTGTGCTGGCGCGCGGTCCGAGCCTGATGCTATTAGGACCACCGGGCGCCGAGGAGCGCTTGGATACGTACTGTCGCGCGCTATGGGGGAACGGGTGGAGGAGCATGGGCCGCGGTGGATTCGACCTAAAGCACGTGACCATCGAGGCCGGTGAGCGGGTCGAGGCAGAGGACTACGAGATCGAGATGCACGAGATCCAGCACGACAACGGCTATTACGATGCCACTCCCTCGGTGGGTTATGTCCTCGATGATGGACAGATGAAGCTCGGCTACACGGGAGACACGGCCCCCGGCCCGTGGGTCGACGGCTTGCTCGACCGCTGTGACGTCGCCATCATCGAGTGCAGCGGCCCTGACCCGGGGCCGACGCACCTCAGCGACGGCTACGTGCGCGAGCTTGCGGGCCGCCATCCAACTACCGGTCTGATCCTCACCCATTTCGGAGCCGAGCCGCCGACGATAGACGGCGCCACTGTGGCGGAGGACCTCGCCACGATTGAGGTGGAACGAGGATCGTATTAGCGCCCCTGGAGACCTCCCGATGCCGCATCAGCACACAGTCGCACAGCTGGTAGCCGCCGAACTGCAGGCCCAGCCGGTCGCGCGTATCTACGGCCTATGCGGTGGGCACATCCAGCCGATCTGGGACGCCACAGCCCGGGCAGGAGTAAAGATCGTCGATGTCCGCCATGAGGGCTCCGCCGTGCTCATGGCACAAGCCGAGGCCCAGCTTACCGGCGAGCTGACCGTCGCGATGGTGACGGCCGGTCCGGGCCTGACCAACACGATTACCGCGATCGCCAACGCCGACGCCTCGCAGGCTCCCGTACTGATCGTTACCGGCCGGCCGCCGCTTCCCCAGGCCGGGCGAGGCGCTATGCAAGAAGTGCCGCAGATGGAGATCGTGCGCCCGCTCTGCCGGTTTGCCAGCTCTGTGCTTCACCAAGACCATGCTTTGGAGACCCTGCGATCTGCCATGCGTGCCGCCCGCGGCGCCGACGGGCCTCCAGGCCCGGCGTGCGTGGAGTTCCCCACCGAGATCTTTGACGAGCAGGCGACCACGTCACGCGTGTCGAGCGCGTTCAGGGATGACGGCCGAGCATTGAGGGCTTCACCTGATTCACGAGCACTCGAGGCCGCATGCGAGCTGATTGCCTCCTCGCGGAGGCCGCTCGTGATCGCCGGTCGCGGGGTGCGCGGAGCCCGGCGTCCCCTGCTCTCGTTCCTAGAGCTGTCGGGGGCGCTCTACCTGGACTCAGCGGAGAGCCGTGGAGCGGTGCGGGATGATCATCCCTGCGCCGTACCGGCTGTCCGTGGCCAGGCAATGCGCGAAGCCGATCTCGTCATCACCCTGGCCCGGCGGCTGAACTTCCAGCTCGGGTACGGCTCGCCAGCCGTATTCGCCGATCACACGCAATTCCTTCGAATCGGGGCGACTCGGACGGAGACCGCCGACAACCGCATGGGAGACGTTGAGCTGACGTGCGATCTTCGGACCGCGCTGGAGGCTCTTGTCGAGCGCTCGGCGCGCCCGCGATCACCCGACCTGGACTGGCTCCGTTCGGTCCGCGCCAAGAGCTCCGCCAGGCGCGAACAACACCTTGGCGCGATGCGAAGCCGGCAGGCTGGCGCGGACGGTCGAATGCACCCGGATCGGCTTCTCTCTGCGCTCAACGACCGAATCGATGATGACACGATCATCATCGCCGACGGTGGAGACATCCTTTCATTCGCACGTGTGGGGCTCAGGAGCACGACGTTCCTCGACTGCGGTCCGCTCGGCTGCCTGGGCGTGGGGGTGCCATTTGCAACCGCCGCGGCGCTCGCGTATCCCGAGCGCCCAGTCATCGCGGTGATCGGCGATGGCGCCTTCGGATTCACCGCGATGGAGCTCGACACGGCGGTTCGGCACGCCGCGCGGGCCGTGTTCGTCGTCGCCAACAACGAGGGCTGGAACATCGAGCGGATGGACCAGGCAGACCGCTACGGCGGGAACCTGGTCGGAGTCGAGCTACCTGGCTGCAGATACGACCTTCTTGCGCAGTCGCTGGGTGTCTCGGGTAGGCGGATCGATGACCCTAACGATCTTCCCGCCGCCATCGACTGGGCATTCTCGAACGCGCCCGCCCTTCTGGACGTGCTTGTTACTAGAGACGCGGAGTCGCCGGACTTCAAGAGCGGAATACCGCGGGTTCCACTGCGCCAAGCGCTGGCAACATGGGACCTCGCTGAGGCGGCTCGTGAGCGGCAGACGCTCAGCGTAAGTGGACATCATCCGCCCAAACGCCAGCTTCTTTAGCCTCTTCAGCCCATGCTGGGCACGCGCTCTGACGCTCGCGAGCGGCCAAACGTCGCTTATCGGGGCGCGCGCGATTGACCAGTTGGTCGTTGGCCGTCGATCCGAAGTTCGACCACGTGCGCATTTGGATAGGCGGGATAGTCGAAGAAGTGGATCGGATCGGCACGCCGGCGATGCGTCTCTATGACCTGACCAACGCCCATGTGGCTGACCAGCAGCGTATCCACGTCGAGCTCGGCGTACTCGAGCACAAGACTCATCACCCGCCGCTGGAAAGCTTTGGGACTCTCCGCGCCGTGGGCATCCACGAGCTCCGCCGATGTCACGCGCCGGGTGGTCGTGCCGCTCAAGCCGCCCATGTCGTACTCGCTGATCCGGTCATCCTCCACGACGCTCGCGACATCGAAGCCGAGCACCTCGGCCACGATCTCGGCCGTTCTCTTGGCGCGGCGAAGTGGTGAGCTGACGATGTGGTCGACGCGCCGACGCGCAGCGAGAAGCTCCTGCGCTGCCCTGAAGGCTTGCCGCTCGCCCCGACTCGTGAGCGCAGAGTCGTCGCGCTGACCTGCAAACGTGTAGCGCACGTTCGCCACGCTTTCGCCATGGCGAAGGAAGTAGATCATGGGCGTCCGCTCCGCACTTGTACCACAGCTTCAGGGCAGCGTGGCTACTCCGGTTGGCAGCGGCGCTCGCCGTGCCTGTCCTTGCGTTCAGAGTTGCACGGGCGGATACGGCACGCCCCGCTCTCGACAAAACGCCGCCTTGCCGAAGCACGATGAGTCTACTAGCGAAGCGTGGCTGCCCTTGATAAGGTCTAACCATGTTCGTGGTCTCTGCGCTTGTCCAAGGCGAGGATGTCGCGGAGTTCCGGGCTGAGCTGGCGGACTGGCTTGATGACGCGGGAGCGCTTGACCACCAGATGTATTCGGAAGAGGATGGAACGATCTCGATCTTCGTCGACTATCCGTCCGAGTTCGAGGCGCGTCGGGCAGCTGCAGGCTTCAAGGAGGCGTGGCCATTCCGATCGGCATCTGCCGCCGACGATGCGAACATATTCGTCTTCCGAGCGGCTTCGGGCTCACCCCGGATCTCCATTGCCCAACCGTAATCTCTCGATGACTGAGCACGGGCGATGGCTCGCGGGCAAGATACCAGGGAGCAGCGGGGACTGACCGCCCGCGGCGGGTGGTCGTTAGAGGGCAGTGCCGCTGTAGCTGCCCTCGGCGAACGCTCCCGCCTGCGTTCGTCGAACCAGTTACTTCAAGTGTTCACCGCGGTGGCGCGCTCTGCTCTTCGCGCTCAGCTCGGCGGCGTGTTCATGCTCGCTCCTGATACCGAAGAGCTCTCGATCCAATCGTGCGTCGGGAATCGCACCGCGGAGACGGCACGCCTGCGGATGCGATCCGGACAAGGACTCGCCGGTCTCGCATTCGAGGCAGACCGAACCGTTAAGGTCGACCGCTACCTGGAGGCGACCGAGATCACTCCCGACTTTCGACCGCTTGCCCGGAGGGAGGCGGTTCGGGCGGCTCTGGCATCGCCCGTGCATGATGTCGGCGGCCGCACCGTGGGAGTGCTGGAGGTGTGGCGGCGAGACGATGCGCACTTCGCGCGCGCAGACTTCGAGCTCATAGACTCGCTGGGCCAGCTCGCCAGCGAGATCCTGGGGTACTTGGAAGCGCTCGAGGGCGCGGCGGGCTTCGTGTCAGAACTCGACCTGAGGCTCAAAACGCTGCTCCGGCGCGACGCCGAACACGATCGGGCGCGCGCCGCCCAGTCGAGGCTGCTGTTGACGGCGCTCGCGGCCGAAAACATCGATGAGCTTGCCCGCGACCTTGCCGGCACGGCGAAAGGAATCGTGGCCGTGATCGATGACGACGGGTCGGCGTTGGCGGCGAGCGGTCCGCTCAGTCGCATGGATCGAGCGCTGCTTGAGCAAGCGCCGCGATTGGTGTCTAGCGCACCGTCTGGTCTCGGGCCGGGCATAGTCGCCTGTCGAACCTCATCCGGCGCGACAGGTTCGACCGTCGTGCTGCTGCACCACGAACTGCCGGAGGACGAAGGTCTCACGCTAGCCGGCTGGACCGCCCTGGCCGTCGCTCGGATACGCGCGGACCAGACTTCCGACCGATCCGGCCCCTTGGGGCTTGAGGATCTTCTCTGGGATCTAACGGGCAACTCGGCGACGCCGCCGGATCCCTCTTGCTTAAGGCTGGGACTGACCGGAACCCGCCGGGCACTCCTCGTACGCGGACCCGAGCTGGCTTTGGCATCGCTTCGCGGGCTCATGGGCGAGGCCTTCGGCCGCTGCATTGCAACGCTCCGAGACGGCTCCCTCCTAGCGGTCCCTTCCGCCGACCGGGCCACGGCGGAGTCCGTGTCCGCACTCCTCGAGCAAAGCCTCCGGCTCCCCGCTGGCGCCGTAACGGCCGGGCTGTCGAGTCCACGCAGCCCGGACGACCTGCGGAACGCGCGTCAGGAGGCCGAGATCGCGCTTCGCGTGGCGAAGAGCTCGGGTGCGCGGGCGGCCGCCTATGACGGGCTTGGCTTGCTTCGCGTACTACTCCCGGTAGGCGACGACGACGCTCCGGGCGCGTTCGCCGCAGACCTGCTCGGTCCCCTCCTCGACCACGACCGTCGGCGCAATGGCGACCTTCTCAACAGCCTTCGTTCGTACTTGGAATCCAATTGCGTGATGGCTCACGCCGCCAAGCGTCTGTTCGTGCATCCGAAGACACTGCGATACCGGCTCAGCAAGATCGAGGTTCTCACCGGCTTGGACCTCAGCTCGCAGCGAGGACGCTTTGATGCGCAGCTCGCGATCGGAATCCTTCAGGCCGGCGCGGTCGGCAAGCAGTCAGCTCTGGAGCACTGCGCCCAGCTCTGAAAGCTGATCCCTGGCGATGGTTCGATGGTCAGCTTGCCTCGACCAAGGCTGGGTGCGACGGGCCCAGCGAGTCCAGTTCTTCAAACCCGACGAAGTCCATTACTTCGCCGTACCCCTCGCGATCTCCGCAGCGCCAGTGCATGAGCGCGTTGTGTCCACAGACGTTCGGCCATGACAGCCACGGGTATGACGTCAGTGCGGTGCCATCGTAGCTGTAGTTCTGCCCGCTCGTGTCGCGAAGCTCGACGGTTATCCCGGCGGGATAGAAGCCGCGCCGAACCGTCGTCGCCTTCGCCTGCTCGACCCCGTGAACCTCGCCATCGCGCAGGACATAGCCGTGCCCGAGTTCGAGCTCGGACCCGCCGCTTGCCGCGTCGAAGCTGAAGATCGTGTGGATGCTGAAGTCCGGCCCAAAGTGTGCATGGAACCAGCTCATGGTCGGCGAAGTCGGTTCGGGCCTCGGGCCCCATGAGTGATCCATGGTCGAGACGCAGTCGACTTCGTATCGACGTCCTCGGAGGCTGAGCTCACCTCGAAACCGTCCAGTCTGATCGAAGTGTCCGTTGTACGCAGTGCCCCAAGCGTAATCATCCCCATGCTCCGAGGCAGCGCGCCGCGACATTGGATCCTGGTCAGGATCGTGGATGTCGAAGGGCGGCATCAGCGACTCGTAGTCGACGTGTATCTCGCAACCACTTGAGCGACCGGTGTAGTCGATTAGCCAATGCATGTTGGGCCTGTCCGACCGGACGTGCAGGCCGTTCGCGAGTGAGTAGTCGGTGAGACGGGCTGCCGATGGTATTGCGACGTGGGCTTGCATGTCCGCGTAGTCCGCATGCCATGGCTCGTAGCTGAAGCGGCTGTTGATACACACGGTGGAGAGCACGACCCCCAGCTGCGGGCGGAATAGCGCGTAGACCCCCACATTGAGCTGCTCGTCCGGAACGTAGAACCCGAAATAGTTCGTCTCGGCCCAGTCGCCGGACTCGGGAGAGTGAAACTCCGCGTCGGCATCGGTGATCATGAAGCGCTACCTCCAATCTGAAGTCGGAGACACAGACCCTGAAGCTTCACACGGCGACCTCGGATTCGACGGCCGCCACCCATTCCTCGACCAGCCGCGTCGAGGGCTGGGCATCGGTCTTGGCTCGGGCCCCACGTACAACTCCCCCGGACGACCGCATCAGCGGTGCGATCGAACCAGCAAGATGGTGCGCCCTTGTTGCCCGGCGCTTATCGATAGACGGCCACCGGCTACCGTCGGCTTCGCCTCGACCGTGGCGGAAGATAGCTCGGCGCCTGTCGGCGGCCTCACGGGCGGCATTCACCGCATCGGGGACGCTCGCGGGCAGGCGACCCACCGCGGCAGGGATCTCCTGCGGCCAGACAACGACTGTCTCGGCGCCGGCGCCGAGAAGCGCAGCGGGAGCGTGCATCCCCCACGAGACCCCGATCGTATGGACTCCGACCATACGCGCTTGGTGGATGTCCCCAGTGGTGTCGGTGATCAGAACGGTGCGGTGACGCTCGGGCGCCGCGGAGCACGTCTCTTCGTATGCGTCACCACACCCACGTCGGCACGCGGAACCGGGGTCGGCCAGGAAACGCTTCAGCGCGTCACGCTTGCTGAGCTTCTCGCCACAGAAGGCCTGCCCGAAGCAGGTGGCGACACCTGCATCCTCGAGTGCGCGTCTGATCACCGCGATCGTGTTCGCCGACATCACTGCCAGCGGCGACTCCTGCGCGAGATCGCGAACCACTTCGGCCATCCCCGGCACCAACTGAGGTGCGTACTCGGCCTCCAGTATCGTCGCGTACTGCTTCCAGGCCTCCGCCGCGAGCTCGTCGCCGCACGCACGCGCGAGGGCGGCATGGAAAGAATCGGCGAAAAGGTCGTAGAAAGCCTCGGCGCTGCCGATTCCGAGTCCGAGCTGTTTATCGACTCGTTGGAACGCCGCCCAGGCCGCCTCGCGGCTACTCGCGAGCGTGCCGTCGAAGTCGAAGATCACCGCGACCGGCGTCGACGACGCAGGCTTCATGCCGGACTCGAGAGAATCGCTCACCAAGGCGCAGTATCCGGATCCCGCCAGCTCTTCGCATTATCCCTACGGGCTAATACTTTTCGTCCACCGTGGAGCATGCGCCGGACGACCAGGACGGACATCATGCGCCAATGGACATTGGGAAGGTCGTCGGCGTCGTGGTCTCGACCGCAAAGGAGCCAGCCCTCGACGGCTTCAAGCTCCTGCTCGTTCGACGGATCGACGCCCTGCAGCCCGATGAGGACACGGGCGAGCGGCCATACGTCGCAGTCGACACCGTCGGCGCCGGCGAGGACGAGGTCGTCCTCGTCGCACTGGGAGGGGCGGCGCGCGAGACCGAACGGACCGTCCACACGCCCGTCGATCGGGCTGTGGTCGCGATCGTCGACTCGCTGACGACGCAAGGCACCCACACGTACGTCAAAGGAGGCATGAGGAATGGCAACCGCGACAGGTGAGGACGGCGCCCTCGGCATGGTCGAGACGCGCGGCTTGGTGGCCGCCATCGAGGCCGCCGACGCGATGGTGAAGGCCGCTCGCGTGGTGCTCGAAGGTCGCGAATCGATCGGCGGCGGCCTCGTCACGATCGCCGTGCGCGGCGATGTCGGCGCTGTGAAGGCGGCCACCGACGCCGGCGCCGTGGCCGCGCGGAAGGTCGGCGAGGTGGTCTCGGTCCATGTCATCCCGCGTCCGCACGACGAGGTCGAGGGCATCGTTCCAAGGTCGCCATCGCGCGCAGGTAAGACCGGCTCCTAACACGAGAGGCCAGTCGTCATGACGCTGCCGGAGCAGCGTGCCCTGGTGGAGAACCCGGCCCTCGACGACGATCTCACGGCGATTGCCGAAGCCCGAGGTCTAGCCACCCAAGCTCGCGCCGCATTCGAGCAGGCTCTTCACGAGCCGCAGGAGGTGCTGGACGGCTGGGTTGCCGCCATGGCGGCAGCGGGGACCGCTGCGGCCGAAGAGCTTGCCCGGCTCGCCGTGGATGAGACCGGCTATGGCGTCTACGAGCACAAGGTCATCAAGAACCGCTTCAACACGGTCCATGTAGCGCAGTGGATATCGACACTACGGTGCAAGGGCGTGCTATGGCGGGACGAGCGCGCGCGCGTTCTCGCTATCGGTGAGCCTATGGGCCCGATCGCAGCGATCATCCCGGTGACGAACCCCACCTCGACCGTCCTCTTCAAGTGCCTCGCGGCCGTCAAGTCGGGGAACTCGGTCGTGTGCTCGCCCCATCCGCGGGCTGTCGCGTGCTGCCGGCGAGCGGCGGAGGTAGTCTCGGCAGCGGCGACCGAAGCGGGTGCGCCACCGGGGATGATCAGCTGCCTGACGCGACCGGTCCTTGCCGCCACGCGCGAACTGATGGAGCACCCTGCCATCGCGGTCGTACTCGCCACCGGTGGCTCGGAGATGGTGCGTGCGGCGTATTCGTGCGGCAAGCCGACGCTGGCGGTCGGTCCCGGCAACGCGCCTGCCTACATCCACCGATCTGTCAGTTCAGCCGCGCAGGCTGCGGCGATGATCGTGGCCTCGAAATCGTTCGACAACGGCACGGCGTGCGTCGCAGAGCAGGCGGTCGTCGTCGACGCTGATCTCGCCGGAGAGGTGGAGGCGGCATTCGTCAGCGAGGGGACTGCCTTCCTGGGTGAACCCGATGCGCTGGCTTTAGGCCGGTTGCTGCTCACCCCGGACGGCAGAATCAACCCTCGAGCCGTGGGACAGAGCGCTGAGCGGCTGGCCGAAATGTGCTCCTTCAGAGTTCCAACCGGGACGAAGATGCTCGCGGCCTGGCTCGACGAGGTCGGGCCGGACGTTCCCCTGTCGCTCGAAAAGCTGGCCCCGGTGCTCGCCTTTTACAAGGCCGCTTCGGTGGAGGAGGGTGAGAGGACCTGTCGCTCGGTGCTCGCGCATGGTGGCGAGGGCCACACCTTGACCATACATGCCGAGGATCCTGACGTTGTCGCGCGCTTCGCCGCGCTTCCCGCCTCTCGAATCCTGATCAACTGCCCCGCGTTGTTCGCAGGCATGGGCTACTCCGCGGCGCTCGATCCATCGTTCATGCTCGGGACGGGAACCTGGGGAGGATCGGTTGTATCCGACAACGTCACTCCCCTGCACCTCATCAACATCAAGCGCGTGGCCGCCGAGCGGCGCCCATGGCAAGCGTTGTTCGAGACAGGATCGTGAGCGCTCCCGACTCGCAACTCGCGCTGGCCGCGGCATTGAACGGCAGCTCCCAAGCCGCGGGAGACGTGCCGGCGAGCGTCGGCGTCGACCTGGGCACCGCGACGACGGTGCTCGCCGTCCTGGCTTCCGATGGTCGTCCAATGTGGGTCGGCCAGCGTGAGTCGCGCGCGATTCGCGACGGGGTCGTGGTGGACTTCGTTGCGGCATCGTCAGCGGTCGAGTCGCTGCGCTTAGAGGCAGAAGCAGCTCTCGGTCATCCGCTCGAGGCCGCTGCCGTGGCATACCCGCCACAGACGTCGGATGGGGTCAGAGACACATGTCGGTACGTGGTCGAGCGGGCCGGCCTCGACTGCGCCGCGATCGTCGACGAGGTGTCCGCGGCAAATCGTCTGCTGAACCTGACGGAGGGGGCGATTGTCGACGTCGGCGGAGGCTCCACCGGCGTCGGAATCCTGAGCCAGAGCCGCCTCGTCGAGGTTGGCGACCTTCCCGGCGGTGGCCACCACCTCGACCTGATTCTCGCAGGCGCACTCGGATTAGACACAGCCGAAGCAGAGCGGCGCAAACGGCTCGGCGACGTACCAGGCCTGCTGGCAATACTCCGCCCCGGCGTCGAGCGGATCGCGGACCGCGTGCTCACGATCCTCGGCGAGCGTAGGCCCCCGCTGCTCGAGCTTGTCGGTGGTGGTCTAAAGCTCGCGGGTGCGGCAGCAATCGTGGAGGGACTGACGGGAATCCCGGTCCGGATGCGCGAGCACCCGGAGCTCGTGACACCGCTCGGCATCGCCCTCTCGATGAGGGCAGCGTGACCGATGGCCGAGTTTGAACTACGCGCATACGTGTTCATCGACCGCATGCAGCCGCAGTTCTCAGCCGTGCTTGCGGCGCAGGCGCAGGGTGACGTCCCGGTTGCGGGGATGAGCGACCTCTACGTCGAAGTGGCGCCTGGGAACGAGATCCTCCGCGTCGCCGACGTCGCGCTCAAGGCGGCTGACGTCCGCCCCGCCTCGCAGGTGATCGAACGGGAGTTCGGGATGCTCGAGCTTCACTCCTCAAAGCAAGCAGAGGTACTGGCCGCAGGTCAGGCAATCCTCGATCACCTTGGCCATAGCGAGTCCGATGCCACACGACCTCAGATCTCATCCACTCAGCTCATCACGAACGTCGATCCGTACCAGGCACAGCTGATCAACAAGTTCAGGCGCGGCTCACTCCTGCTGCCCGGAAGCAGCCTGTTCGTGCTCGAGTGTGCGCCCGCGGCGTACGTGTGCCTCGCGGCGAACGAAGCCGAGAAAGCCGCCTCGATCACCGTCGTCGAGATTCGCGCGGTCGGCCGGTTTGGCCGGCTGCTCGTCTCCGGCACCGAGTCGGACGCCCAGGCTGCTGGCGATGCTGCGGCCGCAGCACTGACCAAAGGAGCCGCAACATGACGATCTGGGCGGAAAGTGACATCGCTGAGCTCGGCCCCGGCGCCATCCTCGAGCTGCGACCCGGTGACCAGATCACCCCGCTTGCCCGCGACCGTGCGCATGAGCTTGGGATCACCGTCAGCGACCAAGAAACGATTCCGTCCGGTCAGCACGACGAAGGTCGACAAGCTCATACCGGCCCTCCGAGCGGAGCCCTGTACCGCCGCGCTCTCCCGTTGCAGGCATCGTCCCGGCTGGCCGGTCCCGGCCGTCTGCGACGCGTGGGGATCGTCGGGGTCGGCCACGTGGGAGCAACAACTGCGTCGATGATCGCGAGCTCGGATCTCGCGGACGAGGTCGTCGTCGTTGACGTCGCCCGGGGGCTCGCAGCCGGCACGGCTTTGGATATCTCGCACGTCGCCGGGATCAAGGGCTTCGCGACCGAGGTTGTAGCCGTTGATGCGGTCGACCAGCTCCGAGACGCCGACGTCGTCGTGGTGACCGCGGGCCGCCCGCGCCGTCCCGGCATGTCCCGGTCGGACCTGCTCGGTGAGAACGCGGAAATCGTCGGTCCGATCGCCGAGACGATAGGTCGCGTCGCCCCGGCCACGATCCTAATCGTCGTCAGTAATCCCGTCGACGAGATGACGGAGCTCGCGCAGCGCGCGTCGGGGCTGCCCTCCTCACGCGTGCTTGGGATGGCGGGCGTCCTCGACGCGGCCAGGCTGCGGGCGGCAGCCGCCAGGGTGCTGGGATCGACCGCGCGGGATCTTGACGTGTTGGCGCTCGGGAGCCACGGTGCCGAGATGGTGATCCCGCAGACGCTTGCGCGCATTCGCGACCAACCGCTTGCGGACGTCCTGGGAGCGGCTGCCTTCGAGCGGCTTGTCGTCAAGACCCGCGACGCCGGAGCCGAGATCGTGCGACTGCTCGGCAACGGCAGCGCGTACTTCGCCCCGGCCGCCTCGATCCACCAGATGGTGTCGGCGATCGCTGATGACAGCGGACAGCTGATGGGAGCATGTGCTCGGGCCAGCGGACAGTATGGAGTCCAGGACGTCTATCTCGGATTGCCGGTGCGGGTCGGCCGCGGCGGAATCGAGGAGATCCTAGAGCTCGAGCTCTCGGCGCCCGAGCTCCAGGCCCTGCGCGACGCAGCTGAAGCCATCAGGCAACGATGCGCCGAACTGCCTGCGGCGTTTCGCGCATGAGAGCGGTTTGCTACCTAGGCGATGGGCGCGTCACCCTGGAAGACGTGCCCGAGCCCAAAATCGAGCAGGACCGTGACGCGATAATCGACGTGGAGGCCGCTTCGATCTGCGGCACCGATCTGCATCTGATCCACACCGAGGGCGCGCTTGCGCCCGGCACTCGACTTGGCCACGAATACACCGGGAAGGTGCTTGAGGTGGGTCGCGCGGTGCGCTGCCTGAGCCCAGGTCAGGCCGTGCTCGGATCGAGTTTCGTCGCTTGCGGGAGCTGTAGAGCATGCCGACGCGGGGACCATTGGCACTGCCGGCAGCGCCGCATGCTGGGCACAGGATCGGCGTTCGGCCCGCCGCTCGACGGCGCTCAGGCGGAAAGGGTGCGCGTGCCATTTGCCGACATCGTCCTGTCGCCGCGACCCGCCGGGATCGATACAGCCAGCGCGGTACTGCTGTCAGACGTGCTGGCTACTGGATACCACGTGGCGGCGCGAGGAGCGGTGCAGGCTGGGGACGTCGTCGCGATTGTGGGCGCTGGCCCGGTGGGCCTCGCGGCGCTGCTTGTGGCGGAGCTTTGCGGCGCTGCCGTGGTCGTCGTCATCGATCAGTTGCAAACCCGTCGGGAGACAGCGATGGACCTGGGTGCGGTGGCTACAGACGACGGCGTCAGCATCGTGCGGGAGCTAAGTGACGGTTGGGGCGCGGACGTGGTGGTCGAGGCTAGTGGCAGCGCCGGCGGGCTCGCGCTCGCCCAGGACCTGGTCCGCGGTCGCGGGACGCTTGCAGTGGTCGGTGCGCCCAGCCAGAGCGCGGCCCTCGACCCCGTCAGTCTCTTCGAACGGGAGGTAGCGGTTCGGTTCGTGATCGGGAATCCCATCTCCGCGCGCGAGGAACTGACCCGTCTCGTCCGCTTCGGACCGCTGGACGTGACACCGCTGATCTCACAAACGCTGGGCCTGGACGACGCCGGCGAGGCCTATGAGCTGTTCGCCCAGCGGGCTACTTTGAAGATCCTGCTGAGAATTTGACGCGACCCAGCGCCGCTTGACAGCGCGCGGACCTGCGCGTAAGGTCTGACCAAAGACGTCATGGACCTAGGAACTCATCGAGACTCAGCCATGTCGACCTGGACGTAAGGGAGGGCGCGAGGTGGCATCGACACAGGAATATGCACATCCGAGCGATGTGGACCACAACGACCCTGCGTTTATTTGGGATCCGTACCCAATCTACGACGCGTTGCGCCGCCACGATCCGGTGCATCACAGCGCCGCCTATGGTGGCTACTACCTCATAACGAGATTCGAAGACGTCCGGCGCGCTCTCGCAGATTGGGAGACGTTCTCCTCCGCCGAACTAGGAGTCACGTCGATTCCGATGAGCGTCAAACGGGACTTTCCGGAGATTCCGCTCGAAGTAGATCCGCCCGAGCAGCGGCGGTACCGAGCGCTGATCACACCCTGGTTCTCTCGTAGCCGGGTCGATCAGTTGGAGGAGCAGGTCCGTACCATCACACGCGAGCTCCTCGACGCGAAGGCAGGCGAAACCCAAATCGACTTCGTTCAGGACCTCGCGGTCCCACTAGTCGGGCGCGGACTGGCCGTGTTTCTGAACGTACCGGATGAGGAATCGCGGCCGTGGCCCGGGTGGCTGTCGGACATCTTCCATGGTCGCATGGCTAATCGCCAGCGCGCTGACGAAGCGGGACGCAAGCTGATCGACTACGTCGACCGCAAGATCGCCGCAGCGAAGGAGCGCCCGGGGGATGACTTCTTCAGCATGCTCGCGACGTCTGATTACAAGGGTCGATCCCTGACCGACAAGGAGATGCGAGGCTTCGGCGTTCTCACCATGACCGCAGGCCAGGAGACGACGGTCAACGGGATCGGCAACAGCATCTGGTACCTGGGGTCTCACCCCGATCAGCGCGATCGCCTACGGCGCCAGCCGTCACTGATCCCCCACGCGGTCGAGGAAATACTGCGGTTCTTGTCACCGATCCAGTTGCTCGGCCGGTCGACAACCCGCGACGTAACGGTTAGTGGAACACCAATTCCTCAAGGTTCCACTGTGGCAGTCTGCTACGGGGCTGCGAATCGCGATGAGACGGCGTTCGAGTCACCCGATGAGTGCCGACTAGGCAGGCAGCACAACAACCATATTGCGTTCGGCTACGGTCCCCACACCTGTATCGGAGCGCCCCTGGCTCGGCTTGAGATGCGGGTAGCGCTCGCCGAGGTCCTCCGACGGGTGCCCGACTACGAGCTCGACACCGAGCGGATCGAGATGACTCCGCACGGCGATCTGCGCGGTCCGTGGCGGCTGCCAGCGACGATTACCCGATGACCACAAGCCATGACCTCGTGGGGTCCAAGGCCTCACTTCGCGACGACAGGCTCGCTCGCGTGGTCATTGCTCGACAGGACGAGCAGACGCTGGAGTTGCGTGAGATCGCCCTCCCGGCGCCACGGCACCACCAGGTCGTGGTCGAGCTGATTGCGACCGGCGTTTGTCACAGCCAGCTGCAGCAGTTGAGGCGCCCCCACGAGACACCGATTATCTTGGGCCATGAGGGGGCCGGGACGGTAATTGAGGCGGGGTCCGCAGTGTCCGACCTGACCGCCGGAGACGCAGTGCTCGTAACCTGGATTCCTCGCGACGGCTCTGCGTCCCGTCTCGCCGAGCCGGCTCGCCTTGAGCTTGAGGACGGCGCAATTGCGGAGGCGCAGAACGGGGTGTTCACTTGGGCCGACACCACGATCGTCGACGAGCAGTACGTTGTGAAGATACCGTCGGCAGCGCTGGTTCCAGAGTCCTGCATTGTCGCGTGCGCGGTGATGACTGGGGCGGGGGCCGTGCGTAACACGGCGGGCGTGCGGGCAGGCGAGAGCGCAGCAGTCTTTGGCGTAGGCGGAGTGGGGCTTTCGGCAGTGGCAGCCGCCCGAATCGTTGGAGCAGAGCCGATTATTGCCGTCGATCTCTCCGACGAGAAGCTCGATCTTGCCAAGAGATTCGGTGCGACCGAAGTGATCAACGCATCGCGGGAGGATCCGGTCGAACGGATCCTCGCCCTCACTCGGCACCCAACGCACGTCAGCTACTCGGGCGATCCCACTGCAGGAGTCGACTTTGCCTTCGACTGCATCGGCCTCCAGGCGACGATGAGCCAAGCCGTCGCGTGTGCGCGTCGGGGGGTGTTCGGAGCTCGACGCGGGGGAACCGCCGTGCTTGTGGGCGCGCCGGAGAGTCCGCTGAATCTCGACGTCCGTGACGTGCTGGTCAACGAAAAGCGCTTCCTCGGGACGCTCGGTGGATCGGCGCAACCGGCGCGGGACTTTCGCATCTACGCCGAGTGGATAGCTGACGGTGATCTCGAACTTGACGCGCTGGTGAGCGACCGCTTTGCGCTCGACGAGGTGCAGGAGGCGTTGGCGAGGCTAGAGC
>PMOY01000128.1 GCA_003165655.1 Solirubrobacterales bacterium
GAGCTCGACGAGGAGCGCAAAGCGGCGATGGTGAGCAACCTGCTGGTCGTGCTCTGCGGTGACCAACCGGCGGCTCCGGTTGTCAACACCGGGACGCTCTATACGTGAGCCACGAGCGCAAACAGGTGCTGCTGCGCATCGACCCGACGGTCCACGATGCCCTGGCCCGGTGGGCCGCTGACGAGTTCCGCAGCCTCAATGCCCACGTCGAAATGCTCCTGCGGCGGGACCTCAACGACGCGGGCCGGATGCCTCAACAAGCGGGGCCCATGCCCAGGCGCGGCCGGCCACCCACCCGTAGCGGCTGACAGAGTGACCGCGGACCGTCGGGTCGCCGCGCCGGTAGGTCGGGTCAGGCGGTCGCCGTCCAGCTCACGGTCTCGCCTGCGCCGCTCGAGTTGAAGTGCGAGGTGACAGTTCCCTTCGCCTTGCCGTGCTCGTGGAACGTGCCGATGACCGTGTCGCTGCCGATGGCCTTCGGCGACCCGGGGAACGTGAGCTTCAGCGTGGCCTTGAACTTGCCGCTCTTGGAGATGCGCGCCGAGCCGCCGCTTGGGCTCTCGACGCCGCCGCAGCCTCCGTTGCACTTGAAGGGCGTGGTCACGGACAGGTCGATGACCTTCGTGCCGTTCGCTGAGACCTTGAACGAGATCACTTCTGTGCTTCGCCCCGCATAATGGCCGGAGTACAACGCTCCCCTGCTCGCATCGGAGGCAAGCGCAATCCCGGCGCTCGCGAGCGCGGCGGCGGCGGCGAGCACTCCTCCTCTGCACAGATGTCCGCGAAGATCGTGTCGGATGTTCATGGCAAAACCTCCGATTGGGTTCAGAGACGTAACCCATGCGGAGTCTATTCCGGTTCGGGCGGGCGCGGGCCCGATCGTGCCGCGTGATTTTGCTCCACGTCGAGGCCGGCAGGATTGCGACGTCGCGGACCGTGGTTCAGAATCCACCGCTCGCTGCGGCCGGCGGTTGTTCTTGGGTGTCGAGGAGCGCCTCGGTCATCTGCGCGTCGAGTGCTCTGACCTGCTCGAGGTAGGGGCGCAGGGTGGCTTCGAGGTCTTTGAGCTGCCAATTCTCATCGACGTCGTCGTCGGTGATGACGATTTCGACGTGGTCATCGAGCCGGCGCATGTGCAGGCCGTCGAGGACCTGGTGGATCTGGAGGGCGCCTTTGTTCCCGCCGCGGGTGCCGTAGGTCACCGAAGTAGCAGGCTTGTCGTGCCACTCGTGGTACAGGAAGTCCAGCGCGTTCTTCAGGGGAGCGGGATATCCCCAGTTGTACTGGGGGAACACGAACACGAAGCCACGGTAGCCGTTGATGAGCTCGCTCCATGCCCGGGTGTGGTCGTGCCCGTATTCGGCCAGGGCGGGCTTGAGCGGCTCGTCGAGGAACGGCAGATTGATCTCGGCGAGATCGATCAGCTCGTAGCCCAGCGAGCTGCCCTCCTGCAGCGCATTCATGACCCACCTGGCGATGCCGGGGCAGATCCGGTTCGGGCGCGTGCTGCCGATGATGACCGCGGTCCGCTCACGCGCCCGAGTCGGATGAAGGCGTGCTGGGTTGGTTGGACTCATCCGGCACAGCTTACCCAAGGAAGTACGTGATACAAACTAGCTTGTTCGTGCCACGAACTGCTGTGAATGGGCGCTGGGCGATCAAGGACGACACGGTCTGAGGATGGCTTTCACGACGCCGTCGGCTCGTCGGTCGAAGCGGTCGTAGAAGCTGGGCGCGTCGTCGAGCGTGCCGTGGTGAGTGACGATCGTTCCTGGGTGCGCCCGGCCCGCGACGACCAGATCTCGTAATCGGGTTGTGTAACGGCGATCGTTGGTCCGTCCGAAGTTGACGCTGATGCCCTTGTTGAAGAATGTCGCCCACGGCACCTGTAGGTGGCCATCGGCGCTGCCCTCCGGGGCGGGGAGGAGGTCTTTCTCGGCGTACACGCCGGCGATCGCGACGTGACCGGTGGGGTTGACGAGGCGCGCCAGATCGGACACGACCTGGGTCGGGTTCTCGCGCGTGGTATCGCGGCGGTCGCGCGCCTGGAAGCCGACCGCGTCGATCCCCTTCTGCACACCGTCCATCGGCTCCTCGCCGATCGGCAGTCCACGGCGACGCCGGAGCTCGCGGATCTGCTCCACCGGATCACCATCCTCGAAGTTGACCGGCGTCGCCCCAAGCTCCCCCGCCTTATCGAGCCGCTCGGGGACATAATCGACCACGTATACCTCGCTTGCACCGCGCAACAGCGCGCTATACGCGGCGAGCAAGCCGACGGTGAAGGCGCCGAATACCGCGACCGTGCAGCCGGGCTCCATCATCGCCAGCTCGGTCGCGTGCCAGCCGGTGACGAACGCGTCCGCCAACATCGCGAAGTCATCCTCGCGCGCATCGAACGGCTCGCCGGGCACGCGCACACAGTTGGCGTCGGCGAATGGGACCCGCAAGAGCTCGGCCTGTGCGCCCCGGTAGGAGCCCATCCCAGCGTAGCCGTACGCCGCGCCGAAGCTTCCCGGCCGCACGCGCAGACATGCGGCGGTGTAACCCCGGGCGCAGTTGAAGCAGATCCCGCAAAACAGGTGCGTGGGAATCACGACCCGCTCGCCCTTCTTGACCGACCTCACTGCCTCACCGACCTGCTCGATCACGCCAAGCGGCTCGTGGCCGATCACCAGTCCCGGTTCGGCACCGGTGCGCCCGTCGAACATATGCAGGTCGGTGCCACAGATCGCGCTCGAGCTCACGCGCACGACCACATCGGTTGGCTCCTCGATTGCGGCATCCTCGACATCGTGGACGCCGACACGCCGGGTGGCCTCGTAGACGACAGCTTTCACGACTCAGCTCCCCTTCTCGGATGTGTGACCTCGGTCAAGAGCGATCCATCTGCGAAGGGAGAACGTACACCGCGGCCACTGCGCGGGCTATAGTCGCCTCAGGGATGCGGACGAGCCAGATCACGCCGCGCACCGGACTCGCAGTTGTGGTGCTGGCGCCGCTGTCGGCCCTGATCAGCATGGCCGGCTCGGCCGCTGGATTCCCGGTTCAGTACTGCGCTCAGATCCCGATCGTCGGCGGAATCCCGCCATGGGGCTTCCACACTGGTGCACCGATCACCGGGGCGAGCGGCAGCTACTCCCGCGGCCACAGTGACATCAACCTGGCCGCCAACACCGTCTCCGGGATCCTCTGCCAGGTCGACCGTGTCCGAAACCAGCCCGACCGCCTGATCATCATGACGGTCGAGCACCACCTGGTCTACCACTCGCACTACGCGGTGATGTGGGGTGTGCCGGGGAACATCATGATGATCATCGTCCGTGTGCAGAGCAGCAGCGACGCTCGCTGCAAGGTCGGCACCCTCGGCGGCGTGACCCTGTTCGCGAGCTACAACGGCGTGCGCAGCGACAGCGTCCGGTTCACGTTCCCGGCCGCCTGCAGGGACCACGACCACCTGTACCACGGACCGGAGGTCAATAACCAGCTCCCGCCGCGTTAGCCAGGCGTTTTCCCGCGCATCCCGCGATGCTGGCTTATGCAGCTGCGAGGACGTCGCCTACCGGCTGCCACGAGCGATCAGCGCCAGGACGAACTCGAGGAACGCGACATCCAGCACCAGGCCTGCGAGTAGGGTGGCGTGTCTCGATGGCCGATGCTGCGAACACGTTCACCTGTTTCGGGGGCGGCTGCGTGGTGTTCGTCGACGGAGCCGGATCTGCCGGGACGCCGGAGGAGGCGGTCACCGCGGCCACCGGCCAGTTGCTCGCGTGGCACGCGCAGTTCTCCCGCTTCACGACTGAGAGCGAGCTGGCGACGCTGAACGGTGACCCTCGGGAACGCTTGCCGGTAACTCCGATCATGGCCAGGTTCCTGGCCGCGGCGATCGACGCGGCCAGCCTGACCGGCGGTCTCGTCGATGCGACGATGCTCGACGAGATCGAGGAGGTTGGCTACAAGTCAGATCACCTGCGGGCATCGCTCGCGCTCCCGCTCGCTCTCGCGCTTGCCCCGCCGCGCCAGCGCGGGGGTCCGGCTCCAGAGGAGCGGTGGCGTCAGCTGGTGCTGGACCATGATGCGGGCGAGGTGACCCGCCCGCCGGGGTTGCGCGTCGACGGCGGCGGGATCGTCAAAGGCCTGTGCGCCGATTTGGTCGGGGAGATGCTCGCCGACCACGATGGCTACGTGGTCGACTGCGAAGGCGATCTTCGGGTCGGCGGCGCCGTCGGTTTCGAGCGGATGATCGATGTGACCGCGCCATTCGACGGAAGCGTGCTACACCAGCTTGCCGTCACCGACGGGGGGATCGCGACGAGCAGCATCACCAAGCGCAGCTGGCTCGACGGGGGGCGACCGGCCCATCACCTGCTGGATCCAGCGACCGGGCGGCCGGCTTACACCGGCGTCGTCCAGGTGACGGCGCTCGCGCCGACCGCGCTCGAGGGAGAAGCGCTGGCCAAGGCAGCGCTCCTCAGCGGACCGGACGGGGCCGCCACATGGTTGCGCCACGGCGGCGTGGTCGTATTCGACGATCTCTCGCACGCGGTGATCACGCCGCCCGCGTAGCCGTTTGGATGTGTCGGATCCCGTTCGCCTGACGAGGGCGTCTCGCTTGCCGGCCCAACGCTAGGAGATCTTCAGACGCTTGGGGTGAGTCTGGGCCTGGATCGACTCGCTGGGATCCTGGCCGACGCTGTACACCGCAGGATCGAACAGGACTCCGGAGATGCTCACGGTGATCCGCTTGCGATGCTCACGGCCGGATCGCAGTCTGCCGAGCTGTGCGCGCGAGAAGCGCAGCGCCAGTGTGCGCTGTCCGGCCGCCGCGAGATCGAATGGCTTCGTAGGCAGCTCGAACGGCCGGGCGCGCCCGACGTAGACCTGCGCGATCGCGCCCAGCTCACACGCCGACGAGCACGACACCGTGGCCTTGATCGCACCGCTCGCGATGACCCGCTGGTGGGTCGGGAGCGACAGCGAGATGTGGACGATCGGAGGCTGGTCGGCGACCGCGGCCCGCGCGAAGGTTGCGATATTGACGCTCCCCCAGCCGGTCGCGTCGTCGTAGCCGACGCCGGCCGTGCAGCAGCCGAGCGGGGCGCCGTTCGGGTCGCCCGGGTAGAACGGGTCGTCGTTGCCCGTCGTCACGTCGTCGAACACGCTGGCCGCACTACCCGACTCACCAAGTGCGTACAGCAGCGGATTGACCAGCCCGAGCGGCTCGCGCCCGGCGGCGGCCAGCTGCTGGTCGACGAGTGCGAATCCACCCGCGAGCATCGGCGCTGCCGCGCTGGTGCCGCCGGCGGCCCCCCACGGTGTGGAAAGCTCGCAATCCACACCCGAGCAGTAGACCGTGATCCCCGGGTCTTCGTCCGCGAGCATCGATACGTCCGGGACCGCGCGATGATCCGCCGGCTCGGCCCCGTCCTGATAGTTGGGGCGATTGAAGAGCTCGCTGAGCCCCCCGCCGCTGCCACCGTCATCGTTCCAGACGACCTGGTCGGTGATCTGATTCGCGCCGTTGAGCTCGAAGCTGGTCCCACCGACACCGGTCACCCACGGCGACGAGGCAGGATACTCGGCGCCCGGTTCGTCGGCGCCGCACTCGGACCCCGAGTCGCCGCTCCCCGTCAGATACGTGATGCCAGCGGCGGACGTCTCGGCCAGGGCCGCCTCGACCGCATCGAGGTCTGCCCGGCTGATCGCCCTGACGAGCTGGGCCTCGCACAGACCGGACGAGTCGGACACGATCTGCGGCTGGTGGCCGACGTTGTCGAGCGGTGCGGTCATCGACTCCAACGCGCTCGCTTCGTCGTCGGACGATTCGTAGACGTCGATCTCCTTCAGAGCCGGAGCGGTCGCGTCGACGAGCTCTAAGTCGAGCGTCGCTTCCAGCGCAGCGGGCGGCGGGGCCACTCCGTTGCGGAATGTCTCGATCGGTGGTACCGACAATCCGAAGCATTGCGCGAACGTGTGGACGTCGCCAGCGTCAAAGCCCCCGTCGCCCTCGATCAGGGCGACCCGCACTCCCTGACCGTCCACGCCGGCACCGCGGAGGGGACCGAAGTCGAACGCGGTCAGATACTGGATCGGCGTGTAGGCCCCGACGGCGAGACCGGCCGCACAGCCGCTCGGCATGCCCGAATACGGCAACTCCGACGATGGCGGCGCCGTCGCGGCGTGTGCGACCGGCTGGGCGGTCGCCGGCGACGCCAGCGGCCTCGTGTCGAGGCCGACAACACCGACCACCAGCCCGCGCAGCGCCGCGGGCACGCGCGCTCCGACGGTGGCCACGCTCGCGTCTGACGGAGCGACAAACCGCGTTCCGTCATGCGCACGGAACCGATCAAGCTCCGTCCCGAACAACCGCTCCGCGGCGGCGACGCTGATCGTCGCGTCGGCGAACAACCCGGTGGCGTCGATCTTCACGACGGTGGCGCCGTGGTCACGGAGGTAACGGACGACGCGCGACCGCGTCGATGCCGACGCGCCGAACCGCCGCTGGAGCTGGGAGAGCGACTCATACCGCGCGTAATCCGGCGAGCCGAGCGTCGTGACGGCGAGCGCGGCCCGTTCCATCCCAGCGTCGTCAGCGATGAGTGGCAGCACGAGCTGGAGCGGCTGTGAGGGGGCAGCCGGTCCGACCTCGGCCGCCTGAGCGAGAGACCCACGGGCCGCCGCCCGGGGCACCCCGACGGCGAGCATGATGCTCGTCAACGCCACTCCCGCCGTCACTAGGGTCCACCTCACGGCGCTCACCTTCCATCTCCTCGTACCATTCACCCACAATCCTGACAAAGAACGACGGGAGGATCGCGATCGCGTTCAGGTGGGCGGGTGCAATTCGCCGGGAGTAGGCGAGATTCGGCGCTTCGCGTCGAGCGCGAAGCCGGGCAGATCGAACTGCTCCCCGAGGATCACCGGGATCGCGTCCCGCTCCACTGGTGTGACGGTACGGTCGTTGGGCGTAGCCACGACGAGCGCGAGATCGCCCCAGTCGCTGAGCCGGATGCGCGTACCATCTTGCCGCTGGGTTGAGATCAGCAGCCCCGTAACGAACGGCGAGGCGGGGTGCGAGCAGGTGAACCAGTTGCTGACTTCGAGGTCGATCGGCGGGACCGGCTCCGGGGCGAATACATAGACATCGCTCCACTGATTCTCCGCTTCGCTCTGGAGCACGAGATCGGTGCCCTCCTGGACAACGCGGAACAGCCACCCTGACTGTTCGTATGGTCCGCCGGGCCCGAACGGAATCGGCTCCAGTAGCGTGCCGCCGCCAAAGCCAACATCGGCGTGCCACACGGCGCCGTCGATCTCGACCTTCAGCACGAGATGCCCTTGTGGTCTGAGCACGCCGGGCGGCGCGCCCCACCTGACCCGCGCCAGCAACGTCTCAACTTTGGCGCCGCGAGCTTCCAGCGCCGCCTTCAACAGCAGGTTCTGCTCGAAGCAGTACCCACCTCGCCGGCTCGTGACAAGCTTGGTGTGCAACGCGTCCACTCCGAGCGAGACAGGTACACCGGCGTGCGGATCAAGATTCTCAAACGGAATCGCGCAGGCGTGCGCACGGTGAATGCTCGCCAGGTCCGACGGGCCGTCCAGCCTGATCCGCTCGAGATAGGCGTCGAAGTCGAACATCGCGCGCGGACAGCTTACGATGCCCGGCTGCTCACGGGATCCGGATGGCAGTTTGGGTGACCGCCTGCCTCGCCGAGAGCAGAGCCGACGAGTCCGCGGACAGGATTGCGGAATTGCCTAGCCAGCCGGGTGGGACCGATCGGCGCCGGGTCCCGGTGTCGGCCAGCACTCCAGCGGGTATCGTCATGTCGTGGGTCGCGGTCTGCTGGACCTAACCCGGGACCACGACGCTCACACCGCGCAGCGGTTGACCGATGAGCGGATCCTCTGGTTGGGTTCGACCCGTCCCGACGGTCGTTCCCACGCCGTGCCCGTCTGGTTCTGCTGGGAGGAACCCGACCTCGTCGTCTTCACCAGCGCCGGCGCGCAAAAGCTGCTGCGCGAGCTGGCGACGGTTGCCAGAACGGCCAGCCCGAGGGCGCCGCCGGCCTGGGCGCCGGTGTTGAGCAGGCCCGAGGCGAGGCCG
>PMOY01000431.1:0-180 GCA_003165655.1 Solirubrobacterales bacterium
CGGATCGAGCGCCCGTGGAAGCGACATGGGGTGGTGCCGGTATGAAGGGCGCTGTCGTCCGGCCATGAGCCTCGCTGATCCCGCCGTCATCACGTGCTCGATCTCGGGCGCTGTCGCCAACCACGACCAGTGCCCTGCGATCCCCTACACGCCGGCTGAGTACGCCGCCGAGGCGCGCCG
>PMOY01000431.1:275-4269 GCA_003165655.1 Solirubrobacterales bacterium
AACATGGGCTCGATGAACTACGCCAAGTACTCGCGCACGCGCAAGGACTTCGTTTTCTCGTTCGTCTTCGCCAACCCGTTCGAAGAGATCATCGAGCTGCTCCAAGCGATGCGAGCGCTGCACATCAAGCCCGAGCACGAATGCTTCGACCTCGGCCACGTCGGCTCGCTCGAGCCGTTGCTCGACATGGGTCTGCTCGAAGCGCCGCTGCACGCCGACTTCGTGATGGGCGTCGTCGGCGGTGCGCCCGCGTCCGCACGCAACCTCGCCGCGATGGCAGACAACATGCCCGGGCCGATCGGGATCGTCTCCCACCACTGGGGCGTGATCGGGATCGGGCGCGACCAGTGGATGATGGTCGCCGCGGCGCTGACGCTCGGCGGCTCGATCAGGGTCGGCCTGGAGGACAATTTCTATCTCCCCAGCGGCGAGATGGCCCGCTCCAACGGCGAGCTGATCGCCAAGGCGCGGCAGATGACCGAGGATGCCGGGCGGCGGCCGGCCACGGTGCAGGAGGCCCGCGAGCTACTCGGGATACGCCCGCGTCCGAACGAGGCCCAAGCCGCATGAGGGAGTTACCACTCGAGGGTCTGCGCGTGCTCGATCTCTCCCGGCTCCTGCCCGGCGGGTTCTGCTCACTCCTGCTCGCCGACTTCGGGGCCGACGTGATCAAGGTCGAGGACACCGGCATGGGCGACTACATCCGCTCGTCGCCTCCCTACTACGAGGGCGCCGAGCAGACAGCTCGCAGCGCCCTGTTCCTCTCGCTCAACCGCGGCAAGCGCTCGATCCGCCTCGACCTCAAGAGCAAGGGGGGCAAGGAGGTGCTGCTGCGCCTGGTCAGGGATACCGATGTGGTGCTCGAGTCCTTCCGGCCGGGGGTGCTGGACCGCCTCGGCGTCGGCTACGAGCGTCTGCGCCAGGAGAACCCTGGCCTCGTCTACTGCGCGATCACCGGCTACGGCCAGGACGGCCCGGGCCGCGACCGGGCCGGGCACGACATGAACTACCTCGGACTGAACGGGATCCTCGGCCTCACAGGCGAGACCGACGGCCCGCCGGTCCAGTCCGCGGGACAAATCGCCGACCTAGGCGGCGGCGCACTGATGGGCGCGATCGGCATCCTCGTCGCCCTGCGCGAGCGAGAGCGCTCGGGCCTCGGGCAGCTCGTCGACTGCTCGATGTTCGACGGCTCGCTGTCCTGGCTCGCGATGGTGGCCGCGGCAGCATTCGCATCCAACCACGCCGATCGGCGCGGAGAGAACATGCTCGCGGGCGCGAGCATCTGTTACCGCCCCTACCGCTGCGCCGACGGCTACGTCACGCTCGGCGCGCTCGAGCCCAAGTTCTGGAACGCCTTCTGCGGCGGCGTCGGGCGAGCGGACCTCGAGAACAGCGCGTTCGAGAGACCCGGCTCCGACGCTCATCGTGCGTTGCAGGAGATCTTCGTCGCGCGTACTCGCGAGGAATGGCGGCAGTTTGCGTCCGAGCACGACTGCTGCCTCGAGCCCGTGCTCGACATCGACGAGGCGCTCGCATCGGACCTGGTGCGCGCTCGCGAGATGGTGGTCGAGCTCGACCAGCCGGGCGTCGACCGTCCCGTCAAGCTGCTCGGCGCCCCGATCAAGCTCGGCCGCACCCCCGCCGACCCGGCCCGTGCCCCCGGCCCGGGTCTCGGGGAGCACACCGAAGAGGTGCTCTCGCGCGCCGGCTTCGGCGCCGAGGAGATCGCCGCACTGTTCCTGTCGCGGGCGATCGCGGGACCTGCGGGTCCCGTCCAGGGTTCGTTCATGGCATGACCCCGGCCGTCGGGATGCTCAAGATGTCGGAGCTCGCGGAGCGCTCGGGCGTCAGCTCGGGCACGATCAAGCACTACCTGCGCGAGGGCCTGCTCGGCGGGCGCGACGAAGTGGTCCGGACGAGCCGCAACATGGCCTACTACCCCCAGGAGTTCGTCGAGCGGATCCACCTGATCAGGCGCCTCCAGGAGAAGCGGTTCATGCCGCTGCGCCTGATCCGGGTCCTCGTCGCCGACGATCCCGAGCGCGCGGCGCGGCTGATCGAGATCGAGGACCGGATCCTCGACCGCGCGATCGCGGCGGGTGAGGGATCGCGGGTGTCTCGCGCGCAGGTCCGCCGGGATCACGACGTGCCGCACAACGTGCTCGAGCGACTCGAGGAGCTGGGCGTCCTAACACCGAATGCCCGGGGCTACGACGCCGACGACGTCAAGATCATCGGGGCGATCGGTCGGTTTCGCGCCGGTGGCTACGACGAGGCGATCGGGTTCACCGTCTACGACACCCTCCGCTACCGCGAAGCGCTCGAGCCCCTGGTCGAGGAGGAGGTGCGGGTGCTGCTGGACCGGCTCGCCGGCGAGGTCGATGTCGAACGCGCCGTCGAGATCCTCACCGCTCGCGCCGAGCCGCTGCGCGACCTGATCGGGGCGATCCACTCGAAGCTCCTGATGGCGGCGGTGCGCCGGCAGCGGGGACCCCGCCCGGCTTGAGGACCGGGTGCTTGGGGATCCCGCGCGGCTTGAGGATCGGGTGCTTGCGCTGTGCGTCTGTCGCGCACGCCGCTATCCTTGGCCGAGAGCGACTGACTGACTGGTCAATCTAGAGTTGCCGCAGGCCCGGGAGGAGGTTATATGCGCGCTGCAGCGGTGCAGCTCAACTCCACCGACGACATCGAGCGCAACCGTACGACGGCGGATCGACTGGTCCGCGTCGCAGCCTCGAACGGCGCGGAGCTCATTGTTCTGCCGGAGAAGTGGAGCGTGCTCGGGACCGACGAGCAGATGGCCGCGGCCGCAGAGCCCTTGGACGGACCCTCGATCACGTGGGCGCGCTCGGTCGCGGCCGAGCTGAGGATCGACCTGATCGCGGGCTCGATCGTCGAGCGCGTCGCAGGCCGCGAGAAGACGTCGAATACAAGTGTCCACGTCGGTCCGGAGGGCGAACTGCGTGCCGTGTACCGGAAGATCCACATGTTCGACGTCGAGGTCGACGGCACCGTCTATCGTGAGTCAGCCGGTGCAGAGCCCGGCGCTGAGATCGTGGTCAGCGAGCTCGCGGGCGGAGTCGGGGTCGGCATGAGCGTCTGCTACGACGTGCGCTTCCCCGAGCTCTACCGGATCCTGGCGCTGCGGGGCGCCGAGATCCTGGTCATCCCGAGCGCGTTCACGTTGGCGACGACACGAGATCATTGGGAGACATTGCTGCGTGCCCGCGCGATCGAGAACCAATGCTTCGTGATCGCGCCGAACCAGATCGGTACCCACTTCCCGGGCAGCCGCTCGGGCGGCCGCTCGCTGATCGTCGACCCCTGGGGTCTCTCCCTGGCGATGGCGTCCGACGGCGAAGCGGCGATCGTCGCCGAGCTCGACCTGGAGCGCCTGCAGGGCATCCGGCGCACCCTGCCATCGCTCGCGAACCGGAGGCCCGACGTCTACCGCTGGCCCGAGGAAGACCGATGACGCGCTGGCGCGAGGGAGACCGATGACGCCTTCCGATACCGCCGTGGACAAGCGCCGGGTGATCCTCGAGGCTGCGGTCCGCGTGTTCGCCCGCCAGGGCTTCCACACCTGTCGCGTCTCGGACATCGCCGACGAGGCCCGCGTGGCCTACGGGCTCGTGTACCACTACTTCTCCTCCAAGGACGAGGTCCTGGACACGATTTTCCTCGACCGCTGGAACATCATGCTGGCGGCGATCAAGGAAGCCGATTCGCGCACGATCCCGCCCCGCGAGAAGCTCTATGCGATCGCAGGGTTCATCATCGACTCCTACCGTCACGACCCGGACCTGATGAAGGTGATCATCGTCGAGGTGACGCGGGCCGCCAACACGTTCGGGCGCAAGCACGTCGAGAAGATCGAGCAGGCGTACGACGGGATCGAGCGGATCGTCGAGCGAGCGCAGACGGAGGGTGCATTCCGAACAGACATCGATGCCCGGTTCGCTGCGCACGCGTTCTACGGCCTGGTCGAGCA
>PMOY01000206.1 GCA_003165655.1 Solirubrobacterales bacterium
ATCTCCGAGGTGATGATCTTCGGAGCGTTCTTCACGGCGTACTTCTTCATCCGGATCGTCAACGGCGATCCCTGGCCCGCGCACGGCACGGTCCTGCCCGAGGCGGTCGCAGGCGTGAACACCTGCATCCTCGTCTCGTCTTCGCTGACCGTCCACTGGGCCCTCACGTCGATCAAGAACGGCAACCGGTTCGGGCTCAAGGCCGGGATGTTGTCGACCTTCCTGCTCGGGCTCACGTTCCTCTTCGTCCAGCTCAACGAGTACGTCCACATCGGCTTCTCGCCGCGTGACACTGCCCAGGCGACCGTCTTCTACTCGCTGACCGGCCTGCACGGAGCGCATGTCTTCATCGGCCTCTGCATCCTGCTGGTGGTGTGTATCCGAGCCTTCCGCGGGCACTACTCGCCCGAGGATCACCGCGGCGTCGAGATCCCCGGGATCTACTGGCACTTCGTCGACATCATGTGGATCGTCGTGTACACGACGGTCTACGTCCTCTGACCCCTCGGCGCCGTGCTCAACCCGCTGCGATCCGAGGCCGAAGCGTTCCGCGCCGTGATCTACGTCGCGATCGCCGCGGCCGTGATCATCGTGATCGTCCTGATCGTCCAGGCGCTGGCGTAGGAGCGAGTCAGACTCCGACCCTCCTATTTCGCGGCCGTGGACAGGAAGTTCACGAGCGCCGTGATCTCGTTCGGCTTCAGCCTCGTGGCGAAGTTCGACGGCATGATCCCGGACGCGTAGCCGGACGGGATGTACGCGTACGGATCGGTGATCGCCTTCGTAATGCACGCCGTCAGCGTCGTGCCGCGCACCTTCTGCGAGGCGGGGCTGGTGCAGTCGGAGCGTAGCCGCGTATCGAGGTTCGGACCGACGGTCCCGGTGGTGGCGGCGGCGGCAAGCGTGTGGCACGAGCCGCAGCCACCAACGCCGACGAAGACCGACTTTCCGGCGGCCGCAGTGGTGCCGCTCACTGCGCCGGCACTGGCAAGCGGGCCGGTGTCCTGACCGGGCTCGGCTGCCACGTCGGCGACGTAAGCGGCCACGTCCTCGGCGTCCTTGCCGTCGTACAGCCTCGCCGGCATCACGCCCGCCGTGTTCGGATATTCGATCTGGAAGGCGACGAGGCCCTCGATCGCGCTCCTGCTGAACTTGTCCCGGCGGTCCTGGGAGAACGCGACGTCAAGATTCGGGCCGACCGTGCCGGTGGTGCCCGCGTGGGAGAGGGTGTGACATGCCCCGCACTTGGCGACGAACAGCTCCTTGCCCTGCACCACGTTCCCCGTCTGGTGCTTCAGCGAACAGCCGCCCAGGCCGACGATCAGCAGCGTCGCCGGCACGAGCGCAATCAGGCTCCTGAGAATTCTTGCTACACGGTGGACCATGTCGCGACGGCGGGACTCTATCCCAGCGGGAGGCGGTGATGTCGAGCCTCCGGTCCCGCTGGTAGCATCAAAAGGGTGAGGTTTGATCAGAAGTACCGACTGCGAACGCCATCCACGGGCCGCGAGGTCGTCATCGAGGCCGAGCCCGGCCGCACCTATCTGGACCGTGAGACCGGTGAGGCGATGGAGGTTGTGAGCATCGTGCTCCCGTTGGCTCCGACGCCGTCTGAGCTGCCCTGGGCGGTCGAGAACCTCCGCTTCTGTAATTGGTGCGACCAGCACGCTCAGAAGGATCTGAACGATTGCCCCCACTGCGGGCGTCGGATGGACCCGCTCGGGGTCTGAGGGTTCCCCTCGTGATCTCGCGCCGCACCCTGGCCAGCTCCCTCGCTGCGCTCTTCGCCGGCGTGGCGCTCGCTCTCGGCGTCTCGGCGTGCGGCGGTGGTGGCTCGCCCCAGGCGGACACCGCGGGCGCCCCAACGCTCACGATCCCGACCAACAGCGCGCCACCCACCGTGGCGGCCTCCACCACGACCGGCACCGCGACGACGACCACCGCCAGCTCGGGCACGTCGTCGGCCTCCTCTGGCGGCACAAGCTCCGGCTCCTCGGGCTCCTCATCGGCCGGCACCTCCTCCGGGACCCCGTCCTCAGGATCGAGCTCCGGCGGCGCCGGCGTCCCCTCCCAGACCACTCAGACGACCAGCACCACCGGCGCCGGCGGCACCGGAACGAGCACCACCTCGTCGGGCGGCAGCGGCGGCGCCGGACCGTAGAAGCCGGGGAGCGCCCCCGGCAGCCGGCCTCGGCTCTATCCGCGAGACGGCCTCGTGTGCGTCGGCCACCGCCTCCGCCGCCCGGGCGAGGAGCAGGCGTCGAGCCGACTGCGGACCGGCTCGCGCGGCCGAGGCGCCCGCCGCCAGGACGGCGGGGTGACGCGGGGCGACGGCTTCGGACGCCGGGCACTACCGTGGTCGCGCAGGCGCGTGGGCCAGGGGCTCGCATCGCCGATCGGCAGATCCAGCCCCGGTCCCCCAGGCTTTGGTCGGTCAGGCAGACGGGAGCCGCCTCCGCCGCCTCCGCCTGCACCATCCGAGTGGTCGTCGGCCGGGCCGCTGTGGCGGAAGAACCAGACGAGCCAGATGATCATCCCGCCGAGATCGAACACGCGTAAGCCGACGAGGAAGATCCAAGCCTGAGTGGTCACGACCGCGATGGTAATCCGAGACGGCGCCCGGCGCTAGAGGAATTTTCCGCGACAGCGAGTTTTCCGCTCCGACTGCGAATCGTCCGCCGCAGCGCGAACCCTCCACTGCGGCGGAATTTTCGCCGAGCTCTACGAACTGCCCTGACCGGGATCCTCGCTCCGACTACTTCTTCTTCTTTGGGACTGGCGGCGGCACCGGTGATGTGACCTCGGTCGCCGTGTATTCGACGCGCGTTCCGTTGAAGAAGCAGCGGTACTGCGCGTTGTCTCCGAGCGTGAGCTGCGCCGACTGAACTGTGTAGCTGAGGCAGCCGGAGGCGCGGCTCGGACGCCATGTGAACTGAGTCTTTGAGAGGTCGACCGCGAGTAGTGGCGCCCACGTCGGCACGGTCAACGAGATGACATCGCCCTTCGCGATCGGCAGCGACTCAGTGAGGACGAACTGCACGAGATGGCCGAAGTAGGGCTGGAGCTGGAACAACGGACTCTCGGCCACGACCTTGAAGAAATGCTTGGGAGCAGGCTGCAGGACGGTGATCGCAGCCTCCGAGGCCCCGCCGTAGGTGGCGTTGAGGCCGGGCTGTGCGGGCTTGGTCTTGGTCGCCGCGGTGCCGTTGATGTCCGCTGTGGACACGTCGCCGGGCGACACCGTGAACGCGACGATCCTGCCATTGTGGGCGGCCTCGGTCGGATACGCGGTGCCGTCGCTGAGGATCTGGACCGCCGTGGTCTCGGTCAAGATGATCGGACAGGCGCCGGTTGCGGGGCACACCGGCTTGGCCAGCGGAGTGGTCGTGCTGCCGAGCTCGATGATCGCCGCGAATGCGGTGGTGGCGGCGAACGCAAATAGGGCGACAAAAGTCACCCCGGTGGTCAGGAATAAGCGTTTCATGTGAGCATTGAACACCAAGCGGGAGAAGAAGTCGCGCTCGGCAAGCAATCGACCAGGATCGAAACGGCCCCCGCGCGCGCCTCCGCAGAGCTCTGCCGAGATGCGCGCGGTGCGCCCTCCTAGATCTTGCTCACGTTGACGGCCTTGGGCCCCTTCGGCCCTTCCTCCTCCTCATACGAGACCTTGGCGCCCTCCGCGAGCGATCGGAAGCCGTCGCCGGAGATGCCGCTGAAGTGGACGAACAGGTCGCGTGCGCCATCGTCTGGCGTGATGAAGCCGAAACCCTTGTCGTCGCTGAACCACTTGACGGTGCCAGTTGCCATAACTCCCCTTATTGCTGTGCCACGATCGATCGGCGGCCCCGATCCGCGGGAAAATTACCAAACGTCAAAGGCGACAGCACGGCCCAGACGATCGTGCGCTCGTCCTCGGCGACGATCTGCGCGGGCAGCTCGCCGGCGATGATCTTGCAGAACAGGCAGTCCGGATCCGGGATCGGCTGCGGGCGATTACTGGGCGTCTTCGGTCTTGCCGCGCCCGACCAGGTCGCGCGCAAGGGCGACCGCCTCGGCGGGCGTCGACACCTCGCCTGCGAAAGCGGCCTCCTCGAGCTCACCAAGCAGGAATCCGATCTCGGGTCCGGGCCGGATCCGCAGTCGCCGGGCGAGCTCGTCTCCGCGCAGAATCGGCTCCGGCCGACCGGCGTGCCAGCGAAGCGCGTCCCCCAAAAGCTCGCGGGCGAGCTCGAGGTGGCGCATGATCGCCTGGTCTGACCGAGCCCCGCGGGTGGCGAGCCGATCGGCGATCGAGAGCAGCGTCACGTCCACCTCCACCGGCTCGCACGTCCGCACATAGCGATAGACCGCCCGGCGTGAAAGGGGCAGCTCGTGGACCAGGAAGCCCAGGCGCAGGTGATTCTGCGTCAGAGCCGCGACATGAGCCCGCAGTCGCTCGCTTGTGCGTAGCCGCCCCAGGATGTCCCGCGCCAGCTGCGCCCCGCGGGCGTCGTGGCCGAGGAACAGCACCCGGCCCTCGGCGTTCACGCTCCGCGTCTGCGGCTTGGCGATATCGTGGAACAGGGCGCCGAAGCGGAGGGCCTGACCGCGCGTCAGCTCATCGGCGAGCGGTTCTGCGAGCAAGGACTTGACCGCCGGCGCGGACTCGCCGAGGACCGCCTCCCCGGAGCCCTCGAGCGCGATCGTCTCGGCGAGCGCCGCCATCGTATGGTCGTACACGTCGAGGTGGTGGTACGGACTCTGCTCCACGCCGCGGAGGTCGGCCAGCTCTGGCAGGATCTGGCTGGTCACGCGGAGCGTCAGCATCAGCTCGAGCCCGCGGAGCGCGCCGTCGCCCCCGACGATCCGTTTGAGCTCGGCGAAGATCCGCTCCGCCGCCACCGTGGAGAGGGCGGGCGCAAGGCCGCGCGCAACCTCGGCAGTGGCGCCGTCGACGGCCAGCCCCAGCTCGACGGCGAGGCGGGGAAGGCGGAGGGTTCTCAGCGGATCCGACGCAAACGCCGCCGGCGAGACCATCCTCAGCCGCCCGGCTTCGAGGTCCACCCGGCCGCCGAACGGATCGACCAGCTCGCCGCCGGGGAGGGGCTCGGCGATCGCATTGATCGTGAAATCGCGCTGGCCGAGGTCATCCTCGATCGTCGCGCCGCCGAGCGGAGCGAGGTCGACCTGCCACGAGTGGTCGCGTGCGATCACTCGCCACGCCCCGAAAGCCTCGGACAGCGGGAAGGCGGGCGCGCCGACCCGGCGGGCGAGCGCGCGTGCGATCGCCGCGGTGTCTCCCGCGACCGCCACATCAAAATCGATCGTCGGCCGCCCCAGCAACCGGTCTCTGACCAAACCGCCGACCAGCCATGCGTCGGTTCCGGCGAGCAGCCCCCGCAGCGCTCGAAGCGGATCGCCGGCCACGTCCGCCACGCTCATGCCGGTACCCCGTCGCGATGATAGGTACGCGGCACGCGGCTCGAGATTCCGCACACGATCTCGTAGTTGATCGTCGCGATCCTCGCGGCCAGATCCTCGGCGCTCTGGCTCTCCTTGCCGTCGCTGCCGATGATCGTCGCCGGCGCTTCCCGCTCCGCGCTGCCGTCCGGCCCGAGGTCGACGGTGATGTTGTCCATGCTGACGGTGCCCACCAGCGGGTAACGGCGTTCGCCGATGAGGACGTCCAGGTTGTTCGTAAAGGCGCGACGGACGCCATCCGCATAGCCGATCGGCAGCGTCGCGAGACGGGTCTCGCGATCGGCCACGAACCGCCTTCCGTAGCCGGCGCTGTCCCCGCTCGCGGCGGCCTTGACCGCGGCGACGTAGGACGTTAGCTCGAGCGCCGGCTCGAGCCCCCGATCCTCGGCACGCTCGTTCATCGGGTCGAGGCCGTACAGCGCGATGCCGCAGCGGACGAGGTCAAAGTGCGATGCCGGCTCGCCGAGAACGGCGGCGCTGTTCGCCGCGTGGACGACGAGCCCCGGCTGGAGTCGTCGCAGCTCGGCGACGAAGGGCTCGAAACGGGCGAGCTGTGCGCTCACGAACTCGGGATCTTCGTCAGCCGTCGCAAAATGGGTCATCGCGCCGGCGAGCTCGAGCGACGGCTCGGCACGGACGAGCTCCGCAGCGGTGATCGCTTCGCTCATCACGCGCGTTCCGAGCCGCCCCATGCCCGTGTCGAGCTTGACGTGAACGCGCACCCGTCCGCCGCCGGCGGCAGCGGCGACGTCGGACACGAAGCGCTCGTCCCAGGCGACCACGTCGGCGTCTGCCGCGAGCGCTACGGGGAGCTCCTCGAGGCTGAGCGCGCCCATCACCAGGAGTCTCGTGCCGATCCCCGACGCCCGCAGCTCGGCGGCCTCACCGGCCGTGGCAACCGCGAGCCAGCTCGCCCCGCCCGCGAGTGCGGCCCGAGCGGCCGGCACGGCGCCGTGTCCGTATCCGTTGGCCTTCACGNNCCCGGGCGAGCGCGCGCTGCATGCCGCTCAGCGTATCGCCCGCGGCAGCGCGTCGATCACATCGCTGGCGATCACGCCCTCCGGACCGATCTCCGCAGCCGCGTGGCGTCCCGCGCTCACGTGGACGAACACCGCCGCACATGCGGCGTGGAACGGATCCATGCGCTTGGCGAGATACGCTCCGATCACTCCCGAGAGCACGTCTCCGGTTCCTGCGGTGGCGAGCGCGGGAGCACCGCCGCGACTGATCGCGGCGCGACCGTCGGGCAGAGCGACGATCGTGTCGTCTCCTTTGAGGACGACCACCGCCCTCGCCTCGGAAGCGGCACGGCGGGCGCATTCGAGCCGGCGCGCCTGAACGTCCCGACTGTCGATCCCGAGCAGCCGCCCGAGCTCGCCTGCGTGGGGCGTGAGAACCGTGGCCGCCTTGCGGTCGGCCAGCGCCTCGAGCTCGCCGGCGTGGGCGTTGAGCCCATCGGCATCGAGCAGCAGGGGCAACTCGGCCGCGCTCGCCAGCCCGCGAGCGAACCGCACCGCGCCCGGATCACGACCAAGACCGGGCCCGAGCACGACCGTGTCGACGCGTGCTGCGCGCTCGAGCGCCTCGCGGACCGCCATCGGGTGGAGCGTACCCTCGGTGTCGCGCAGGGGGACGGTCATCACCTCGAGCAGTCGCCCCTCGAAGATCGCGTGCAGTGACTGCGGGACGCAGGCGGTCACGTATCCGGCGCCGGCTCGCATGGCCGCTCCCGCGGCCATGCAGGGGGCGCCCGTCAGGCCCGGTGACCCCCCGCACACGAGCACGCTGCCGGCGGCGAACTTCGTCGACTCCGCTCCCCGCCGAGGAACGCCGTCGAGCACCTCCGGGCGGATCAGCCCGACCCGCGGCTCGGCTGGGCCCCCGGTGGGGATGCCGATATCGATCACGCGCACGTCTCCCGAATGCTGCTTCCCGGGAGCGATCCACAGCCCCGGCTTGGCAGCGTGGAACGTCGCCGTGGCGTGCGCCCGCACCGCCACACCGGCGACGACACCGGTCGATCCGTCGACGCCACTGGGAATGTCACAGGCCACGACGACCGATCGATCGGCGACCCCGGCACCGTTGATCGCCGCGATCGCGCCGGCGGCCGGCTCGCGCGGCTCGCCCGCGAACCCCGTCCCGAGTATCGCGTCGACGATCGCGGCCGCTCCGGCGAGCCCAGCGGCCCGAAACGGCTGCGGCGCGGAGCCGGGGAGGCGCTCGAGGTTGGCGCGAGCGTCGCCGCCGTACTCTTGCGCCGCGCCCAGGATGAGGACGTCGACGTCGCGTCCTTGCTCGCGCAGGACACGCGCGGCGACCAGCCCGTCGCCGCCGTTGTTGCCCTTCCCGCAGACGACGGCGATCCGCCCGTGGGGGACAAGCTCGGCCACGAGCTCCGCGAGGCAGATGCCGGCGCGCTCCATCAGGTCGAGGCCGGGCATCCCGAGCTCACCGATCGCCCACTCGTCGAGCGCGCGCTGCTCCGCGGGGTCGGGAAGGGGTTCGAGCCAGTCTGGCAGGGTCATCTCTCTCAGCAACCTACCCGCTCAAGGCCATGGTGTCCCGCCCCGCTTGCCCTCGCTTACGCGAGGATCGCCACCGCCGCCGCGTCTCGACGCGTGTGCGTGAGGGAGACGTGAACCTCGACACCGAGCTCTGCGGCACGCGCGGCGGCGGCTCCATGGAGACGGACCCGCGGCGGTCCATCGCCGCCGAGCACTTCGACGTCACGGAAGCTCCATACCCTTAGCCCGAGCGCCTTCGCCACCGCCTCCTTGGCGCAGAAGCGCGCCGCCAGATGCTGGCCGGGACGCCCGCGGCCGGCCGCGTACGCGCGCTCGCCCTCGGTGAACAGCCTCTCGGCGAGCCGTGGGCGGCGGGCCAGCGCTCGCTCGAGCCGATCAATCTCCAAGAGGTCGACGCCCACGGCCATCGCCGTTTCTCACTCCACCGTGACCGTCTTGGCGAGGTTCCGCGGCTGGTCGACGTTGAGGCCGCGCTTTCGCGCGATCCGGTAGGCGAGCAGTTGGAGCGGGATCACGGCGACCAGCGGCGAGAGCATCCAGTCCGTTGCCGGGATCCGGATCACCCGGTCAGCATGGCGCGCGATCTCCTCGTTGCCGTGGGTCACGACGGCAATCACATCGGCGCCGCGGACCCGCACCTCTTGCATGTTCGAGATCACCTTCTCGAGCACCGGAGAGTCGGTCGCGACAACGACCACTGGGGTGTTCTCGTCGAGCAGCGCGATCGGACCGTGCTTCATCTCGCCCGCGGCATATGCGTCGGTCGCGATGTAGGAGATCTCCTTGAGCTTAAGCGCGCCCTCGAGTGCGACCGGGAGGCCCACGTGGCGCCCGAGGTAGAGGAAGAACTCGTCGCGGTAGTGCTCCTCGGCGATCTGCTCGAGCTCGGTGAGTCCGTGCTCGAGCATTTCGGCGATCGCGTGCGGCAAACGTTTGAGCTCGGTGATCGTGTGCGCGAGCACGTCGGGCTCGAGCGTTCCGCGCAGTTCGGCGATCCTCAGCGCGAGCAGGTACATCACCGCGACCTGGCAGACGAACGTCTTCGTCGCCGCGACTCCGATCTCGAGCCCGGCGCGGGTGTAGAGGACGCCGTCGGCGTCGCGGGCGGCCTGAGATCCCATGATGTTCGTCACCGCGAGGACCTTCGCGCCACGCTCGCGTGCCGTTCGCATCGCCATCAGCGTGTCCGCGGTCTCGCCCGACTGCGAGATCCCGACCACGAGGTCCCCGGGACCGACGACGGGGTCGCGGTAGCGATACTCGGAGGCGACATCGACCTCGACCGGGACGCGCGCCCACGCCTCGATTGCGTAGCGGCCGATCAGCCCGGCGTGGTACGACGTGCCGCACGCCACCACCACGATCCTCCGCATCGCACGAAGGAACTCGTCGTCGAGCGTGCCCATCTCGCCCAGATCGATCCCGTCCTCACGCGCGGCGCGCTCGCCGATCGTCTCCGCCACCGCGTCGGCCTGCTCATGGATCTCCTTGAGCATGAAGGTCTCGTAGCCCTGCTTCTCGGCCGCCTCGGCGTCCCAGTCGATCTCGACGACCTCCCGCTCGACCGGATCTCCTGCGGCGGTCAGGAACTCGACGCCCCCGGGGCGCAGGACGACGATCTCGTCGTCGTTGATGTATTGGACGTGGCGGGTCTCGCGCAGGAACGCCGGGACCGCTGAGGCGATGAACTGCTCGCCCTCACCGCGGCCGATGATCAGCGGGCACTCCTTGCGTGCGCCGACGATCAGGCCGGGCTCGTCGGCGCTCATCGCGACGAACGCGTAGTGCCCGCGCAGCTCGGCGTATGCGCAGCGCACGGCCTCGACGAGGTCGCCGTCGTTGTGTCGCGCGACGAGGTGCGCGATCACCTCGGCATCGGTCTCGGACGTGAACACCGCGCCTTCCTGCTCGAGCCGGTCCTTCAGCGCGAGATAGTTCTCGACGATCCCGTTGACGACGATGTGGACGCGGTCGGCGGTGTCGAAATGTGGGTGGGCGTTCTCCTCGGTGACGCGCCCGTGCGTGGCCCAGCGCGTGTGGCCGATCCCGGTCCCGGGTTCGCTTCGCTCGGCGACCGCGACGCCTCCCGGCTGTGCCGCTCGCGCGTCGAGGGCGATGCGCAGCGCACTGAGGTTGCCGACGGCGCGGACGGCGTCGATCCGATCACCGCTGAGAACCGAGATGCCCGCGCTGTCGTAGCCGCGATACTCGAGCTTCTCGAGCCCGGCCAGCAGCAGCGGACGGGCGGAACGGGGACCGACGTAGCCGACGATGCCGCACATGAGCGCTCACAGCTCCTGTCTGAAGGGTCGAGCCGCATCGGCGGCCAGCGGACGCCGGCACTGTGGCCCCGGCGTCCGAGCCCTCCATGGTAGCCGCCGGCACCCGCTCCGAGCGAGACGCAGCGACGCGACTCCCCAAAATGGACCGGATCCTGCAGCGGGAGATGGGGAGTGACTGGGGCGCCCGATCGTCGCTGTGGCTGAGATCGGGGTCGAGCCATGGCGGCACCTCGGCGGGGCGCGTGGACATCTACTTGGTCCGTCGGGTAGTCTCGCGGCCGTGCGCCATCCCGCGCGAGTCGCGATCCTGCTGGCGCTCCTGGTGCCGGTCTTGCCGGCGCTCTTGGTGCCCACCCTCGTGGCGTCTGCCCGCGCCGCCGTGGTGCCCCTCGGTTCGGTCGCGTCTTCCCTGTCGCCGCCGCGGATCGTGGTCGATGCGACAGGCCAGGGCTACACGTCGTGGGCGGGCGGCGGGTCGGGAGCGCCGCTTGAGTACTGCCGCCTGCCGCAGAGCGCGACGAGCTGCGCATCGCCGCAATCGTTTCCCTACCCGGCCGGCGCCAGTCTCGATAGCGACGCCGGTAACGCACCCGTGTTCACCGCGAACGGACAGCTCGCGCTGGTTGACAGCCGCTGCTGTCTCACGTCGAATCAGAAATTCCTGCTGTTCTCTTCCGACGGCGGCATGACCTTCACGCAGCCGACGGAGATCGTGTCTGACCGTGCGAGCGGTGCCAGCGGGAACCTCCTCGACGTGCCTCCGGGGGCGCTGTTCGCCGGCAGCCCCGAGCAGCTGATCACGAGCGGCACGGGAGCGGTCACGGGTGGCGGCTCGATCCAGTCGACAGGGCTCGCGGCGCCCGCCGCAGACCCGGGATGGTTCACACCGCAGGTCGCCTCGGGGTCGCTGAGCCAGAGCATCGGCCTCGAGGGGTCGACCCTCGTCGCGGTCTTCACTCAGGAGTCCTCGCCGTCCTACACCGTGTCCTGGGTGCACTACCTGGGCAGCGGTGACCCAAACGCCGCCTCGAGCTGGTCCGCTCCCGAGACGCTCTCCCCCGCGCCGTCACTCGACAGCAACGCTCAGCTCGCCGGTGGGCCGGCAGGAATCTTCGTTGCGCGCAGCATCGCGACCCCGGGCGACAACGAGAAGCTCGTCGTGCAGAAGTTCACCGGCTCGGGCTGGACGAGCCCCGTCGCGATTACCAAGTCCGCGGCCGGCGAGCGGTTCGCGATTGACCAGACGCCCGCTGGGATCGTCTACGTGATCTGGAAGAACACGAGCGGCCCCCTGCAGTACGCGATCGCGACAAGCACCGCGGCGACGCGCTTCGGCGTGGCCCAGACGCTGCCGACGCGCGGGGATGTCGAGTTCCCCGAGATCGCCGTCGACGCGGCGGGCGCCGGATGGGCCACGTGGACCAATGGCTCGTCGCCGGCCAGCGCGTTCGCGCTGCCGATCATCCCGGCGCCGCAATTGACGACCGTCCGCCTGGCAGATGGCGGGAGCGTCTCGCTCGGAACGCCGCGGCCGTGCGTCGAGCCCGGGGCCGCCTTCATCGTGACGCTCGGGTTTCAACGCTCGAAGCGCAAGCACCCGGTGTACCTCAAGATCTCGCGCGTCGCTTTCTCGGTGAGCGGCTCGCTGGTGAAGACCGTCACGCACGCGCCGTATCGCGCGACGCTCACCATGAAGGCGTCCGCCAAGCGGGGGTCGAAGGTCACCGTCCGCGCCCGCGCCACGATCACGACCCATCACGGCCGCCCGCCGACGAGGTCGATCTCCGCCAGGGTCGCGGTCTGCTCCTGACGAGACAGGTGTCGGCTCTCCGCGGAATCCCTCAGGCCTAAAGCGATGAGCACACGCGCATGGATGCTCTTCGCCGCCGTATCGACGCTCTGGGGCATCCCCTACCTGTTCATCAAGATCGCGGTGGATGGTGGCGTGAC
>PMOY01000024.1 GCA_003165655.1 Solirubrobacterales bacterium
ATGTCGTCGATGTGCTCGATGCCCACGGACAACCGGACCGTCTCCTGGGTGACGCCCGCTGCCTCCAGCTCCTCGGCGTTGAGCTGCGAGTGCGTCGTCGACGCGTTGTGGATGGCCAGCGACTTGGCGTCGCCGATGTTCGCGAGATGGCTGAACAGCTTCAGATGCTCGATGAACGTGCGGCCCGCCGCGGCGCCGCCCTTGACCCCGAAGGTCACGAGCGAACCGTAGCCTCCCTTGAGGACGCGGTCGGCGACCTCGCGGTAGGGGCTCGAGTCGAGGCCGGGGTAGTACACCCAGGCAACGTCGGGATGGTGCTCGAGGTGCCGCGCTACCGCGAGACCGTTGTCGTTGTGTCGCTCCATCCGCAGCGGCAGTGTCTCGATCCCCTGCAGGAACAGGAACGCGTTGAACGGCGACAGCGCCGCGCCGGTGTTGCGGAGCAGGACCGTCCGCGCACGCCCGACGTAGGCCGCCGGTCCGAGGGCGTCGCTCCAGACGACGCCGTGATAGGACGGATCGGGCTGCGTCAGGCCCGGGAAGCGCTCGGCGTGGGCCGGCCAGTCGAAGTTGCCGCTGTCGACGATCGCGCCGCCGATCGAGGTCCCGTGACCGCCGATGTACTTCGTCAGCGAATGGACGGAGACGTCCGCGCCCTGTTCGAACACACGCGCGCCGATTGGCGTCGGCACGGTGTTGTCGAGCACGAGCGGGACGCCTTGCGCGTGGGCGGCGCTTGCCCATGCCGGCACGTCGAGCACGTTCAAGCGCGGGTTGCCGACCGTCTCGCCGAACACGAGTCGGGTGTGGTCGTCCGCCAGCCGGGCAACGGCGTCGGGGTCATCGGCGTCGGCCCAGCGCACCTCGATCCCGTACTGGGGAAGCGTGTGGGCGAACAGGTTGTATGTGCCCCCGTAGAGCTGGGAGACGGAGATGATGTTGTCGCCCGCCCGTGCGACGTTGAGCACCGAGTAGGTGACCGCGGCCTGGCCCGCCGCCGTGACCAGCGTCGCGATGCCTCCCTCGAGCGCGGCGAGCCGCTCCTCGAGCACAGCCCAGGTCGGATTCATGATCCGCGAGTAGATGTTGCCCGGCACCTTCAGCGCGAACAGATCTGCTGCGTGCTGGGTGTCGTCGAAGACGTAGGACGACGTCTGGTAGATCGGGACCGCGCGGGCATTGGTGGCGGTGTCCGGCGCCTGGCCGCCGTGCAGCGCCAGGGTCTCGGGTCGGAAAGTCTCGCTCATGTTGCCTTCCTGTGGTGGTGGTCGGCAGAGCCAAGCGCGCGAGGACCGGTTCCTCATGCCGCGCCTGCTCCAATATTACGTAAATCCTATAGAGATTACTGAAATAGGAAAGGTCGGGGGGCCGCGTCATTGACGTGCGATCCTAATGCCGCTTGGCGACCTCGAGGGCCGCCACGTCCGACTGTGGCCGGCCGCGCGCCTCGCCCCTGGCCCGAGCCCGCCCGTGCTCGGGCGGTGCACGCGGGCCCGCCCCGCCCCCGCGTGCGATCATCCGAGCATCGATCCGCATGCGATCACGACCCTCGAGCAGCTGAGAGAGATCTACCCCGAGCCGGCAGAGCGCGCCATCCGTAAGGAGCTCGACCGGCTCGACGATCATTGCCGCGACTTCGTCGCCCGGTGCCCGTTCGTCCTGCTGGCGAGCGCGAATGCGCGCGGAGAGTGCGATGTATCGCCGAGGGGCGGGCCGGCCGGATTCGCCCGCGTGCTCGATGATCACCGCCTGGTGATCCCCGACGCCACGGGCAACCGCAGGCTCGACTCGCTGCAGAACATCCTCGAGAACCCGCGCGTCGGCCTCCTCTTCCTGATTCCCGGACTCGGTGAAACGCTGCGCGTCAACGGCCGGGTGCAGCTGACTCGCGACTCGGCGCTGCTCGAGGGGACGGCGACGGGCGGGCGTGCGGCGAAGCTCGCGTTGATCGTGACCGTCGATCAGGCCTACCTGCACTGCGCGAAATGCATCCTCCGTGCGCACCTCTGGGACACCGAGACCTGGGAGGCCGAGGATCAGCTCCCTCCGCGGCCGCGATCCTCAGCGACCACATCGGGATCGGCGACGTCGCTGCGTCGGCGGCGGCGCTCGCCGACAGCTACACGAACCGGATCTGAGCAGCGGCCCGCCACAGCGCCGCACGAGGGACAGGCCCCGCCGGTATGCAGCGCGTTTATACCGACGGTGTCAGCTCTTATTTGACTTGGTCGCGGTGAACCGAGAGTCTGTAGTTTTGGGCAACGCAACGGGGACGGGGTGCGCAATGACGTCGTTCAGTGGTGCCAGGCTGTGGCGCTCCTCTCCAGCGCCGCGATGCTCTGACGTCGGAGCGCATGCATCGCTCGCCGTCAACCAACCGATCGCCACGTGGATCCCGAGCGCCTCGGCCAGTGACAAGCGTGCTCAGCCGGCACGGGACCGCCACCGTCGAGCACACCACGTGACGGTGGCCGCGCGAGATCGACGAACCCGGTGACCTGCCGGCCCCGGAGGACGAGCAGTTCGCGACACGGAAGCAGACAGCGTGTAAGAAAGGGACGGATGATGACCGAGAGAAATATGAGGATGGGACTGGTCGGCCGCGCCGCGGCGCGCGTCGCACTCGCGGCTGTCGTGGCTGCGTGCGGGCTGGCCGGGTGCGGAAGCAGTAGCAAGAAGGCCGCGAGCACGTCCACCCCGGCGGTCAGCACCGCACCGGCGAGCACCTCAACACCGGCCAGCACCTCGACGGCGGCGAACACCTCGACGGCTGGGAGCACCTCGTCGACGGCCAGTTCCTCGTCCGGAGCGACGGCGAAGCTCACCGCGCCGGGCACCATGCTGAAGCCCGGGCAGACCGCGATCGTCGACTATGACACGACATTGGCGAACGGCAACAACGGACCCAGCTACAGGCTCCAGCTGACGATCGAGTCGATCACCGCGGGGTCGATGTCCGACTTCAAGAACATCTCGCTGTCCGGTGTCCCCAAGGGCAGCACGCCGACGTACGTGAAGCTCCAGATGACGAATGTAGGCGGAAAGGCGATCAAAACCAGCACCAACGATCCGGCCGACTCCGTGCAGGCCATCCTGCACGATGGAGAGATGGACAACAGCCTGATTCTCGAGGGCTATTTTCCGCCCTGCCCGAACACCGAGACGCCGAACCCGTTCGCCGCCGGGCAGAGCTTCACCACGTGCGAGACGTTCATGGAGCACGGCGAGGCGACCCAGATCGGCTACAACGGCTCCAACAGCACGCTCGACTCGCCCATCATCTGGTCTCCGTGATCGCCGCGCGTCGCTGGCGGGTCGCGGCACCCGGGCACGCCGGCGGTCTCCTGCCTCGCACCGGGAAGCGCCTCACCCGGGAAGCGGCGCTGAGGCGCGGCGATCGATGTTCGATCGCGTCAGTGGATGTGCACCCTGTATTTGACCGGATACGTCTTGCCCGAGATCGTTGAGGTGACACGGATCGTGTGCGTGCCGACCGAAAGGCCTGACAGGAGCAGCCCCTCGCCGTAGGCGGCGGATGTGCCGGTCTGCCCCTTGATCCCGAAGTCGTTCCGCTTCGGGACGCGGATTCGGATCGCGTTCGTGGCGACGATCAGGTTGCGATAGTTGGAGATCCGGACACCGTCGAGTACTGCCGTACCGCTCACGCCTGTGAATCCTGCACGAGCGCACCGCTTGAGGTCCGCGGGCGAGGTGCCAAAGCCGTTGTGATCCCCGGGGAGCGTCGAGCACTCGTTGGTGACGCCGTCGACGTAGAGTGGCCGCCCCGCCGGCTCACTGCACGTGATCGTGCCACCAGCGCTCCCACCGTCCAGGAAGGCCACTGCTCCACCCGGGGCGTGTAGGGTTTCGCACACCTTGGCTCCTGACGGCGGCGAGCTGAAGAACACCTGCTCCTTGGCGTTCAACCAGTAGATGTAGCCCTCACCCGCTACCTTCCCGCCCGGTGGCACGACCGAGGTTGCTCCGGCAGCCTGCGCTACCGCGCCGACCAGACCGACAAGCAGGACAGCGAGGCTCAGAGCCGTGACTGGCCGCTTGGAGGGTGCCATTGCGGGTTGCATGTCGTGGTCCTCGCCGTGGTTGAGTTGTCCGAGAATGGTGCGTATGGGCACGGTGGAGCTTCCTTTCGCTGAGGAGGGTTCGGGCGGAACTGCGAATGGCGTCAGTGGATGGCCCCCGGTCCCGTCGGTCCTCGTGGTCGCTGATCGGGGGCGTGCCGTCAGCGTGGGCGGCGGAAGGTCGTCGCCGCGTGCCCGCTTCGGGCTCTGGTGTGGATCGGGTTCAGAAGCCGATATCTCCTTCGAGTACCGTCCGCCCGGGCGTCTTCGCCAGCGGGACGGATTCGAGGGTGATGAGGACCTCGTCGGCGCCGCCCGCGGCTTGCGGCATCAGACCTTCGGCTGCGAGCCTCCCGTCACGCGGCACCGAAGGGTTGATCAGGCCGATGAGCTCGGGCTTGGCGGACTCGATGACCTCGTAAGAGCCAGATGTGGTCTGTACAGCTGGGACGAGCCAGACGGCGTACACGTCTCCGCGGGGGTTTGGCTTCAAGCCCGAGGCGGCGATTGAGAACACGAACCGGGTGGGGGGCCTCGTGTTGACCTGCATGGTCCCGGTCGGGGACTTCCCGCCGCCGGGCGAGTGCAGGGTGGTGTTGCACTCCATCTGGCCAGACAGCGCCGGCACCGTGCCCGGAGCGTAGTTGCGAATCATGGGGAGCCCGATCGCGCTTGGGCGCCCGTGGCTCGTGGACCGGCGGCTAGCACCTACACCGATGAACACCGCGGCGACGGCCACACAGACTGCCAGCGCGACTGAAACCACGACCAAATCCGCCCTTAACCGAGGCACAGTCAATCGCGGCGCGAACCGACGGCGGACTGCGCCACGCTCGGTAGCATCAGCCAGCTGAGCTTCCAGTCGATCGTAGTAGCCGGCCATCAGCGTTGCGCCAGTCGCTTTCGCACGCGCCCGAGCCCGCGACTGACCCGCTTGCGCACCACGAGCTCCGAACAACGAAGCTCGGCGGCGATCTCCCGATAACTACGCTCATCGACGATCCGGGCCTTGACCGCGTGCCGCTCATCGCTCGGCAGCGACTCGACCAGATCGGCGACGCCGGTGCACTCCGGACCGGCGATTGCCTCAGTGGCGTCGAGATCGGAATCATCCAGCTCGATCGGCTCCAGCCCCAGGCGGCGTCGCGCACGATCCTCGACTCGGCCGCGTCGCCGGCTGGCGCCGAGAGTGTTTCGAGCGATCCCGATCACCCACGGAGCCGCCGTCTCCGTCTCCGGGTGGTAGCGACCGGCAGCAACGATCACCGCCGCAAAGACTTCCGCGGTGAGATCCGCCGTGACTTCCGGATCGTGCGTCTCTCGCATGAGATAGGCCACAGTTCTCTGCAGGTAGCGTCGATAGAAGACGGTGCACGCCTCCCGGTCGCGTGCGGCGATGGCGGCGATTAGCTCCCGATCTGACCATCGCTCACGACTCTCGAGCCGCATCATCACCCCTACATATCCGAAGATCTGAGAGTGTGACCAAGATCCTCGCGCCACGGGCGCGTCGGTGACAGTCCGGGCCGGGCGCGCTGGGCGGACTCGCCCCGTGGACAAGCGCGCCCGTTGGATCTTGGGCCGCGCGTCCGTATTCACCGCCGCGCCGCGATGGAAGGCTTGCGCCATCTGGGGGAGACCGCCGGAGAGAAACCCTCGAACGCCTCGAACAGGAATCGCCGATGACCCCCAAGATCACCCTCGCGCAGCTTCAGCTCGACACCACCGGTCAGTACCTCGAGGTGCCGCTTGGCGCCGCACACGACAACGAGAAGCCATCCAAGCCCGCCGTCGAGCGTTGTCTGGCGCAGCTGGCCCGCGCTTCCGGGCACTGAGAACCGGCGACTCAGCTGACCATGGACAGTTCGAAGCCAACTGCACATCGATCGAGCGTCGGCGCGCGCCGGAACCGGGGCGCAGCCGCGACGGGGAC
>PMOY01000399.1 GCA_003165655.1 Solirubrobacterales bacterium
TTGCCTTCTCGGTGCTCGCCTCGCAGGCGCTGCAAAGTCAGCTGGCGACGTTCCTCGCGGCCGCGCGCAGGCTCGGGAGCGGCGACTTCTCTGCGCGAATGCCTACCGCAGGTCGCGACGAATTCGCAGCTCTCGGAGAAGAGTTCAACAGCATGTCTGCACAACTCGAGCGTCGACTCGACGAGCTCGGTCAGGAGCGCGCTCGGCTGAGAGAGTCGATCCGGCGAATCGGGCAGACCTTCGCGTCGAACCTGGACCGCCCTGCGCTGCTGGATCTCGCTCTGAAGACCGCCGTCGACGCCGTCCAGGCAAGCGCTGGTCGGGCGAGCTTCAGCCCCCTGATCGGAGAGCCGCTCGAAGCGTCGGTCCGAGTGGGATCCTTAGCTGGATTCGAGGCACAAATCGAGGACGCCGAGCTTGTAGCCCTTGCCACCGCAGAGCTCGGCGAGGCGAGCGCCGGCGACCTGTTCGTGGCGTCCGCGCCACTCGGGCCGGCCGAGGGCGGGCCCCTGGGGATCATCACCGTCGCGCGGAGTGGTCGCGCGATCAACGAAGACGACCGTGAGGTGCTCCGCTCGCTCGCCGCCCAGGCGACTCTGGCGCTCGAGAACGTCGACCTCCACGACCAGGTGGAGCGCCAGGCGGTCACCGACGAGCTGACGGGACTGGCGAACCACCGTCGCTTCCAGGAGCTGCTCGCCGCCGAGATGGAGCAAGTTCGGCGGTACACCTACTCGGTTGGCCTGATCATGCTCGATGTGGATAATTTCAAGGGGGTCAACGACACGTACGGGCATCCGCAGGGAGACATCGTGCTCGCGAAGATGGCGCGGGTCGTGCGTGAGTGCCCGCGCGAGGCGGACGCCCCTGCGCGTTACGGCGGCGACGAGATGGCCATGATCCTCCCCCACACCGATCTCGAGGGGGCCTACGCTATCGGCGAGCGCCTCCGCCGGTCCCTCAAGGCCCTCGAGATCCCGCTGATCGGAAGCCGGGCATCGCTGCGCATGACGGCCAGCATCGGCGTGGCCGCCTCCGCGGGCGGTGAGGAGACCGCGCTCATCGCCTCCGCAGACGACGCGCTCTACGTCGCCAAGCGCCGGGGCAAGAACCGTACAGTTCGTGGTACCGCGCCTGCGGCGGACGTCGTTGGCGCCGAGTAGGCTTAGGCCCATGGGTATCCTGGACGACGCGATCCGCGAGCACCTCGACCTCAAGCGCCGCCGGGGTGCCGACCCCACCGAGGTCGAGCGCGAGGAGCGTGAGGTGCTGGGTCCCGTCCAGCGGCGTGTGGAGGAAGCGGGCGCCGACGAGCATGCGCTGGAGCATCTGCACGAGGACGAAGTCGCGCACGAGGCCGAGCAGCCGCACGAGGACGAGGCTGAGCACGAGGCGGAGCAGTCGCACGAGGATGAGATCGAGTACGAGGGGCTCACACGCGACGACGGCCTCGCCCCGGACGATCGCGACTCCGAGCTCGCGTTCGGCGGGGCGGAATCCCGGCCGGTGGCCGCCGCGCCTGACCACGATCGACTCGCGTGGCCGGTGCGAGAGCCGGAACCGCACGGAGACGTTGAAGACGAGCCGTCTGGCGCGGACGAGGCGACGACCGAGCACCGCGTCGAGGACGCAGAAGCGGAGGAGGATCACTCGCACCGAAACGGCGAGGAGGACGTCCTCGAAGAAACGCCCGAGTTCCTGCAGGACACGCCCGATCACGACCGGCTCTGGTTCGAGCAGAGACCGCCCCGCGACTTCGATTTCGACGGCTGAGCTGCGCTACACCCTCCTCGACGTCTGCACTGACGTCCCTCTGGCAGGCAACGCCCTGGCTGTCGTACACGATGCCGATGGCCTCGATGAGCGCACGATGCTTGCGTTCGCGCGCGAGACTCGGCTGTCGGAGACGACCTTTGTTCAGTCCGCGACAGTAGCTGGAGCGGACTACCGCAACCGAATCTGGACCGTCGGCGAAGAGCTTCCGTTCGCCGGACATCCGTCACTGGGCACGGCGGTCGCCGTCGCGCGGGCGCGCGGGGAGACCGGAGAGGTCAGCTATGTCCAGCAGACGGGTGCGGGCCTGCAGGCGATCGAGGTCGGACTCGACGGCGTGCATGCGACCGCGTCGATGCTGCAGGAGCCGGCGACTCTGGGAGCTGAGCTGAATGCGGCCGAGGCCCTCCGGCCACTCGGCCTGCCGCCGACCGCGGCCGACCCCGACCTTCCGCCACAGGTCGTCTCGACAGGCCTCGCCCACCTGATGCTGCCGCTGAGTTCAGTGGAGGATCTATCCCACATCGTTCCGGACTTCGCGGCCATTCACGCCTTGCTCGAGCCCCGCGGCGCATTCGGTGTCTACGCTGTCTTCTGCAACCCCGCCACCGGCCGCGCGCGGGCGCGCTTCTTCGCTCGCGATGCCGGCATCGGCGAGGACCCCGCCACCGGCTCGGCGGCCGGGCCGCTTGGCGCCTACCTGAACCACCGCGCGGGCTGCGCAACGGTCGAGATCACCCAGGGCGTCGAGATGGGCCGACCCAGTCGTCTGCGGGCGGAGGCGGTCAACGATCGCGTCCGTGTGAGCGGTGACGTAGTCGTCGTGATCGACGGGACTCTCATCCTTTAGCCTCTCCGCGGCCAAGACCGCCACCGCTAGACTCGAACGCCTCACGGGGCCATAGCTCAGTTGGNNTTTGCAAGCAGGAGGTCACCGGTTCGATCCCGGTTGGCTCCATCGGCGAAGGCCCTGTAAAGCGCGGTCTTCAGGTGCGGGTTGGGCTGGGGCTGGGAGGGGAGGCTCGGCCAGTATGGAAGCGGTATGGAAGCCTCTGCAACTGCGACCGATGCTCCGGTCGTTCTTCTCGATGATGGTGGCGCGCTCCGGCACGCCGGCTCGGCGCAGGATCTTGAGGTGAATAGATCTTCTGATTGATCCGGCGAATCCTCCAAAACCGGAGAGCATCCACTCCCCGGCGGGAGACGGGCCCGGATGGGCCGTCTTCCGGCGGGGAGTACCCGCCGGAGGCGACGCTTGAAGCACTGGTGACGTCTCGCGAATGACCGCAGCCGTCGTCCCTGGTAAACCGGCAGGACGAGGCCCTAGCCCAGATCTCTCGGAGCCGGATTGGTCGGCTCCGTCCGACGCCCCCACGTCAGGTCGTCGACCGTGACGATCGCGTTCGTGGCAGAGCACAAGCCAGCCTCGAGCGTCTCGGGCGGGAAGAGCGATCGTCAGCTGTCGGCCGGTGCTAGCCGGC
>PMOY01000110.1 GCA_003165655.1 Solirubrobacterales bacterium
TCTTCACGCAGGCGGTGACGTGCCGGTGGCCCACTCCCGGCGGCGGTCGAGGCACCGAAAGGATGTCCTATGAGCAATCATCCGCCCCCGAGGGCTCACAGGGCGAATGCGATCGTGCTCTGCCTCGAGGCGCGCGCATACCAGCCGCGACGATTCGGCCGGCTCAGGGTCTCGCAAGGAGTTTTGACGGAGGCTGGCGTCGATGAACTCGCTCGCTCTAGCGATCTCGTGTTCGACGACGCTGTCGCCAGGCTCGTAGATGCGGCCGTGCGCGAGGGCGTCTTTCAACCGACAACTGGTCCGAAAGAGCGTTCCACTCAGGCAGTGAGCGCGGCAACATTCATGGCGAGGCTGCCAGCGTTTCCGGACGCCAAGGTTGACGAGCTCCTGGACACCCAGACTCGGCGCATAGGGTTCCCCGTCGCTACGGCGACCGCAGAGAGCCCAACGTGATCGCTTTCGCCCCCGCGATAACGTCTGTGCCCCGTAATGTCGAGACAGTCAGAACTACACCACGCATACGGTCGCGCGCGTNNGCGCGACTGCCGGAGGCATCATCCTGGCCGTCGTCGTTCCGTGCGTTCTGTATATCTGTCTCCAGTTCATCGGTTTGGTGCTGCACCTCATCGGTGTCGCACGCAGTGGCCCGGCGGGGGCGGGACAGGCGAACCTGTTCGGAACGCTCGGCTCTGTGTGCTCGGTGGTTGCCTGGCTCGTCCTACTGGTCGGCTTGGTGCGCTTGGTGGTCAAGCTGTGCGCCTTAGCGGCGACGCGCTCACAGCGGCGGCTTGCCCGTAAGCAGTAATGCGACAGCGCTCAACTCCTCGCAACACTTAGCCACTCAGTGATCTCCCGATCCCTGACCTGGTGTCACCGCCGGACCTACATCTCGCGCCCCGAAGGCCGGCCCCGGTTGCGCGGAAAGCACGCTCGTCGCAGACGATTCGGTGGTCAGCACCCCGGCCGACCGGCGTTCTCTGCGGCCCCTTCGGCCAGGCGCTGCGCTTTGCGCACTGTGCGGCGCCGGCGTTCACGTTCGGCCGCTCGGTGCTCACCGAGTTCTCCGTCCATCCCGTGCGTAGCTCGTCATCAGCGTGGCGGCAGCGTGAGCGGACAGCGGACGATGCTCGCCAGACCTGCGAAGCTGCGGTCATGAACGGCTCAACTATTGACGTGCCGACCCCGGACGGGGTCGCCGACTGCTACCTCACGAAGCCGGCTGGCGAAGGGGCGCATCCTGGCGTCCTCTTCATGATCGATGCGATCGGGCTGCGGCCGCGGATCGAGGAGATGGCCGATCGGATTGCCGCCCACGGCTACGTCGTGCTCGCTCCGAATGTGTTTTACCGGGCCGGGCGCGCTCCGCTGTGGGAGACGCCGGATCTCCACGATCCTGATTCTCGCGGCAGGTTCCTTCAGTCGCTCGGTCCGCTGATGGGCGCGTTCACACCCGCCGCCGTTGCCGCGGACGGCGGCGCTTATCTGGACAAGCTCGGGGAGCTCACCGATGGCCCTGTCGGGGTCACCGGCTACTGCTTCGGCGGCCGGCTCGGCTGGATGATCGCTGCCGCGCACCCTGATCGCGTGGCCGTGCTGGGCGGCTTTCATACCGGTCGGATGGTCACCGACGAGGAGGGCAGCCCCCACCTACTCGCGTCCCGCGTCCGCGGGGAGGTCTACTGGGGTCACGCCGACCAGGACCAGAGCATGACTGCGGAGAACATCGCGACGCTCGAGGAGGCGATGGACGACGCCGGCGTGCGCCACACGACCGAGATCTACGAGGGTGCTCAGCACGGCTACACGATGTCCGACATGGGCGCCTACAACGAAGCGGCCGCCGAGCGGCACTTCGCGGCCCTATTCGAGCTCCTTCAACGAGCAATCCCGCGGTGAGAACAAACGCCGGCGCAACGCGCGCCCGCGTCTGGTGATCGCTTTTGACAACCAGGCCCGCCTCGTGCGGACTCACGCCTTGGCGACGCGGGAGTCGTGTTGCTCCGATCGGTCGCTTCGCGCCTGTATGTCCTGCCGCGGTCGGTGGCCAACACGTGGTGGTGGTTGGTGAGGCCACGACGGATCGCGGCCTCACCAAGCCGGCGGAGTTGTCTGCCGCCGCAACGAGGTCTCAGCTCCGGGCTGGGATTCGCGGGGGGCGGGGATCATGGGTGCGGGACGTTCGGGGACGGTGTGGATGATTTCGGCGTTATCGATCCCGCGCAGGTAAGCCGACGTGATCCCGAGGTCGGCATGCCCGAGCTGTCGCTGGATGACCGCAGCGAAATCACTTCACGCGACATCTCGACCGCGTGCGCATGGAGCAGCTGATGGGCGCAAACCGACGACGAACCCCAGCCGATTCGGCAACGGCGCGTAGCTGGGCACCGATCCCAGCCGGCGCGCACGGCCGACCACGCGTCGGTCCGCGCAACACGCAGAACAAGCAACCGACCGGCAGCGCCCCGCGGAGCTCCAGCCATGGCTGCAGACCCTCCCAGCCCCGACGGTCCATCCCGACCTCGCGTCGCCTGCCAAAGCACGACGATCACGGCGCGTAGCCGCACACCCTCGGGACTGTCACCAGCAGCGCGCATCACCGCGATGATCTCCTCCACCGTAGGCGGGTCCGCCGGGTACCGAAGGCCCTTATTGCGAAGCGAGCGGCCCTGGGGAAAGCTGGACAAGGTCGCGTGCGAACGGCGTTGCCCGGCGCAGTCCAGCAGCGACACAGAGTCCATGACGTCGTCCTCTGGACGACGATTGAATGCCATCGTCGCGGGCTCAGACGCCCGGGCGAGCCCCTCCCGTAGGCTCGAACCCCGATCCTCGCTTCAATCATGGCAACAATCGTCATCGCGCCTCGCGAGCCGCTCGGTCGTGTCCGCATGGCACGTCGCCATTCCGATCGTGAGGTCTGGGAGCGACTCGCGGCGAAGCGATCGCGCCCTACCAGCATGGCTGCGATTCTCGCACCGGGTCCTGCAGGCCGAAAAGACTAGGTGGCCCCCGGAAGCGAACTGCGTCTCTCGCGCCGTACGGTCGCACCTGTCAACCAACCGAGGGAGATGTTCAAAAATGGGCGCAACCACCGAATCCGTCCAGGTCGACGGCGACAAGCTGATGCAGTTCGTGTTCCGGGCAGTCGACGAGGTCGGCGCCACGCTGAACGCGGCGCTGGTCGTGATGGGCGACAAATTCGGCCACCCGCCGAGCAGACCGTGGCGCTGACCGACGAGTCGAGCCCCGCCTACCTGCCGGGGTTCTTCCAGATCGCCCTCGGCTCGGTGATCGACACTCCCCGGATCGTGGAGAAGGCGCGAGGCGGCGACGGGCTCGGGTGGCACGAGCACGTCAACGACGTGCACGAGGGCTGCGAGCGCTTCTTCCGGCCGGGCTACAGCGCGCACCTGGTGGCCGAGTGGCTGCCGGCACTCGAGGACGTCGTCGAACGGCTCGAGCGGGGCGCGGTGGTCGCCGACGTCGGTTGCGGCCACGGCGCGTCGACGATCTTGATGGCCCTGGCGTTCCCGAACTCGAGGTTCGTGGGCTCCGACTATCACGACGGCTCGATCGAAACCGCGCGGCGGCGGTCAGGAGAAGCCGGCGTCGCCGACCGCGTCAGCTTCCAGATCGCCTCGGCCGCGGGGTACAGTGGCTCAGGCTACGACCTGGTGACGATGTTCGACTGCCTGCACGACATGGGCGATCCGGTCGGCGCCGCGCGCCACGTGCGCTCGACGCTCAAGCGCGATGGCACCTGGATGATCGTTGAACCGAACGCCGGCGATCGCGTCGAGGACAACCTCAACCCGGTCGGCCGCGCCTACTACGGCTTTTCGACGCTGCTGTGCACGCCGGCGTCGCTGTCGCAGGAGGTCGGGCTGGCGCTCGGCGCTCAGGCCGGCGAAGCCCGGATCCGCGACGTCGTCGAGACGGGCGGCTTCGCCCGATTCCGCCGCGTGGCCGAGACACCGTTCAATCTCGTGTTCGAGGTGCGTCCGTGACGACGACCACCGACGAGACCGAGGCGCCCGCAAACGCTGCGGGCGCCCGGCGGGCCGAACAGACCCGCGCCCGATATCCGGATCAGACCGGTTACGTCGAGCGCGACGGCGTGCGCGTCTTCTACGAGGTCTACGGGACGGGCGAACGGACGGTGCTGCTGTTGCCGACCTGGTCGATCGTCCATTCGCGCTTCTGGAAGGCGCAGATCCCCTACCTGGCAAGGCACTTGCGGGTCGTGACGTTCGACGGCCGCGGCAACGGGCGCTCAGACCGGCCGGCCGGCGCCCACGCATACGGCGCGAGCGAGTTCGCGGACGACGCGCTCGGCGTCATGGATGCGACCGAGACGGAGCGTGCAGCGCTGGTGGCGCTGTCGTCCGGTGCGCTGTGGGCGACAATCCTCGCCGCCGATCACCCCGACCGGATCGACGCGATCGTGTACATCGGCCCCGGGGTGACGCTCATCACCAACCACCCCGAACGCGATGTCTCCCCGTTCGAGGACGCGATCGAAACCGACCCTGAGTGGGCCAAGGCCGCCGGGCGACTGGTCGACGACTACATCGGCTTCGTCGAGTTCTTCTTCTCCAGGTGCTTCACCGAGCCGCACTCGAGCAAGCAGATCGAGGACTGCATCGGCTGGGCGATGCAGACCACACCCGAAACGATCCGCGACACCGTGCTCGGCATCGGAATGCCCCGTCAGGAACTGTTCACCGAAACCTGCGCCCGCGTACGGTGCCCGACGCTCGTAATCCATGGCGACGAGGACCAGATCCGCCCCGTCGCACAGGGTGCGGCGCTCGCGGAGGCGACCGGCGGCCAGCTCGTGACACTCGAAGGCGCGGGGCACATCCCAAACGCGCGCGACCCGGTCAAGGTCAATCTGCTCTTGCGCGAGTTCGTCGGCGGACACCGAGCGGCCACATCGGCCTGGAAGCGTGCCCGAGCGCGTGGGCGCCGCGCCCTCTACATCTCCTCGCCGATCGGTCTCGGCCATGCGCAGCGCGACGTCGCGATCGCCGACGAACTGCGCAAGCTGCACCCCGACCTCACCATCGACTGGCTCGCTCAGCACCCGGTCACGAAGGTCCTCGAGACGCGCGGCGAGCGGATCCATCCCGCGAGCGCAGAGCTCGCGAACGAGTCCAGTCACATCGAGTCCGAGTCGGCCGAGCACGACCTGCACGCCTTCCAAGCGATCCGGCGGATGGACGAGCTGCTCGTCGCGAACTTCATGGTCTTCCACGACCTCGTCACCACCGAGCAGTACGACGTATGGATCGGCGACGAGGCCTGGGAGCTCGACTACTACCTCCATGAGAACCCCGAGCTCAAGACTGCCGCGTACGTGTGGCTGACCGACTTCGTCGGCTGGCTCCCGATGTCAGACGGCGGTGCGCGCGAGGAGTTCCTGACCGCCGACTACAACGCCGAGATGATCGAGCAGATCGCACGCTACCCGCGCGTTCGCGACCGGGCCATATTCGTCGGCGACCCCGACGACATCGTCCCGGAGCGCTTCGGGCCCGACATGCCCGCGATCCGGGAGTGGACCGAGCAGCACTACAGCTTCGCCGGCTACGTGACCGGCTTTGACCCACCGGGATCCGCCGACCGCGACGCCCTACGCGCCGAGCTCGGCTACCGCCCCGATGAGCGCGTGTGCATCGTGACGGTCGGCGGCTCGGGCGTCGGTGCCGACCTTCTGCGCCGGGTGATCGCGAGCTTCCCAGAGGCGAAGCGCCTCGTCCCCGAATTGCGGATGATCGCCGTCGCCGGCCCGCGGATCGACCCGGAATCGCTGCCCGCCTGTGATGGCCTCGAGGTCCGCGCGTATGTGCCCGGCCTCTACCAACACCTGGCGGCATGCGACCTCGCAGTCGTCCAGGGCGGGCTCACCACCGCGATGGAACTGACCGCCGGCCAGCGCCCGTTCATCTACTTCCCACTCAAGCACCACTTCGAGCAGAACTTCCACGTCCACCACCGGCTCAGCCGCTATGGCGCAGGGCGGCGCATGGATTTCGATCAGTCACCCCCGGACGCGATCGCGGCGGCGATCGCCTCCGAGCTCAGGCACCCGGTCGAGTACCGCCCGGTCGCGTCCGATGGAGCCGCGCGGGCGGCGGCGATAATCGCCGAGGCGCTCTGATCGTCGGTCTTTGCCGCATCCTCAAGTTGGACGAGCAGCACCCGGGCCCGCCGTTGCTGTGAGGTCCCGTCGCCGGCAGGACGGCGCGATCGCTTTCGCCGCGAGTCGCTCTCAGACCTCACGATCGGAATGGCGACTTGTGGCGGTTCCGGCTGTGTTCGCTCCTGCTGTCAAGCGTTGCCGGGCAGACGCCGGCACGCACGAGATGCTCGTCGCTGAGCCCCGCGGGGTCATGCCGCGAATATGCCGGTTGTTGTTTTCGGACCGGCGACGGTTGGTGTTGGCCGATGGCTACCAGCGACTTGCGGCGCGCGACATCGAGCGGCGCGGTTGGTCCGCGCCGACATTCGTGTGGGATCCCGGAGCGATGCCTGTGCTACGCACGCTGAGGTAGCGTACGGCTGAAGTAGCTGACCCATATCTTGGCGAATTCGGGAGTGCTTGATGCCCTACAGCGTGGATTTCAACAGCGTGTCGACGATCGGTTTGGAGACCTCGCCGGTCGCGGTCGCGCTCGCTGGCCTGCGAGCGAACGAGGCCCGCTACTTCAAGAACAAGTACGACCACGTCTTCACGGTCGAGGCCGCGAGCGACGCCAAGACGACCATCGACTGGGTGCACCGGATCCTCAAGAAGGAACGCGACATCGTCATCTCGTCNNCTGTCGATCAACGTGATGTACACCATCGACGATGGTGGGAAGCGGGCGGTCGGGTTCAAGCTCTCTGACGGGATGGAAGTTCCCGCGGAGCTCGCTTCGCGATTCAAGTTCGCGAGGCAAAAGTCCAGGCTGGCCGGAACTATTCGAGGGTCCTTCTTCGTGCTCAAGAACGAGTACTGAGCCCGGAGCGGCTCTGCGAGGTGAGTCATCTCCACCCAGCCCGTCCGTGGAGCACCCTACGTCGCCGATCCGATCGTGCGCCTACATCGAGGACGTAGGCGATGCAATCGCCCGCGTTCTCGTCAGTCCGTACGGATCACCCCAAGAGGATTGACCTGCACCGTGGCTGAGCCCCGACCGTAGGCGGTTGACCGTTCCGCCAAGGTGGCGGACTGTCGCGCTCGCCGTAACTTCGGCCGCTCGCGGCTCCCCGCGCATGCCCAGCCTCGTGGTAGCTTGACGCTTGTGCCGCCTGCGAGCCGTTTCCGGTCCGGAGTGCGGTGGGTGCCAGCGGTGGCGGTTGGGTTCATCGTCGTTGTGGTGCTGCTGATCATCGCGATGAGCGGCAGCTCGTCGCCGACCACCGGCTACGACGTCTCCTATCCGCAGTGCTCGGGTTCCTACCCGTCCAATCCGCTGTTCGGGATCGTCGGGGTCAACGGCGGGCTGGCGAACAACGCGAACCGGTGTATCGGTAACGAGCTGCGCTGGGCACGCGACACGCCGGGTCAGAAGCGCCCGAAGCAGCCGCATCTGTCGCTGTACATCGACACCGCTAACCCCGGCGGGCACCACGTCGCGGACTGGCCTAGCGGCGGCACCGCACCGGCCTACGGTGCCTGCAACAGCCAGCTGACCAACGCTTGCTCCTACATCTACGGCGAGCAGCGCGCCGCCCACTCCTACCGCCTCGCCGCCGCCCTCGACCCGATCGGCGCCAACACTGCGCCATGGTGGCTGGACGTCGAACTGATGGCGAGCTGGGCCGGAACCTACCAGCTCAACATCGCCGCGCTGCAGGGCTTCATCGCCGGGCTGCACAACGCCGGCGCGACGGGACCGGTTGGGATCTACTCCACCAGCGCCCAATGGAAGGACATCACCGGGCTGACGGCGCAGAGGACACCGACGGCCTTCAACGGTCAACTGCCCGACTGGGTGGCCGGAACCGAGGCAACGCTCACGCAGGCGCAGCAGAACTGCACGAGCGGTGGCTTCACCGGCGTGGCGCCGACGCTCGCGCAGTACCGGACCGGCACGCTCGACGCCGACCTGCGCTGCACCAGCGCACGCTGACCACATCGTGAACTGCGGAAAGCCGTGGGTGAGATCGGGGTTGTGGACGTAAGTTAGGTCGTTGCCAGCCGCCGCTAGCTTACGCGCGTAGGCGAGCCCGACATCGCGGAGCGGATCAAATCCGTTGGTGACGAGGATGGCCGGCGGGAGATCACCGAGCGACTGACAGTTTTCGCGCAAACCCACGTGCGCTTCGCGAGCCGCCAGCCCGCGCTGCTCGACATCGTGTTCACGAGCCTCCACCGCCCCGGAGCAGACCCATCACTGCGCCAGGCCAACGACCGAGCGTTCGCAGCACCGATCGCCCTGATCGCAGACGCACAACGCGACGGCGAAATCGGCGGTGAAATCGTCGCCGGGGACCCGGACCGCGTCTCCATGACCGTGCTCGCGACGCCACAAGGTCTCGCCTGGCTGGCCAACAGCAGCGTCATCGGCGACCGCCCCATCGACACCTTCGTCGCCAAAACCATCGAGACGCTGACCAACGGACCGCGGTCAGCACCCTCCTGAGCCCATCGCCGCGTCCATCAGGTCCACGATGCCAACGCCCAGACCGGCAACATCGTGATCTTTGGCGCCGATGCAACCACGCATCGCTGGCATTCCGCCGTTTGCAGGGATGTCTATTGCATCTCTGTCCCTCCAACTTTGGGTCTTTGTCCGGATGGGCCGGCTAAAGGTGTGATGAGGATCACTGTGCGCCGGCGTGTTCGACGGCGACGGTCGCCGCCAGCCACGGATAGCGGGTGGTGTCGTGACCGGCGTAATCGGGATCCAGATAGATGAAGCAGCGCTGGATCTGCCAGTCGCGAATCTCGAATACGTCGCACCAGCGTCCGGCACCCCACTCGGGCACGCCGGCCCGCCACGGGCCGTCCTGATGCTCGCCGTAGCTGGTGCCTTCGCACACGACGACGTCGCCGCCCGAGAAGATCCAGTTGAAGGTCGCGTAGTCGTGCCGGATCGAGTTGAGCGTCGCGCCGACGTCGCCGAACATCTTTCCGATCTCCTCGCGGCCGTTGGCCAGCCCCCACTTGGGGAACATCACTTGGGCGTCGGTGGCGAACAGCTCCAGGATGCTGTCGCCGGTCGAGGTAACGCCGCCGTTGTCGAAGGCCTTCAGATATTCAAGGGCGACCGATTTGCGCTGCTCGTCGCTCATGGTCTGCCGAGTGAGGGTCATGCGTGAACTCCTTGCGTGGCGGTCTGCTTGATGGGCTCTCCGTCAGCGGCCTGTGCCGCGCGGTACGCAAACGCGATCATCGGGCCGATCGTGGCGCCGCCCGCCCAGTAGGCCCGGCGAGACGCCGAGGCGACGCAGTTGCCGATGCCGTACAGGCCGGGGATCGGCTGATCGAGGTCATCGAGCACCTGGGCGTCAACGCTCGTCTTCGGACCTCCCTTTGTGTCGAGCGTTCCGCCGGTCACGAGTGCGGCGTAGTAGGGGCCGACGTCGCTCAGCGGCCACATCGTCGGGTTGGTGCGGCCCGGCTCCTCGCGGACGTCGCCGTTGAACAGTTGCTGCACCGCGCGTTCGCCGCGTCCGAAGTCGGCGTCGACACCTGTGCGCGCCAGCTCGTTGAAGCGGACGACGGACGCCTGGAGGTTGGCGGCGAGTCGGATGTCGACGCCGTCGCGCCGAGCCGCGGCGCTCATGGTGCGGATCCCGTTGATCCCGCCGTCCGACATCGACTCGCGCGCATCCCGGGGGACGAATACGCGGCCCTTGGGGGCGGCGTCCTCGGGCAGCTCTGACCAGTAGTCGGGGACGGCCTCGCAGTGGCGGTAGGGAAGCGCATCCCGCTTGGCCAGCAGCTCGGCGGCCGGCGAGGCGCTCTCGTAGATCGCCCGGCACGCGTCGTACTCCCACCGGGCCATCCCCAGCGTCGGGCTCTCCCGATCGTACGCGTGCGGCACCGACAGACGCGCGCAATAGCGCAAGAAGCCGCTCTCGTCGTCCTGCAGCCCGAGCTCGCGCATGCGCTCGTTGTTCGGGACCCAGTACCAGAAGGCCGCCTTGTTGGCCGTGCCTCCGAGCTCCGGCGCCTTCTCCAGGAGCAAGACCTGGTTATCGAGCCAGCGCGAGAACAAAGCGGCCGGCAGGCCGCTGGCGCCTCCGCCGACAACGATGATGTCGACCTCGACATCGAAGTCCTCGTCGGCACCGAGTTGCCGCGGAGCGGCACTCTCGCGTTTTGCCACATCGCTGCTCATCAGTTCGTCTCCTCGCCGTGCAGGGCCAGGACCTTGCGGTTGTCAGTCGGGTTGCGCTCGCGGTCCAGGATCGATTCGAGCGCCCCCCGTAGGTCACCCGCCGGGTCAGCGGTGAGCGTGGGTGCCCGCCACGCTATGTGCGCATCGGGCCTGACCAGCACGCAGCCGTCCTCGGCCACCTCGCGCAGCCGCGCCCAGTCGTCGTAGAGATCGGTGTGCTCGCGGCCCGGACCGATGACGTAGGCGGCGATTTCGATGCCGATCTGCCCGGCGACCTGTTGAGCAGCGGCTGCCCACGCCTGGCCGGAGATCCCGGTCAGCAGCGCGAAGCGGCCCTTCCCGGCGAGGTCGTGCGTGCTCACCTTGTGACCGCGCACCCCCAACCAGCAGTGCGGTAGCCGCGCTCCCGGCCACGTCGTCGGGTGGTAATAGAGCTCGGGGTCACGGGTGTAGGGCGGCTCGGGCGAGTCGTCGGGAACGACCGCGCAGGACCGGTAGCGCTGTCCGAGTTCGACGCCATGGGCGTTGAACTCATAGTCCTTGAGCTCCAGCGCCTCGCGCAGCTGCTGACGCTGGCGCGCTGCCTGCGGCGTGTCGTCGGCCCGAGCCCGCATGTGCTCATTCATCACCTCGGGATCGCTCGTGTTGGTGAACCCGAGCGCCTCGAAGATCGGCCCGAACTCCTCGATCGACTTGTTTGCGCGCAGGACGATCTGTCGACCGACCGGCGCGCGCTCCTCGTCGTAGCTGTCGAGCAGTCCTTCGCCCGCTTGCGCGCGCAGGACGTACGCCAGCTTCCAGGCAAGGTTGTAGGAGTCCTGCACCGACGTGTTGGACCCGAGCCCATTCGACGGCGGATGGCGGTGCACGGCGTCGCCCATGCAGAACACGCGGCCGGATCGGTACCGCGTCGCGTACATCTTGTTGTTGCCCCACAGCGAGGTCGAGCGGATCGTCACCGGAATCGAGTCGTCGCCGATCAGGTTATGGACGATGCGCGTCGCCTCGGAGTCGTCCAGTTGCGGGGGCGGCTCGTTGATGTCATATCCCCAGACGACCAGCCACTCGTCCCACGGGCGGA
>PMOY01000351.1 GCA_003165655.1 Solirubrobacterales bacterium
CTCCGGCGCGGGGCGACGGCGGCCGAGCCGGCCTCGGCGGGCGCCGCGCGGGCGCATGATCCGGGCGCCGTAGCGCGAGAGGATCGCCGGCAGCACCGTCAGCGAGGCCACGAGCACGAGCAGCACCGCGATTACGGCGGCGATCGCCAGCCCGTACATGAAGCTGACCCCGGTGGCGAACATCCCGAGCAGGGCGATCACCACCGTCGTGCCGGCGAGGAGGATCGCCCGCCCGGAGGTGTCCATCGCCTCGATCACCGACCCCTCGACGTCGCCGGACTCGAGGTAGTTCTCGCGGAAGCGGGTGACGATGAACAGCGCATAGTCGATCCCGACCCCGAGGCCGATCATCAGCGCCAGCTCGGGGGAGACGTTCGACATGCTCGTGATGTGGGTCGCCAGCCCGATCAGCGCCACCCCGGTGATCAAGCCGAGGCCGGCCGTGAGCAGCGGCATCCCGGCGGCGGTGAGCGAGCCGAAGGTGATCAGCAGGATGACGAGCGCGGCGATCACCCCGACCGAGGTCGCAGGACCGACGCTGAAGCCCTCCTCGTTCTCGATGACCTGCCCGCCCGCCGCGATCTGCAAGCCCGGCACGTGGACCGCGTCGATCTGGTCGACGAGCGGCTTGCCCGTGGCATTGGGCAGCTGGTTCGCCGGCTTGTCGTAGTTGATCGTCGCGAACGCCGTCATCTTGTCGCGCGAGACCTCGACGGCTCCGCGCGCGCTGTAGGGACTGACCACCCCGGCGACATGCGGATCCTTGGTCACGCGCGCCAGCACCTGCGTCATCGCGGTACGCACCGCCGGCGCGTCGACGGTGCCACGGGAGACGTGGAAGACGATCGTGTCGACGTCGCCGGCCTGAGCTTTGAAGTCGCGCTTGAGCAGATCGAGGGCCCGCTGCGACTGGGTCCCGGGGAGGCTGAAGTTGGTGGCGTACTGACGGCCCACAGCACCGGCGATGACCGTGGTGAGGACGGCAACGGCCAGCCAGCCGACGAACACGCGTCGGCGGTGGGCGATGCACCAGCGGGTGAGCTTCAGCATTGTGTGACTCCTCGTCCAATCTGTGCGGGTTGCACCGAGCCATCCTGCGTGCGCGCCGCGGCTCGAGGCGATCGAGCGTTACTTTCTAGCATCCGCGGCCCGTGTCGGTGTGGTCGTCATGCGTTCGCCGTCACCGGCAGCCAGCTGAAGCGACGGGCGGCGAAGACCCCCGCGGCGATCGCCCACACCGCGAGCACGAGTAGGTCCTTGGGCGCGAAGGCGGCTGTGAACGACCCGCGCACCGAGGCGAGGTGCAGCGCCGCCGCCAGATGCTCGATCGGGAAGATCTCGCCGGCCGTGCGCAGCGCGTGTGGAAGGTTGTTGGTCGGGATCCACACGCCGGAGATGAAAAACAGCGGGAGAGTGGTCGCCTGCACGATCGGCTGCGCGGCGTCGGGCGATCCGATCATCCCTGCGACCGCGTACCCGAGGCAGGCGAACGTCACGGTTCCGACCACCACGGCGCACGCCACCGCACCGAGCGCTCCGATCGAGAAGCCGATGCCGTAGCCGAGCCGCGCGATCACGAGCAGGAGCACCGAGGTAATCGCCGCGGTCACCAGCGTCGAGATAACCTGACCGCCGACCAGGATCGCCGGCGGGACCGGCGTCGCGCGGCGGCGCTTGAGCACACCGGCCGCGCGCGCGGCGGAGACCGTGATCACCAGCCCGGCGTAGGAGGCAGTGATGACCGACAGCGCCATGATGCCCGGCACGTAGTACCGAGAGAGATGGACGCGTACGCCGTCTACGGTCGTCATGCTGTGCCCGAAGACGCCCGCGAAGATGACGAGCAGGAGGATCGGGAACATGAAGGTGAAGAACCGCGCACGGGGGTTGCGCAGGCTCGCCAGCGTGTCGTAGCGGGCCTGATGTGCGAGCAGGGCGAGCGGCCCGCGGGCTGCCGCGCTGGGGCGCGTGGTGGTTGGGGCCGTGGCGGTTAGGGCCGTGGCGGTTGCGCGCGCGGCGGTTGGGCGCGCGGCGGTTGGGGCCGTGTCGGTCGTGGCGGTGGCGCCAGGGGTCTGGCGGCGGCGCCAGAGCTTGAGGAGATAGCGGAAAAGCAAGAACATGTGATCAGCTCCTGTCGTCCTCGGTGGTTGTCGCGTCTCCGGCGTCAGAGGGATGGCGGCGGCGCCAGAGCTTGAGGAGATAGCCGAAAAGCAAGAACATGCGATCAGCTCCTGGTGTCGTGTTCAGCGACCAGAGCGAGGTAGACGTCCTCGAGCGTGGGGCGACGGACCTCGAGATCATCGAGGTCGATGCCCCGGTCGAGAGCCCACCCCGAGAGGACGTGCAGGTCGTCCGCAACTCCGGCGCTGATCATTTGGACCCGCCCGTCGGAGTGCGCCTCGGCGCGCTCGGCGAGCGTCGCCGGGAGGTCGGCGGCGGCGGCTTCGGGGGGTAACGTGAAGGTAATTCGCGCCTCGGAGGTGTCGCGGCCGCCGAGCGTTCGCGGGGTGCCCTCGGCGATGATCTTCCCGGCGGCGATGATCGCGATGCGGTCGGCCAGGCGCTCGGCCTCCTCCATGTAGTGGGTGGTGAGAAAGACCGTCTTGCCGAGCTGGCGCAGACCGTCGATGACCGTCCAGGCGGCCCGGCGAGCCGTGGGATCGAAGCCGGTCGTCGGCTCGTCGAGGAAGATCAGCTCGGGGTCGCCGATCAGCGCGAGCGCGACGTCGAGCCGGCGGCGCTGGCCCCCGGACAAAGAGGCGGCGCGTTGGTCGGTCTGGTCGCCCAGCCCGACGAGGTCGAGGGTCTCCTCGACCGGGCGCGGTGCGCGATAGTAGCCGGCATAAAGGTCCAGGCACTCGCGGACCGTCAAGCCGGCCTCGGGCGCTGACTCCTGGAGCACGATGCCGATCCGCTGGCGCCACGCCTGCGGCGCGCGCGCCGGGTCTGCGCCGAGCACCCGAACGCCTCCGGCGCTCGCCTCGCGGAACCCCTCCATGATCTCTACCGTCGTCGTCTTGCCGGCCCCGTTGGGTCCGAGGAACGCGAAGATCTCGCCTCGCAGGACCTCGAGGTCGATCCCTCGGACCGCCTCGTGCTCGCCGTAATCCTTGCGGAGTCCCGAGACTTCGATCACGGCGTCGGTCGAGCCGGCGAGGTGGTGGTTGGCCGCGGCGCACTGGGCGACGGCGGCGTCGAGTGAATTGGTGATCATGGGTGGCAAGGCTAGGTCGCGTCGAGCCAGCCGTCATCGGCCCCCGGGCCGAAATTCGACGTCCGCCCCAGGGTGGACTCGGCTGGGCGCAGCTCCACCCGAGAGCCGATGACGGGCGGGTGCGCGGGCCTTATCGTGTGCAGCGATGATCTGGCTCGCCAAACGCGTGTGGCGCTTCTTCGGCTTCTCCGGGGTGTGGATCGGGCCAGGCGAGACGGTGCCCACCGAGGTCGTGTTCCTGCGGATGCTCGGCTTCGTCTACTTCATCGTGATCGCCGTCGGCACATCGACGGCCAGGACCCACCCGGCGCTGCACGGCCGCGGTCTCGCCGTGTTGCTCGCGCTCATCAGCCTGGTTGTCGGGATCCTGGTCGCCTACCCGCGCGTTTCGGTGGGACCACGGATGCGGCTCGCGGCACTGGCCCTGATCACCGCCGCCGCCGCCGTTCTCGCCGCGATCCAGCCCAACGGACTGTGGGAGGTGACCCCCTACTACGTCGCGATCGTCGCGGCGATGCGCCTCGACAGCAAGCTCGCCGTATGGGTTCTCGGACTCAACCTGATCACGCTCGGCGCCGTCGCCGCCTTCAGCGCTCATTGGGGCGGCGTGCTGGGAACCCTCGTCGGCGCGGTTCCATGGTTCCTCGTCATGCGCCAGATGCGGCGCATGCGCGAGCAGAACATCGCCCTCGAGGCCTCGCAAGCGGCCGAAGCGCGCGCCGCCGCCGCCGCCGAGCGCGGTCGCGTCGCCCGCGAGATGCATGACGTCCTCGCTCACACCCTGTCCGCGCTCGCGCTGCAGCTCGAAACCACCCGCCTGCTCGCCCACGACCGCGGCGTCGACCCGGACGTGTCCCGCGCGATCGACCAGGCGCACGGCCTGGCGGCGGGCGGCCTGGAGGAGGCGCGGAGGGCGATCTCCACCGCACGCGGCGACCCGCTGCCCGGCCCCGAGCGCGTGCGCAGCCTGGCCGAGGCGGTCTCCGAGCAGAGCGGCCTCCCGGTGACCGTCGACGTGTGGGGCGAGCCGCGGGAGCTGGCGGCCGACGCTCGACTGGCGGTGTACCGCACCGCTCAGGAGGCGCTCACGAATGTCCGCCGCCACGCGACCCCCGATCGTGTCGAGGTGCGCCTCGACTACCGGGACGACGCGGTCGCCCTGGTGGTCGAGGACCACGGCGCCGTCGCCGCGGCGGCGCCCGCCGGCGCCGGCTACGGCCTGGCCGGCATGCGCGAGCGGGCCGAGCTCCTCGGAGGCACGCTCGTGGCCGAACCGACGGGCGACGGCTTCCGCGTGCAGCTGGTGTTACCCGGATGACGGCCCCGCCGCCGGGCGGCTCGGTGCGGGTCCTGGTCGCCGATGACCAGCGACTCGTGCGCGAGAGCCTGTCCACAATGCTCGGGCTGCTCGGCGGGATCGAGCTGGTCGGCAGCGCATCCGACGGGGAGGAGGCCGTGGCGATGGCGCTGAAGCACAGGCCGGACGTGGTGTTGATGGACCTGCGGATGCCGCGCATGGACGGGATCGTCGCGATCCAGCGCCTGCGCGAGCGACTGCCCGACGTGCGCGTCATCGCGCTCACGACCTTCGCCGACGACGAGAGCGTGCTCGGAGCGCTGCGGGCCGGCGCCCGCGGTTACCTGACCAAGGACGCCGGCGCCGAAGACATCCGCACGGCGATCTTCACGGTCGCGGCCGGCGAGGCCACGCTCGACCCGGCGGTGCAGCACCACGTCGTCGCCGCGCTCGCCGGAGACGCTGGTGAAGACGACTGCGTCGACGCGTCCGAGCTGCCCGACGGACTGACGCCGCGCGAGGCGGAGGTGCTCGAGCTGATCGCGGAGGGACTGTCCAACGCCGAGATCGCGCAGCGCCTGTTCGTGAGCCCGACCACGGTGAAATCGCACATCAACCATCTGTTCGCCAAGGCCGGGCTGCGCGATCGCGCCCAGGCCGTCGCCTACGCCTATCGCGTGGGGGTCGCCGCGCCGCCGGAGTGATCGAGAACGCCCAGCCGTTCGTGCAGGCGTCGCAGTGGATCCGGCGACCACCAGTTCGCGCCGCCGAGAAGGCGCATGAGCGCGGGCACGAGCAGTCCGCGGACGACGAACGCGTCGAGGAGGACCGCGACCGCGGCCCCGAGGCCGAGCTCCTTGAGGAACACGAGCTGACTTGTCATGAACGCCCCGAGCGCCACCGCGAGGAGGATCGCGGCGGCGGTCACGATCGCGCCCGTTCGCTGCAGGCCGATGGCGACCGCGTCCGTGTTGCGCAGACCGCTGTCGCGGGCTTCCTTGATCCGCGTCAGGAGGAAGACGCCGTAGTCGGTCGA
>PMOY01000235.1 GCA_003165655.1 Solirubrobacterales bacterium
GACAACGTCACGATCGGCTCCGGTGCGAAGCTGCTCGGGCCGATCACGGTTGGCCACGGCTCGAAGATCGGGGCGAACAGCGTCGTCATCCACGACGTGCCGGCCAACTCGACAGTCGTCGGCAACCCCGGCCATCCGGTTCGGGTGGAGGGTCGTCGCCCGGAAGGTCCGGACACCGACTGGGTGCACCTACCAGACCCGATCGCGGACGCAATCGCGGGACTCGCGAACCGGATCGCCGCGCTCGAGCGGGAACTCGCCGCAAGCCCCGCAAACGGCGAGTTTCCGGTCAAAGGGGACGTCCGGCCGCTGCGTCCCCTGCGCGGACCTAATCCGGCGGGGGGCTGAGACCGACCGGCTCGCGGGCTCCGGGTGATCGCGACGGGGCGTCGGCCTCCCGCAGGTTGCGACGGGCACGAACGAGGTAGAGCGGTCGTCCCTTCACCTCGTCGTAGATGCGGCCAACGTACTCGCCGATGATTCCGATCGCGATCAGCTGGATTCCTCCGAGCAGCAGCACGGCGATCGTGATCGAGCTGAACCCCGGGAGGTAGGCGCCCGTGATCCTCAGCACGATCACGACGGGAATCGCGACGAAGGCAAGCGTCGAGATCAGGAAGCCGAGCAGCGTGGCCAGCTGGAGCGGCCGGTCGGAGAAGGACACGATCGCGTCCAGTGAGAAGCGCAGCATCCGGGTCAACGTGTACTTGGTCTCGCCCGCGTAGCGCGGATCACGGCGATACGGAACCGCCGCCTGCGTGTAACCCACCCAGACCGTCATCCCGCGGAGGAAGCGGTTACGTTCGCGCATCGACAGCAGCGCATCGAGCGCGCGGCGATCCAGCAGCCGGTAGTCGCCGGAATTGTGTTGGAGCTCGACCTGGGCCAGCGTGTCGAACAGGCGATAGAACCACCGCGCCGTCGCCAACTTGAACTTCGACTCGCCCTCGCGCTGCTCTCTCACCGCGTACACCACGTCGGTGCCGCCGAGCCAGTGGTCGAGCATCCGCGGGATCAACTCGGGTGGGTCCTGGAGGTCGGCGTCGAGCATCACCACGGCGTCGCCTCGGGCGTGGTCGAGGCCGGCGGTGAGCGCGGTCTGGTGCCCGAAGTTCCGCGACAGGTAGAGCACCCTGACGCGGGGATCCTCGGCGGCGAGCAGATCGAGCGCTTCCGGTGAGCCGTCAGTCGACCCGTCGTCAACAAGCACGAGCTCGAAATTGATCCCCTCGAGCGCGCTGCGGACCCGCGCGCAGAACTCGTGGATCGTCGCTTCCTCATTGCAGACCGGCGCTACCACACTGAGCAGACCGAGCGATCGTCGCTCGCGGCCCTCGCCGCTGGGCTGCCAGTTCATGGCTTTATGTTACGGCGCGTCGCGCTGGTCATCGCCGCTTACGCATCCCTACAGGCCGAGCAGCTTGGAACCGTGGGGCACCCAGCTGAGCATGAAGATGACGAGCACGATGCCTGTCATCGTCAGCGTGCAGCGTCGCAGGCGGTGGTCCGGACTGAGCGCCGCCAGTGGCGTCAGCCAGGCGATGTACCACGGTAGGAGCGAGCCCGCCGTGATCAGCATCGCCAACGTCGCCCACCCGGCACCGGCGATCCAGTCGAGGCGACCCTGCCGGACGAGCATCAGCAGCCAGATCGTGACGCCGACGAACACCCCGCCGAGGAGGACGCCGACGAGACGGCCGATGTCGCCCAGCCCGAGCTCGTTGGTGACGAAACCGGGAATGCTCTGCCAATCGCCCTTGGCCTGGTTGTGCCGCAGCGTCGAGAGCAGGTTCAGCTGTCCGCTCCCGAAAAGCGTGAACCCGAGGACGGCGATCACCGCGCTCGCGATGCCTGCACCGAGCAGGACACGCTGCTTGTGCGCTCGCGGTCGGACAAGGGCGAACGGCAGCAGCAGTCCGGCGGTGAGCTTGATCCCGGCAGCGACCGCGATCATCGCGCCGCCGGTCACCTGCCGGTTCTGCAGCAGCACGTACACGCCCGCCGCCAGCGGCGCGAGCATCAGGAGATCGTTGTGTCCGCCGCCGAGGCCCCACACGACCGTGAGCGGATTGAGGCCGACGAGCATCGCAGCACGCACGGGATCGAGGCCCCGGATGCGTGCGCCGTTCCACACCAGCGTGACGGTCGCGAGCAACGAGACGGCGGCGATCGACTTGTAGGCGACCACGCTCGCGGAGATGCCGAGCGAGGCGAGCGGGTAGCTGAGGGCCGTGAACAGCGGGCCGTATGCGGTCGGCGAAGACACCCATTTCGAGCCGATGAACGGGTACAGCGGGTCGAGCATAATCGTGCTCGGGCCGTGGAGATAGGGATTGGCGGCGTACAGCGTTCCCATCCGCCCGTACGCCTGGTAGCTGAAGATGTCTGTGGAGAGCAGCACGGGAGCGAGCAGGAACAGCGCGCTCAGTGCCGCGATGCTGGTCAGCACCATGCGTTGCGAGAGCCCCGCCGCCCCCCGGACCGCGAGCGCGTATGAGACGAACATCAGCGACAACACCCCGATCAGTGCCACGTGGCCGAGGGGGAGGCCGGTATGCGCGAACACGCCCGCCAGACCCGTGGCCCCGATCGGACGCACGGACGCGGGCAGCAGGTCGTTCGTGCGCGCCGCTGACAGGGCCAGAACCGCGCCGGTCAGCAACACGCCGACGAGGCCGGCACGCGCCGACGGCGCGGCGGACCGCACGCGGACCGGAACTGCCTGCAGGTCGAGAGCACCCGCCTGCGGTACGGCACCTAATGGTCGAACACGCGCGCTCATCGCCTGGAGGATGCCCTTGCGGGTGTCAAATCCGCGTTCGTCGAGGTTGTGATTCGGTTAACAGATCGCGGTTCGGCTCGCGCTCGCGGCTCGCGCTGACCGCGGCGGCGGCGCTGCGACGAAGACGCGGGACGAGCCAGATCGCCTCGAGCGCGATCTGGGCCGACATCTTGCTGATCCCGGCGGCGCGATCCTGAAAGACAATCGGGATCTCTTTGACGGTGAAGCCGGCCAGGATCGTGCGATACGTGAGCTCGATCTGGAACACATATCCCTCCGAGCGCACGCTCCTAAGCTCGATCGCTTCCAGGACGTCTCGGCGAAAGCACTTGAAGCCGCCCGTCAGGTCACGGACGTCGATACCGAGGATCGTGCGCGCATACAGCCCGCCGCCGCGACTGATCAATCGTCGCACCAGTCCCCAGTCGCGCACGCCGCCGCCATCAACGTAACGCGAGCCGAGCACGAGGTCCGCGTCAGCAGCGGTGCAGACCATCGCTTCCAGGTATCGAGCGTCGTGAGAGAAGTCGGCATCCATTTCGATCACGAGCTCGGCTTCGCCGGCGAGCGCGCGCCCGAACCCCTCGAGGTAGGCATGCCCGAGTCCTCGCTTGCTGGCGCGATGGAGCACCTCGACTGAATCGAGCTCGTCGGCGAGCGCCTCAGCTATCGCCCCGGTTCCGTCCGGCGAGTTGTCGTCCACGATCAGGATCCGATGGTCGCCGGGCGTGACGCGCTCGAGCTCGGCGACGGTGACGCGCACGATCCGGTCCAAGTTCTCGGCCTCATTATACGTCGGCATGACAACCCATACGCGCGCTGACATCGTCAGGGAGCCTAGTTCACCGGGGTACGGCCATCCGTCCGGCGCGCCATCATGCGCCTCCAAGGCACCGGATGCATGACGAGCGAATCGCAGGCAGCACCACAGGCGGAGGGCACGGGACGCCGATCGGCGATCAGCGGCGTCGTGCTCCCACAAGGAGCGCGACCTTCCAGCATCGCCGTCGTCGGGCGGTCGCGCTGGCGGCGATCGCGCTCGTCGCGCTGGTCGCGGGTGTCGCGATGGGTTCGAGCCGTGGAAGCCGGGCCGAGCGTGATCCGGTTGCGTCTCGCTCGCGAGCCGGCTCCTCCGCGCGGACCCATCCGCCGGCCGCCGCGGGCAGCGGATCGTTCCATGTGCGCGAGCTTGCGGCCGAGAGCGCGGCGATCAACCGCACGCTCGCCTACACGCCCTACGTGCGGATCGCGGGCTCGGAGCAGCGCGAGATCGCCTTGACCTTCGACGATGGACCGGGTCCGTACACGCCCGGAATCCTGGCGGTCCTGCGACGCTGGCACACCCCAGCGACGTTCTTCGAGGTCGGTGCCATGTTGCAGTACTTTCACGCGTCCACCAGCGAGATCGTCGCACTCGGCGACCCGATCGGCGACCACACCGAGCTGCACCGGCCGATGTCGGAGCTGTCCAAGAACGACCAGCGCGACGAACTACTCGACCAGGCCGCTGCGATCAGTCAGTACGGCGCGCCCTTCCCGCGCTTGTTCAGGCCGCCATACGGGGTCTACAACGCGACCACGCTCGCACTGCTTCGCAAGTACGGGATGCTGATGGTGATGTGGAGCGTGGACAGCAACGACTACCTGATGCCCGGGGTGGCAAGGATCGTCAAGACAGTGATCTCGGGCGCGCGCCCGGGCGCGATCATCCTGATGCACGACGCGGGCGGCGATCGCGAGCAGACGATCGCGGCGTTGCCCAAGATCATCAGGGGCCTGCGCGCGCGTGGCTACCGGCTCGTGACCGTCCCGCGACTGCTGCTCGACGACCCGCCGCCGCGCAACCAGGTGATCCCGAGGACCTCGCTCGGCGCGGGTTGAACGCTCCGGTTAGCGCGGAACGTAGGCGACACGGTTCCAGCTCGGCTCGGGCGCAAGCTCGATCGGCTCGCCGTCGCGGTTCGGCTGGATGTAGACGAACGTGCTCGCGCCTTCGTCGAAGGCCACGTCGAGCTCGCCCTCCTTGACTCGCTGATCGAGCCACGCGCTGCGGAAGATCAGGCGTCGCAGCCAGTGCACGAGCGAGCGCTCGGACGGTCCCACGAGCTCGGGCCAGCAGTCGTTCACGTGCTCGCCCAAGGCGGAGGCGGGGTCGGTGACCTCGCCATTGACGACCAGGTTGATCAAATCCTCGGCCTCGTGCTCCTCGATTCGGCCGCACAGGAACCCGAGTCGGCGCGCCGCTTGCTCGCAGCGCTCGCGGAAGTCGCGTTCGTTGAACGTGAACCGCAGCACGCCGTATTCGAGCACGAAGTCTTCCCCGGAGCTGTAGTTGGCGCGGCGATACATGGCGGCGTCGAGATCATATGAGGGATTCCTGCCTCGCCCACGGGGTGCAGCGGATGTTGCACGATCGCCGAGTGCGGGGGCGACGGCATCAGGGCCGGCGCGGCGGCGGCGCGAGGCGATGCCCCGCGAACCCCCGGGGGTGATTGACACCGGACCCGGGGCTCTGATGGCCATGAACCGCGATCGGCCGACGATCCTCGTGCTCGAGGATCACCCCACCACGTGCACCTTCCTGGCCGACAACCTGACGGCCGACGGATACGAGATCGTCGTGGCCGACTGCTCGAGGCGCGCGTGGCGCCTCCTCGCAACCAAGTTCCCCGATCTCGCGGTCGTAGATCTCGGTCTGCCGGACCGCGACGGTCTGGAGCTGCTGCGGGACATACGAGAAGCGGACGGCAGGGCGGGCCCCATCGATCGACACATTCCGCTGCTCGTCCTGTCCGGCCGAGCCAGCGAGCTCGACCGGCTACGCGGGTTCGAGTGCGGCTGTGACGATTATCTCCCCAAGCCGTTCAGCTATCACGAGCTGCGAGCGCGGATCGAGGCGCTGCTGCGGCGCACGGAGCGCAAGGAGAGCCGCGGACTGTTGCGTGTGGGCCCGATCCAGATCGACCCGCAGGCCCGTCAGGCGTGGTTGTACGGCACACCTTTGGAGCTGTCCAAGAAGGAGTTCTCGCTGCTGCGAGCGCTCGCCGGCGAGCCCACGCGCGTGTTCACTCGCGAGGAATTGCTGCGCGGCGTCTGGGGGTACGCGACGATCGGTAAGACGCGCACGCTGGATTCGCATGCGTACCGGTTGCGGCGAAAGCTGGGGGAGAGGGGAGACCAGTTCGTGGTGAACGTGTGGGGTGTCGGCTACCGCCTCGTTGATGGCACGGTCGGTGGGGAGCCGACGACGTGATTGCCGCCACCGGATGGGTCGTGGCGGTCGCGGTGGCCTGGTGGGCGCTGAGGCTACGGAGCGTGCTCGAGTGGCGGATGGAGCTGGTCGCTCGCGCGTGTCACGAGCTGCGCGGGCCGATCACCGCGGCCAAGCTCGGGCTGGAGCTCGTCGCGCGAAGCGCTGAGATAAAGCCGGGCGCGCTGCACGCCATCGACCTCGAGCTGTCGGGCGCGGGGATTGCGCTCGACGACCTGAGCGCTGCCGGCGCGGGGCGCCGCGGTCCCTGGCGAGTCGACGCAGTCGACGTCCCCGTGCTTCTCGCCGAGTCGGTCGAGGCGTTGCGGCCGCTCGCGCTCGCGCGCGGTGTCGAGCT
>PMOY01000382.1 GCA_003165655.1 Solirubrobacterales bacterium
GAGGTACATGAAGGCAACGTAGTCGGCGACCCTGAACGCCTGCTGCAGGTTGTGCGTGACTATCACGACGGCGACGTCCTCACGCAGCTTCACGATCAGGTCCTCGATCACCTGCGTCGACTGCGGGTCGAGCGCCGAGCACGGCTCATCGAGGAGGAGCACCTCCGGGTTGGCGGCGAGCGCGCGAGCGATGCACAGGCGCTGCTGCTGGCCGCCCGAGAGCCTGAGCGCCGGGTGGTCGAGGTCGTCGCGCACCTCGTCGAGCAGCCCGGCCCGACTGAGCGCCTCGTGGACCGCCCCCTCCAGTGCCCTTTTCTTGGGGCGCCGCGACGCCTGCTCGCGCAGCACGTAGGCGACATTGTCGAACACGCTCATGGGGAACGGGTTCGGCTGCTGGAAGACCATCGTCACGCGCCGGCGGAGCGCGGTCGGCTCGATCGTCGCGATGTCGACGCCGTCAAGCGTGATCCGGCCCTGCGACGACGCCGTCCTGGTCAGCTCGGTCAGTCGGTTCAGGGACCTCAGCAGCGTCGTCTTGCCGCACCCGGACGGGCCGATCAGCGCGAGCACCTCCCCCTGCCGGATCGGGAGCGAGACCCCGGAGACCGCGCGCTTGCGACCGTAGTCCACGGAGACGTCCTCGACCTGCATCCGATCGATCGCGATCGTCGCCGGCGCGACTCGGGCGCGACCGCCTACGAACACGGGACTCCGGCTGCCGTTGCCGTTCCCGTTCCCGTTGCCGTTCGAGCGTCCGCCGGGGTCCGAGCCGGCGCGCCGCTGGGGCTCTCCTTCGGGCCCGGTGAGGCGACGCACCGGCGGCGGGGTCAGGAATTCCATCGCAATGCCGTTCCTCGCCGACCGACGATGTCGACTCCGACGTTGAGCGCGAGCACCATCAGCAGGAGCACGAACGCCGCGGCGTACGCCTTCCCCGGTTGGTCGCCGTCGCCCGTGGGAGCGTTGTAAAACACGTAGCTGGTCAGCGTGCTTCCGGTCCCGCGCAGGGCGCTGAGGATCGGCGCCGAGCCGGACGGGTCGTTGGTCAGGGTGTTCCCGAGCAGCAGGACGACGATCGCGGTATCGCCGATCACGCGCCCGAGTCCGAGCATCGTGCCCGTGAGCACGGACGGACGGGCGGCCGGGAGCAGCACGCGGCGGGTGGTTGCCGTCTTCGTCTTGCCGACCGCGTACGAGGCCTCGCGGACGTGGCTGGGGATCGCCTGTAGGCCCTCGCGGACGCTCGACACGACGAGCGGCAGCGCGAGCAACGAGAGCATCGCGGCCGCGGCGAAGAACGAGCGCCCGAACACCACGCCGCCGGAGGTGCGGCTGAGGAAGCCGAGCCAGGGCGCCTCGAAGAGCAGCGTTCCGAACAGCGCCAGCAGGATCGAGGGCGTGCCCGCCAGCATCTCGACCGTCGACTCGACGATCCGCGCGAGCACCGGGGGACGACCGAACTCGCTCAGCCACACCGCGATCGCGGTGCCGATCGGCACCGCGATGGCCATCGACATGACGGCGATCACGACCGTGTCGATCAGCGGGTCGAGGAACCCGCCCGTCTGGCTCTCGGTGAAGCCCGCGCTCGGGTTGGTCACGAGCAGCGACGGCCGCAGGTACCTGATCCCCTGGACGAACAGATAAATGACGATCGCCGCCGTGATCACGCAGAAGAGCAACCCGAGGAACCACGCGAATCCAAGTCCGAGACGATCGGTGAGGCGCCAGGAGGCACTCGACTCGTTCCGGCGGGGTGCCGTCGGTGGCAGCGAACCGGCCGCGAGCGCCTGTGGGGTGCTCATGCCAGCACCCCGTAGCGCCGGAGCGGCTGCTTGGCCGCCCACCCGGCGAACGACAGCATCGCGCCCGAGAAGAGCAGCACCGCCCCGAGCGCGTACAGCGTGTGGCGCATCGGAGGCGAGGTCAGCTGATCGATGTTGTCGATGATCGTGGCAGCGAGCGGACGCGATGGCTCGAAGATGAAGACGAGGCCGTCGGCGGGATTGGGAGCGAACCCGACCGATCCCGAGACCATCGAGAGCATCACCGCCTCGCCGATGCCACGCGCCGTCGCGAGCACCGTCCCGGCGACCAGCGCCGGCCGCGCCGTCCTGACTCCGACCTTCCAGACAGTGCGCCAGGGGTTGATGCCGAGCGCCAGCGATCCCTCGAGCCAGCCGCGTGGGACAGCTCGCAGGCCGTTGACGAAGATCGAGATCATCACCGGAGCGATCATCACGGCGAGGATCACCACCGCCGCCAGCAGGCTGTAGCCGTCCAGGGTGATGATCGGCGTGACCGACGCCTTGCTGTGTTCGCTGATCAGATGGTTGTTGATGAACGGCACGACGACGAGCACTCCGAGCAGGCCGTAGACGACCGACGGGACCATCGCCAGCATCCGGAGCACGGGCTGCAGCAGGGCCCGCATCGGCTCGGGCGCGAACTCAACGATGAACACGGCCACGAACAGCGAGCACACGAAGGCGATCACCACGGCGCCACCGACGATCAGGATCGTGCTCCAGATCAGCGGCCAGGCGTGGAACGTGTACACGGCGCGCGCGGCGTTGTCCCCCGAGGAGTAGATCGCGTCGATCTGGTTGTCGACGCTGCCACCAGCCCCGAACCAGTGCAGACCGTTGTGGGCGAACGACGGCCACGCCTCGTGGAGGACGAAGACGAACATCGCCAGGACCAGGCCCACCACGACGCACACCAGCGCACCGAGCGTGAGCTCGGCGCGCTGGTCGGGTCCAGCAGATGACTCTTCGTCGCTCAGGACGTCGTCGTCTACCTTCAATTCGCCTCTACTTGATGTTCTTGTTTGCGTAGGTCGCCACGGCGCCGGCCTTGTTGATCACCGTTGCGGCGGTCTTCGTGCGGATCCAGGTCACGAACGCCTCGGCTGCCGTGCTCGGCTTCTTGTGCGGCAGGACGAACCAGATGTAGCGGTTGAGGAGGTACTTGCTCGACTTGATCTGGGCCGGCGCGCACGCGACGCCGTTGACGTCCAGCCGCTTGACGCCGCTCCCCGTACCCGAGTGTGCGAGCCCGACATAGCCGATCCCGGCGGGGTTCCCCTTGACTGCGGTCGCCACCTCTCCGTCGGTGCTCTCCTGCGCGACGTCGCCTGCCTGTGTCGCGCCGCCGAGCACCACGCTCTGGAAGAACGTGTACGAGCCGGCGCTCGAGCCACGACCGAATGGCGCGATGGTGCTCGTGAGCCCGGATCCGGGCAACGAGCTCCAGCTCGTCAGATCCCCGAGGAAGATGTCCTCGGCCTGCGTCGTCGAGATGTTGGTGAGGTGGTTGGCCGGGTTGACGGCGATGCACAGGCCGTCCTTGAAGATCTTGTAGTACGTGAGCCCGGCGTCGCTGGCCTCCGGTGCGCGTGTGTTGATCGCGAACTGGCTGCGGCCCTGCTGCACGTCCTTGGCCCCGGCGTTGCCACCGTCGGCGGTAAAAATGAACTTCACCTTCGGCTGCACGTGGTGGTACGCCGCGATCAGCGCGGTCAGGATCGGCTGCTCCGCGCTCGAGCCCGACCCAATCAGAGTCGTCGCGCCGACGCTCGCCGGGATCGCGAGGGCTGGAACGACGACCGCGAGAGCGGCAAATATCCTGGTTCGTGACGTCAATTCGTTCCCCTTCTTCCGATTTCGACGGCGGCTAAATGCCGCAATCCTGATCTGAATTATGGGATGACTCTACCAAGAACCACTGTTATTCGATGCATCTAGTAGGGAATCTAGACGAGGACGTGCGTGTTGAGCGGCGCGGGCGGGTCCTTCCGGNNCCGGCGGCGCGGGCGGTCCTTCCAGCGGCGCCTCAGCGGCTGAGCCGCGCGCGTTCAGCCGCGTGCGCGCGTGAGATAGAGCCGCGTGAGAAGCGGCAGCGTCAGCGAGCCGCCATGACGATCGATGACCGCCTCGATCTCCGCGAACAGCGCCCGGCGGGTGTGTTCCGCGAGCAGGATGTGGGTCGAGTGCGTCCGCATCAGGCGTAGGTAAGCGGATGTGGGGTAGTCGATGCTCCACCTGTAGCTTCGGTACTCGAGCTCCACGAAGCCGTCCGCCGCGGCCATCTCGGCTTGTCGCTCGGGCTCCTCGTCGACCGTCCCGCTTGCCGGATACACCGGGTCCCCGGGAGCCGCCGTGTACGCGGCGCGTCGGTACGCCTCGGCGAGCTCGTCGCGAATCTCGCACTCATCCCAGCTCGGGTAGTTCCCGAAAACGGCCAGCGCTCCATGCGCACGCAGCGCCGATCGCGCCTTCGCGTAGCCGACCTCTGGCTCGACCCAGTGCCAGGCCTGCGCAGAGAACACCAGCCCGAAGGCGGCCGGCTCGGCCGACCATCGCTCGAAGTCGGTCTCCTCGATCCGGACGGCGGGGTAGGCGGCGCAGTTCCGGCGCGCGAGGGCCGCCATCTCCGGACTGGGCTCGATCCCGAGCACACCGAGCCCCTTCGCGGCGAAGAGCACAGTCGCCTTGCCGGTACCCGCCCCGACCTCCAGGATCCGCTCCGGCGGCGCGACCGCCGCGAACGCGATCACGTCATCGACCAACGCCTGCGGATACGACGGGCGGGCCTCGTCGTAGAGGTCCGCCACCCCACCGAAGGCAAGCCTTCGTTCGTTCGCCGGCGACATCTCCGAGAGGTTAGGGTTCCTGGGCCGTCAGGGTTCGCGCCAGGCCCCTCCCCGCAGCAGGCCCACCGCCGCGTGCCCCGCATTCGCTTCGCCGGCTTGCCACACATCGATCGTCGGCTGCGCTAGGCTCTCCGGCACACCAGCCGATTGCTCGCGAGATGCGGAGCGAGGACGCCACTGGGCGGACCGCGTACGCAGGGCTCCGGGCAGGCATCCTGGCAGCGTTCGAGCAGCCGGGTCTAGTGGTCTGGGGCCGCGATGCACATGGTCCGGCAATGCGATAGAATGGATCGTCTATGCGTTGCCGCAGCGGAAGCCACTGTCCCCATTCGGCCGAACCGGGCCGCCGTTTCTGCGCGGAGCACGCCGCGGAGCTTGATCGCATGCGCGAGGAGCTCAAGGACGCGGCCGCCGCGCGCATCGGTCGAGGTCGCCCCAAGCGCTCCTCGACCTGCTGCCGACCTGGATGCTACGAGCCGCGGGTGCCACCGGCCGCGTATTGCGACGCGTGCTCGGCCGCAGGCTACGTCGAGGAAGCCGCTTAGCGCTCCTACTGCACCGGCCGCACCGGCACCCCCGCTCGCGCGAGGTGCTCCTTGACCTCCGCCAGCGAATGCTGGCCGTAGTGGAAGATCGACGCGCACAGGACGGCGTCCGCGCCGGCCTTGATCGCGTCGACGAGGTCGTCGAGGCCGCCGGCGCCCCCTGAGGCGATGACGGGCACGCTGACGGTTTCCGCGACATCGCGCGTCAGCAGCAGGTCGTAGCCGGCGTTGGTTCCGTCGCGATCCATGCTTGTGAGCAGGATCTCGCCCGCTCCGCGCTCGACTCCCTCCTTCGCCCACGAGACGGCGTCGCGACCCGTGGGCCTGCGCCCGCCGGCGACATACGCCTCCCACGTCCCGTCGGCCCGGGCCTTCGCGTCGATCGCGAGCACGACGCACTGAGCTCCGAGCGTCTCCGCGAGTTCGTCGATCAGACTCGGTCGCGCCAGCGCGGCCGAGTTGATCGAGATCTTGTCGGCCCCGGCGTCGAGGACCGCCTGGGCGTCCTGCACCGAGCGGATGCCGCCGCCGATGGTGAACGGGATGAATACGTCGTCGGCGGTGCGTCGTGCCAGGTCCACGACCGTGTCGCGCTTGTCGGATGTCGCGGTGATGTCGAGGAACACCAGCTCATCCGCGCCCGCTCCGTCGTAACGGCACGCGAGCTCTACCGGGTCCCCCGCGTCCCGCAGGTCGACGAAGCCCACGCCCTTGACGACGCGGCCGCGATCGACGTCGAGGCATGGGATGACGCGTTTACAGTGCATGTCCTTCCCCTCTGTGCGCATTCGGGCTCCGAGCCGGCGTCGCCAGCGCCGCCTGCGCCTCCGCGATCGTGAAGCGGCCCTCGTACAGCGCCTTGCCAACGATCACCCCGGCGAGGTTGACCTGCCGCAGCGCCGCGAGGGCTTCGAGATCGGCCAGTGACGCAATCCCTCCCGAGTACAGGAAGCGGCCGCGCACCGCCGCCGCGATCCTTCGCACCTCGTCGAGGTCGGGCCCTGAGAGCATCCCGTCCCGGTTGATGTTCGAGTACACGAAGCTGTGCACGCCGCGTCGTCCCAGACGCTCGAACACGAGCTCAGCGGGGATCTCGCTCTGCTCGAGCCAGCCCGCGGACGCGAGTCGCCCGTCGCGCGTGTCGACGGACACGACGACGCGATCGGCGTGCACGGCGATGACTTCGTCGAGGAAGTCCACATCGTTGAAAGCGGCGGTGCCCAGCACCACGCGCGTGGCGCCGGCGCTCACCGCATCCCTCACCGCCGCCACCGAGCGCAGGCCGCCGCCGACCTGGATCGGGACATCGACCTCGTGGGCGATCCGCTCGATCTGGTGGAGGTTCGCCGGGCTCCCGCGTCGCGCCCCGTCGAGGTCGACGACGTGGAGCACGCGCGCGCCGGCCTGCACCCACCGGCGCGCCGCGTCGAGGGGGTCCGCGTCGTACTCCGTTCGCGCCGCGAAGTCCCCGCGGGCGAGACGGACCGCCTTGCCCTCGAGGATGTCAATCGCCGGGTAGAGGTTCACACCGCCACGCCCTGTGCGTGCCCCGCGCACACCGACGCGAAGTTACGCAGCAGCGTGAGACCGTGCGTGGAGGACTTCTCCGGGTGGAATTGGACGCCGAAGACGGCGCCTCGCTGAACCGCGGTGACAAAGCGCTCGCCGTAGTCGGAGGTGGCGAGCACGTCATCGTCGTCCGCGGGTCGCGGGACCAGCGAGTGCACGTGGTAGAAATACGCCCCGCCGGCGGGCATCGATTCGGTCAGGGGCGAGGAACGCGCGACGTCGACGCGGTTCCATCCAATGTGGGGCAGGCGTAGACCGTTCGTGTGCAGCGACGTCACCTCGCCGGCGATCAACCCGAGGCCGACGGTCGGCTCGAACTCCACCGAGCGCTCGAACATGACCTGCATCCCCAGGCAGATCCCGAGGACCGGCGCGCCTGCCGCCGCACGCTGGGCGATCACATCGGAGAGGCCGAGCTCGTGCAGATTGCGCATCGCCCGGGGGAAGGCGCCCACGCCGGGAACGACGAGGCCGTCGGCCGCCGCGAGGACGTCGTGATCGCGGGTGATGGTGGCTCGCGCCCCGACGTGCTCGAGCGCTTTCTCGACCGAGCGCCGGTTGCCCATCCCGTAGTCGACGACGGCGATCAGCGGTCCCGGGCTCATGCCGTCAGGGTGCCCTTGGTGCTCGGGACACCGTGCTCGGTCGGGTCAAGTGCGACGGCGGCGCGAAGCGCTCGGGCAAAGGACTTGAATGCGGCTTCGATCATGTGATGCGCGTTGGTGCCTGTCTCGATCACGAGGTGAAGGGTGAGCTTCGCGTTGAGCGCGACCGCGCGAAAGAACTCCTCGGCGAGCTCGTGGTCGAAGTTGCCGATCGCGCCAGGCGGCAGGGTGGCCTCGAAGCCGCAGTAGCCGCGACCGGACACATCAATCGTGCAGGCCGCGCGTGACTCGTCCATGGGCACCGTCGC
>PMOY01000405.1 GCA_003165655.1 Solirubrobacterales bacterium
ACCGAGCTCGCGATCCAGGAGCTGCTCGGGCTCGAGCGGGCACCGCTCGCGCCGGTCAGGCCCGAGGACAGCCCCGACGCCCACCTGGCGGCGCAAAGCGAGGACGTCGCGGGTCCCTACTCGGGTCCCTACGAGGCCGGCGGCGTCTGGGCGGTGCTCGACGGCCGCGGGACGGTGACCGCGAACGGCCGCCTGCTCGAGGTCGAGCATCCCGGCTGCTACTCCCTGATCGAGCATCCCCGGCACACCGTGGGCGTGCTCGAGCTGACCGTCGGCGCGGGCGTGACGTGCCATGCGGTGTGCTTTACCCCGGGGGTGGGCTGACGCGACCGCGTATCACGCGTGATACAGTGGTTTTGTGGCGAAGGTCAGCATCCGAGAGCTGCGGAACCATGGCGGCGATGTTGTGGATCGTGCAGCGCGGGGCGAGCAGATCACGATCACGCGGGCCGGTAAGGCAGTCGCGGAGCTCCGCCCCGTTTCCGCTCCTGCGCTCTCTGCGCGCACGCTCTTAGCGCACTGGCGCGCGCTCCCGACCGTCGATCCTCTCACCCTGCGAAGGGATATCGACGAGATCCTGGACTCAACCCTATGACCGATCCACGCATCGTCGCACGAGGCATCCTCGATACCTCGACGGTGATCCTGCTGGGGCGCCTCGCTGATGACACGGCGCTCCCGGACGAACCGCTCATCACCGCGGTCACGCTGGCAGAGCTCTCGGTCGGGCCTCTCGTCGCGTCCGATGAATCAGAGCGCGCCGCTCGGCAAGCCCACCTCCAACAAGCAGAGGCCGATTTCGACCCTCTGCCGTTCGACGCAGCAGCGGCGCGGGCGTTCGGTCGTGTCGCGGCGTCGCGTCGGCAAACCGGACGCAAGACCTCCGCCCGATCCTATGACGCGATGATCGCCGCAACGGCAGTAGCCAACGCCCTCCCCCTCTACACATGCAACCCCGCCGACTTCAGCGGGATCGACGATCTCGAAGTCATGCCGATACCCGCACCGGCGCTCGGCTGACCCTACCCCTCGGGCTCCAGGTCCCCCCTCCCCCGGTATCCGAGCAGCCGTCGCAGCTCGGGCGCTCCCTCGTCTTCGAGCGCCACGCACGTGCCCGGCCAGTACGGGCTCTCGTTCGGCACCTCGCCCGCGAACTGGCGATCGTAGACCCAGCACCCCGCGTTGATCATGCGCCCGTCCGAGAGCGTGGACCAGTCCGCGAGGTCGTCGCCTGCGAACGGGCCCGCGCGGTGGGTGTGGCCGAAGATCACGTGGGGGACGCTCACCCCCAGCCGGGCAAGCACCTCCGCGGTCGCGGACAGGCCGGCCCGGGACATCGCCGGCATCGACACGTCGCTCTGGAGCGGCCCGATCCGGGCGAGATTGAGGCCCGCGACCGCCGCCGGGAAAGCGCTCGCGATCGCGCGGCGCCGCAGCGAACGCCCACCGTTCCGGCCCGCAAGCATGCGCCACGCGCTCGACGAGGCCCGCTGCGAACCGACGACGTTCGCGCCCGCGGATTGGGTGATCGCGTGGATCCAGGCATACAGCGGCCCGAGCGTCGCCTCGTAGTCCTCGGCGCACGCCGGGCCACCCGCCGGCTCGCCGACGATCCGTGCCATCGCGCCCGCGCCCAGCCGTTCGAACATCGGGATCGTGATGTGGCGGGCCGAGTAGTGCCCGTGGGTCGCGTACACGTCGTCGCGCAGCCAGACGCCCGGATAGGCGGCACGCACGGCAGCCGGCCCCAGCCAGCGCGCGATCGTCGCCAGCGGCTCCCCGGCGCGCCACTCCACGGCCGACTCGAGCCCGAGCGGCGGCGGCGATCCGCGGCGTGACCGGCGCTCGAGCCAGGGGGCGATGAGGTGGTGGTCGTGATTGCCGGGGACGATCACGACCTCGCTTCCTTCGCCGAGCGCCTCGCCGAGCTCGGCGAGGAAATCGCGCCCGGTCGCGAGCGGCTCGCGCAGGGGCCCGTGCCGCAGCTCGAGGATGTCCCCCAGGAGGACGACGCGCTCGACGCCGTCGAGCGCCGCGAGCAGCGGCGCCCGGAGCTCGGGTCGCCGCAGGAGGTCGGTCCGCTCCTGCGTACCGAGGTGGAGGTCTGAGATGACGAGGGTGCGCAGTGGTCCGGAGCGGTAAGTCAGGAGGCCGCCGCGATCGCCTGGCGGATCGTCTTGGGAAGCATGAAGCGTACGTCCTCCTGGACCACCTCGAGCTCCTCGACGTCCTGTGTTCCGCGATCCCGGAAGAAGCCGATCAGCCGTTGCACGAGCTCCTCGGGAGCGCTGGCGCCGGAGGTGATCCCGACCGTCTGCGCGCCGTCGAGCCATTCCTCGCGCACCTGGGTCTCGTTGTCGATCAGGTACGAGTCGGCGCCGTGCTCGCGCGCGACCTCGACGAGACGATTGGAGTTCGATGAGTTGCTCGAGCCGATCACGAGCACGAGGTCGCACACGCGCGCGAGCTGCTTGACTGCCGCTTGGCGGTTGGTCGTCGCGTAGCAGATGTCGTCCGTGCGCGGGCCGATGATCGCGGGGAAGCGTTCGCGTAGCCGGTTGATCACTGCGAGCGTCTCGTCCACCGACAGGGTCGTCTGCGAGATGTAGGCGACCTTGGTCGGATCGCGCACCTCGAGCGTGTCGACGTCGCGCTCGTTCTCGATCAGCACGATGTTCTCGGGCACCTCGCCCATCGTTCCCTCGACCTCCTCGTGCCCGGCATGTCCGATCAACACGATCGTGTATCCCTCGGCGGCGAACTTCTTCGCCTCGACGTGGACCTTGGTGACGAGGGGGCAGGTCGCGTCGATCGTCTCGAGGCGCCGGGCGGCGGCGTTGGCGTGCACGGAGGGCGCGACACCGTGGGCGGAGAAGACGACAGTCGCGCCTTCCGGCACCTCGGTCTCGGATTCCACGAACACCGCGCCGCGATCGCGAAGCTGCTCGACGACGTGCTTGTTATGGACGATCTCCTTGCGCACATAGACGGGCGCGCCATGCAGCTCGAGCGCGCGCTCCACCGTCTGGACAGCGCGATCGACGCCGGCGCAGTAGCCGCGCGGCGCCGCCAGCAGGATCTTCTCGGGAACCGAGGGCATGGCCGACAAGTGTAGGCGCCGGCCGCTGCGCCGCTAAAGGCGCCCGGCCCCGAGGATGCGGGGCGCGCCGGTCCTGCCCGCCGCTTGAGGCGGCGTGCGCTGCCGGCGGTGCATGTCGCTGCGCCAGAGCAAGGCATAGGCCAGCATCGTGAAGCCGAGCGGCGCCGGGAGTGCGTCGTAGCTGAACATGTAGAGAAAGGACAGCACGAGCACGAGAACTCCGGCAATCCCGTACGGCGTGCCGTCGTGGCGGTAGCGCCAAATCCCGACGGCGAAGAAGCCCAGATAGAGCACGGTGCCGAGGATGCCGTTGGCCACGAGAAGCAGCCACAACTGGCCGGTGCTACCCACCTCCTGGTGTCCGCAGATCGGGCATTTCGGCGTTGGACCGACGGCGATCGACTTTTCGCCGCCGCGCCGCTTGCGGGTGTCGCCATAACCGATCACCGGTGAGGCCAGGGCGTCGGTGACGGCGAGCGCGGAGAGGCTCGCGCGAAGTTCGTCGCCCTTCTGCGCGTGTGCGATGCGCGCGGTAACGATGCCCAGTAGCGGAGTGGCAAGGACGACGATGCCGGCCAGCGCCAGCCCGACGCACACCGCGCCGATCAGTACACGCCGTCGCTTTGCCGCCAGCCACAGCGCGAGGAAGGCGACGGACAGCCCTGCCCCGGCCCACGCGCCCCGGTTCAGCGAGTAGAGCAAAGGCACCCAGGCGATCACGATGATCGACGCGGTGATCAGGCGCTGTCGTCGCGTTCCGGCATACCACCAACCGGCGATCAGCCACGGCAGCAGGATCGTCAGGCAGTTACCCCAAGCGTTCGTGTAGTCGAACGGCGCCTTGGGCCGGCCCTTGGCTGAACCGAGCACGTTCTGCACCTGGGCGAGGCTCGGACGCGTGGCTGCCTGGACCAACGGATTGCTCTGGGCGCTGTGGGGCAGCAGCAGCCCGAGCGGAGAGGTGAACTGCAGGCGCGGCATGAGCATCCCGGCCACCCCCCCGATCGTGGTGTAGATGGCCACCAGGCCGAGCATCCAGGCCAGGCGCCGACGCGGCAACTCGCTTTCGGTGAGGTTGCCCGCGTAGAGCAGCAGGATCGTGACGCCGATGTAGGTGCCCGTCCGGTTCGTGTAGGAGAGCACCCGGTCGGACACCGGGCTCGGCACCGTTCCCGGCGCGGTCAGGCCGAGCACCGCGGCTCCCGCAACCGCGCAGATCAGGAATAACAGCCAGATCCCGAATCCGCCCGGCACCCGCAACGCCCGGCGGCCGTGAATCCGCCAGGCGAGCATCCGCGCGGTCATGGGAACCGCCAGGATGATCCACATGAAGTCCGCGATTCCGAGCGCCCACCATAGGGGGTAGCCGACCAGAAGCGCGGTGATCGGCCACGACGGACTGCGGGCCATCAGGCCGCCCGCGGACGGAGGTGTCCCCAAGCTCGCGCGCCCGGCCGTGCTCATGGCGGCGCCTCTCGTTCGGTCCAGACCCAGGCTCCGTGCCGAGCGATCCAGATTCTGTGGTCGGGGAAGCATCACCGCGGAGGGTGCGCCGTCACCGTGACCCACCCTGCTCGGACCCGCCTGTGGCGCCGGGTTGCGGCGATCCTTCAGCGGCGAGCGGCCGCCCCTGCGCGCCGCCGCTACCAACGGGCTGAGCCGCGAGGGCGTTGGGCTGCTCAGGGGCCGGGCGCGGGACTGCGGGCGGGAGAGCCGATGGAAGCCCGCCCACGCTGGCGGACGCAGGAACCACCGCAGCGCCTAGCACAGTGGTGCCCAGCCGGTCGAGACGGCGCAAGCAGTCGATCGCGTCACTGCGTGTGGTGCCAGAGGTCTCGATCACCACGATCGCAGCATCCGCGAACTCCGCAAGGATCAAGACGTCGGAGCCGTCGCCGGCCGGCTCAGCTTCGATGACCACGCACTGTGCGCAGGAGCGCAGCTCGACCATCAGGCTGCGGCTCACGTCGTGCCGACGGTGCAGGAGTGCGCCGGCGCCGTCCACCCCCGGACCGATCACGCGCAGGTCCGCCACGTCGGCGGCCGTGCGCGCGACATCGCTGATCGTGGCGCTCCCCGTGAGGAGCTCGGCAAGGCCGCGCCCGTCACCGACTCCGAGCAGCTGCGGTGTCACCGTCCCTCGCGGCGCGGCGCTAACGAGCACGACCTCCCCGCGCGTCCTCGCGAGAGCGGTGGCCAGGTTGACGGCAATGACGCCCGCGCCGGTGCCCGGCGCGACTCCCGCAACGAGCAGGACGTGGCTCCCCTCGCCCAGCGCGCCGGCGACCTCGCGTGCCAGCTCTGCGAAGACCTGGCCGACCCGGGACGCCGGCGAGGCAGGACCGCTCCTCATGCCGGCCTGCTCCGCGTCAAGGCTGACCAGAACGGGAAGGTCGAGAAAGCGCTCGATATCCCTGGGAGCATGTAAGCGCTCGTCCCGGCGGTCGACGAAGAACGCAGCGAGCAGACCGATGATCAGGCCGGCCAGCAGCCCGCTGGGCAGCAGCAGGAGCGCCCTCGGAGCGCTCGGGGAGGTCGGCGGGACCGCGGCGTTGATGACGTGACCGGCCAACGCGTTGTTCGGCGCCTGCAGGCTGGTGAGCTGGGGGACCAACAGGGTGAGCTGGCTCACCAGCGCGCCGAGCTGTGCGTTGGCCCCCCTCAGCTCGACCCGGGCGGTGACGCGCCTCGCCGGGTTCGAGGCGGGCGCAGAGAGCTCGGCGTTCAGCGTGCCGATCGTCCCCGCGAGCGCATTCAGCTTCGACTGCAGCGCCGTGACCGCGCTTTGGTCGGTGTTCACGGCGCTCGCCAGCCGCACCGACAGGTAGGCCGCGGCGAAAGCATTGGCGCACGCCGCCGCCCGGCGGGCCGTCGCCGCATTGCAATTGATGTCGAGCACCGTCGTGTTCGGCGGCACGGTCACGCCCACGCGCTTGACGAGATCCCGCGGGGTAAGCGAGCTGTGCAGCCGCCTGGCCGCGAGCTCAGCGACCGTTTGCGACTGGACGATCTGCGCCTCGTTGTCCATGTTGACCGGGCTGCTCGTGCCACCCAGCGCCTGGCTGTTATCGGTCGCGGCGACGTAGACCGACGCGCCGGCGCTGTACGTGTTCGGCGTGACCTCGAGATCGACGCCCGCCGCCAACAGGCCCACGCCCATCAGCACCAACGCGATCCACCAGCGGCGGCGCAGAACGCCGAGATAGTCTGCCAACTCCAATGAGTCCGGTCTCGTGGAGGTGGTCAAGTTCACGGACTCGATTGTCGGTCGGTGAGGTCAGATCCCAGGGTACGGGCAGGGTGGATTTCTACCCACAATGCCACGGACGCGGCCTGGTCTGTATTTTACTATTTTACGGACTGAAAAACGTACGGTCGGACCCGCACGTCATCCACAGCTTTAGCGCTCGCGCCGTCCACCAACCTCCCCTTGAACCAGAACATAACACGGTGGCGCACTCCGCCGTTCCTCGGTACCTCCTGTGAACGCCACCTCACCGGCGCGGGGAGCCGCCTGACCGACGCTAGCGCGTCGCGCAGTTACAGTGACACGCGTGATGTGGTGAGGCGGGACTTCACCTCACTCACAGTTCCGAAGCGAGAGCACCCCCGCGCCGACATGTGCGTCCAGTCCTCCTCTTTGCTCGACCATTAGGGACAGCGAGTGGAAGGGCGCGCACGACCACGGGTCGTCTATATCGGCGGGGCAGGACGCAGCGGCAGCACGCTGACCGAGCGCTTGCTCGGGCAGTTGCCCGGCGTGTGCACCGTGGGTGAGGTCGTGTACATGTGCCAGCGCGGCATTGTGGAGGGGAACCGTTGCGGGTGCGGTGAGCCGTTTCGCCGATGCGCGTTCTGGCACGACGTCCTCGCGGCGGCGTTCGGCGGTTGGGACAAGGTGAACGTCGCTCGCGTCGCCGAACTGAAGGCTGCTGTCGACCGGACCCGCTTCATCCCGTGGCTCCTCGCTCCTGCCGTGCGCCCTGCCTTCCGTCGAGCGCTGGACGAATACATGTCCTACAACACGAAGCTCTACGATGCGATCGCGGTGGTGAGTGGGTGCGGGGTCGTCGTGGATTCCAGCAAGAACGCGTCGTTCGCGTTCTGCCTGCGCGCGTGCGCCGGACTTGAACTGCGGGTGATTCACATCGTGCGCGACAGCCGTGCCGTTGCCTACTCATGGACCCGGAAGGTGAGGCGGCCCGAAGCGATGGTGCCGAGCTACCTGCCCACTAACGCGCCGGCGAGGACCGCCTGGAATTGGAGCTATCAGAACGGGGCGTTGGAGCTGCTCGCGAGGATCGGCACCCCCACGCTCCGGGTGCGCTACGAGGACCTCGTGGCGGCCCCGGAGGTGACGCTGGCCCGGATCGCAGCGTTCTCGGGCCTCGCCGTGGGCGACCATGAGCTCGGCTTCGTCGGGAGCGATGGGAAGAGCCGGTGGGCGGATCTGGGCGTCGCTCATACGGCATCGGGTAACCCGATGCGGTTCGCAACCGGCCGGATCCCGATCCGCATCGACGACGAGTGGCGCACGGCAATGTCGGCCGCGCAGCGCGCGACAGTCACCGCCGTCACGCTGCCGCTGCTCATGCACTACGGCTACCTGACGCGTAGGCCGTCCGCGTGAGCGAATGGCCCTCGGTGGGCGTGATCCTGCCGGCACGGGACCGCCCGGGGCAACTGAACGCCGCCTTGGCGGCTGTCCTGGCCCAGGACTATCCGGGCCGGCTTCGGGCCGCGGTCATCTACGACCGCAGCAAGCCTGGCCTCGCCGAGAACGGACGGGTCCGGGTGCTCACCAATACCCGGACCGCCGGCCTCGCAGGCGCGCGCAACACGGGCGTGCTGGCGCTCGACACGGACCTGATCGCGTTCTGTGACGACGACGACCAGTGGCTGCCGGGAAAACTACGCGCTCAGGTCACCGCGCTTCGCGAGCGACCCGGAGCCGAGATGGCCAGCTGCGGCATCATCGTGGAGTGCCGCGGCCGGTCCACCCGGCGTCTGGTTGGCCGCGATGAGGTGACGTACGACGATCTCCTGCGATCGCGCATGATGATGGTTCACTCCTCGACGTACGTTCTGCGCCGAGGCCCCTTGCTTGATCGGATCGGGCTGTTCGACGAGACCATCCCCGGGAGCCACGCCGAGGACTGGGATCTCGCGCTGCGCGTGGCTCGCCGCCACCCGATCGCCTTCGTGGACCAGCCGCTGGTCCGGGTCTTCTGGAGCAATACCTCGTATTTCTCCCAGCAGTGGGAAGGGCAGGCCGAGGCACTACAGTGGATGCTGCGGCGCCACCCCGACATCGGTCGCTCCCGCGCGGGTGTGGCCCGCGTCTATGGGCAGCTGGCCTTCGCCTATGCGTGCCTCGGCCGACGCGACGACGCGTCGCTGTGGGCGCGGCGAGCGCTGCTCAGCAACTGGCATGAGCGGCGCGTCCCCTTCGCGCTCGCGGTGGCGGCCGGCCTCGTTTCGGGCGACACCGTGCTGCGCGTGTTGCATTCCCGCGGCCACGGAATCTGAGCGCTCGAGGGCCGGACAAGCCGTCAGTTATTCGTCGTGGGCCGTAATCTCGGCCGGCGTGATCGGCTCGTTCAGCCGTGAGCGTCCTCGATGGCATGCCATTCGGCGATGGCGCCTGGATCGGTGAACTGCCAGTTGTCCTTCCCCGTCGTCGTGGCCGGGTCCTGCCACCAGTACGACCAGATCGCAAAGGGCCCGTGGGCGCTGATCCAGGCGTTGTCGGCCTTGAGCGTGGCGACGCGCCTCGCATTGCCGGCCGCGGTGCCATTGCTGCTCAGGCCGTACTCGGCGAATCCGAGCGGCTTGCCACGATTCTTGACCAGCCTGTACCAAGCTTGGAACTTGCGGTTCTTCGCGATGCCCTTGGCCGTGGGAACCGGCTCGTAGTAGTCGAGCAGGTACGTGTCGACGTAACCGGCCGGTGGGAGGTAGCTGCCCGAGACGCCGTCGCGCCCGTCGACGTACTCATAAGCCTCGGCAGCCATCGCGATCCGCACGTTGGCGCGGTGGACGGAGCGAATCAGGTTCGACTGCGACTCGAACTGTGCCACGAACGTGGCCCCGCGCGCTCCGTAGCTGTGCTCCGGTTCCGCGTGGAAAATCATGATCACGGGCCGGTCGGCGGGGATGGAGCGCACGAAGCTGACCACGTTGATGCTCGCCGTCTTGTAGGAGATGACCGCCGTGACACCCGCCGGGAGCCGGTCGCCCGCGCTGCCGATAAAGGATGCGGGCAGCGTCGTCGGGTAGAAGATCCGCTGGTCCTGGAGTGGCCCGATGGTCGTGTCGGCGGCGGTGAAGTTGGCCGCGTGAGCCCCGACGATGATCGCGGCTCTCGTCGGCTTGCCCGAGGGGCGGAGCGCCGTGTAGCCGATGCCCGCCGCCAACAACACGAGCGCCAACGCGGCAGTGAGCCTCCGCCCCCGCCCCGAGCTCGGGCGGTTCACCGTCGCCAGCTTGGCTGCTTTCCGAGCCACGCGGAGAGGCGGACGTCGTAGGGCAGGAAATGCGCGTCCAGCGCCGAGCGCGACGATTCCGCGATCGAGGCTCGCGGACGGGCGTTGTGACGCCCAAAAGCGGGATAGCCGTGGCGCGGAAGCTCGAGGAAGTCCAGTACGAGATCGTAGACGGACTCCGGCTCGGCGAAGAAGTCACCGCTGTCGACGACATGGATGCGCGTGCGGCCGAACACGGCCTCGAGCCGATCCAGCTGGTCGATGTACTCCCCCCGGGTCCGGTAGGCGTGGTGGCGGTGGCTGTGGCTGTGATATCCGGGATCTTCGATGATCCGTTCGACCTCGCCCTCGAGCCGGGCGTCCTCCAGCTCCAGGGCGCGCTCGAACGGCTCGCTCTCAAATCCCCTTGCCAGCTCGTGCGCGTGGGCGGAGATGGCTCGCGCCACTGGATCGCGCACGAGCACGAGCAGCCGTACACCCGGCAGATCACGAGCGATCCGGCTAGCGGCGAGCGGGTGGAACATGTAGTAGGGGCTCGATTCGAATGTCACCGCCGGCACCCCGGTGGCCCGTTCGACCCGTCGTGCCCGTGCGCGCAGCGGGAAGTGCGCCTGATACCAGCTGAGCTTGTGCTCATAGGCGACGTCGAAGTAGTGCACGCCCTTGTGCAGCGCGGCCTTGAGCACGGTCGGATGCTGGCTCAGCGAGCGGTACATCGTCGTGGTACCCGATCGCTGTGCGCCGACGATCAGGAAGCCGGGCAACATCCTCGCCCCGTGGCTGAGCCGTCCCGCCGTGACCGAGACGGCTTGCGCCGCGCGCTTGGCGGGTGGCGAATCCGACGGGCGCGTCATCGCCGGGCGAGCTCGCTGGTGATCGCGGGTATCAGCCACCCGCCCGGGGCGCCAAGCCGTGCGCCGGCCTCGATCTGCCGATCCGCGAGGTAGCGGGCAGCGAGCTCAGCGAGGTACAGCACCGCGGTGAGCCGGGCTTCATCCGCACCGACGTCGAACGGGTCGAGCAGCGCGGCGGCGCGCTCGATCAACTCCCGCGCGGCGTTGGCCGGGTCGCGGCGGCCCGGCACGACCTCGGTCTGGAGCCAGTGGTGCAGGGCATCGAATCCGATCGGGACTCCGTGGGCAAACCGCTCCCAATCCCAGACGAGCAGGCCCCTGCCGGTGCTCGCCATGTTCCATGGCGTCCAGTCGCCGTGCCACGAGCCGTAGCACAGCACCGTGCCGCCGGCCTGGTCAGCGAGCCTGCCGAGCGCCGAGCCAAGCGCCGCACGGTCGGGCCGATCATCAGCAGCAGATAAGCGCGCGCCGAGACGCTGCCAGTGTGCCGCCGCCGCGAGCGGCTCGCGGGTGAGGCCACCGATGCCTGCGACCTCGCGCATCGCGGCCGCCAGGCGCGAGTCGGAGAGCGGGCGTCGCTCTCGCCACGTTGGCAGCGGGCCGAGAACGAGCACGCCCAGGCCGTTCCAGGTGCCGTAGTGCAGCACGCGGGGCACCGTGAGCCCGCCCAGGCGCGCGGTGGCGAGCTGCGCGAGCGCCTCGCGCTCGGCGAGCCCCAGCCGGCTGGTGAGGGGATCGATGCCGATCTTCGCGAAGCCGATCGGCTCCCCGGCTGCGGTGAGCAGCTGCAGGACCGGTTTGCGGTTGGCGCGGGGGGCGCCCACGTGCATGCTCAGGCGGATGTCGCTGCCGAGCGCTGCGCGAAGGTAGGAAACGATCGTCGGCGAGTCTTCAGGCGCCTGAATCCGCAGCCGGTCGCGGAACAGGAATGGTCCCGCACCGCTGGCCATGGCCAGCCGGATCGCGCGCTTGCGAAGCCTGGCGGTCCGCAATCCGGGCCCGCTGGAGCCTTGGACCGCCGCCGCGGCGGCCCGGCGCTCAGTCGGAACGAGCAGGCGGGGCCGCGCGCGACCCGGAATCACGATGAGCTCGGCGGGCGCGGGAGTGGGGCGCGCCGAGACGCCGCCACCGGGCGGGGTCACCGCGAGTGGATCCCGGCCGGGACTTGTCAGCGTGACCAGCGCGGGCGCGGGCCACAGGAGCCCACATACCTGGCTGAGATATTCCGCCCGGGTCCCACCGAACGACGCGCGCCGAAGGGGGAGCCGCGGAGCGCTGCGCCTCATGCCGGGACATATCCCGTGGGCTCGCTGACCTCTTCCGGGGGACGCGCGCCCGCCCGGCCCGGTCCAGCCTGTGCGGTGCCCGCTGCGGCTGGTCCGGCCACGAACCGCACGGCAATGATGAACAGGAGTAGCAGGAGCCCTCCATACAGCCACCCGCTGAGGATGTCGGTGAACCAGTGCAACGTCAGGTAGGCCCGGCTGTAGCCCTCGTTGAAGGCGAGAGCGACGACCGCAGCCGCGGCCCAGATCGCGGTGCGGCGCTGCCCGCTGTGCTCGCGCCAGAGCAGATAGGCGATCAGCCCATAGAAGACGACAACGCGACCACATCCGCCCGACGGGTAGGTGCCGAGCGGGCTGCCCGGCGGCCCGAGCCGGTGGAACGTATGCCGGAGCGCCAGGATCACGAGGTGATCGACCACGACGAGCGCGCCGAGCGCCAGCGGCGGGAGCCATCGACTCCGGCGCCAACTTGCGGCCAGGCAGGCAGCGGCCGCGACGGCTGCGCCCCAGGTTGTCCAGGTGTCGCCGACCTTGGTCAGCCGGCGCATGAGCCGCACCCACAGGTGCATCCGGTGCGCGATCGTCCAGTTGTAGATCGGGCGATCGATCGTCAGACCGTTGTGCACGACGAGGACCCCGAGCAGCGCCATCACCCCGTAGACCAGCAGCGCCCCGCTGACCACGATGGCGGCAAACCGCACGGCGGCCGGCGCCCACGGCGAAGCGACGGACCCGCCGGTCGCCCTGGCAAGCCACCTGCCGCTCAGTGTTCCGCGAGCGCGCACTGTCTTGCCCGCGGCGATCGAGCGAGCACCCGGCGCCCGCTGGGCGAGTAGCGCTGCGATGCATGCGATGGCCGCCATGCCCGAGGGCCAGACCAGAATCGCCAAGACCTTCATTATCGATCTCCGATCGTCATGACCTTCTTGGCAGAAGCTCGACGGGAATGTACCGAGGTATCTGCGAAATCAGGCCCAGATCGCCGCTGGTCAGACCCACGAGCCGATCATCTCCGCCCGGTTCCACCCGCCGGTTCGGCGTGCTGTGGCGCCGCTTCGGCCGGCTTGGCGCCACGGGAGAAGAGTCCCAGTATCACTGACAACTGCAGCGGCTCGCGGCAGAGCCAGACTCCCGCAGCGAGCGCCGCGCAGCCGGCGGCGACGGTCACGGCCAATCCCGCTGCGCCGCCACCGAGCACGGCGCGCACCAGAACCGGGATGACGCCGAAGCTCAGCGCGCACAGCACGCAGGCGGCTAGGGTTCCCGTCCCGAAGGGGTGCACACGAACGATCCAGGCGAGCTGGATCAGCGGCACCAGGTTGGCCACTGTGATCGCGGCGGCCCAGCCGATCGCCGCGCCAGTGATTCCGTAGCGGGGAATCAGCGCGAGGTCCACGACAACGTTCACCGAACACGCGAGCAGCCCGTTGGCCAGGCTCCATCCGCTGCGGCCGGTGGTCGTCAACACCATGTCGACCTGTCCGCACGCAGTCCCGAGCAGCATCGTCAGACCGAGGATGACCATCACCGTCGCGCCGGCGCGGTATGAGTGTCCGAACACCGTGAGGACCTCGGGCCCGTAGACGACCGCGAGCAGGTACAGCGGCCAGGTGAGAATGATGAGCCACGCGGTGGTCGCCTGGTAGACCGTGTTTGCGCCGCGCCGGTCGTGTCGCGCGAACAGGTGACTGAGCTGCGGCTGCGCCGCCATGCTGATGGCCGCGTTACCGAGCTGGCCCACCACAAGGAAGCGTGTCGCCGCCGTGTAGATGGCCGCCTCGACCGGGCCGCGGATGATGCCGACGAGCACGATATCGAGGCGCTGGATGACCATTTGCGCGACCGTCGCGACGGCACGAGGTGCGGTGAACAACCAGAACCCGCGTGGGTTCGCGTTGGCCAGTGTGCTGTCGCCCGGCTGCTCCGTACGCTCCGAGCCTTCGTCGCTCGGCGTCTCGGCCACCGCCACTGGGGGCAGGGTGGCGAAGCCCGGCCGAACAGCAGCCCTCTCGGGGTGCTGGAGGCGGATGCGCCGCAGCCAGAGCCAGGCGGCAGCGGCGGCCGGGATGTAGGAAAGCGCCCACAGCGGCGCGAGCAGCGCCGCAGTCCCGGTCAGCGCAGCCGCGAGCACACCGAGAAGCTGCAGACAGGAGCGACCGATCCGGTCGACGACGACAGTGGGACGCATGTCGCGGTAGCCACGACCGGCGCCGAGAAAGGTATCCAGCAGCGCCGCGAACGGGAGTGCAGCCGCCAACGCCCGGAGCGCGTCGGCCACTGCCGACGGCGCGGCGGCGCCGCTAAAGGAGCGACCATCGAGCAGGGCTCGCGCCAGCGGATCGGCGAAGGCGAGCAGCAGGACGGCGGCCCCCACCGAGGACACCACCACGGGCACGATCGCGGCGCGCAGCATGATCGGGATCCTGCTCTCGGCGCCCAGCGACCACAGCCGGGCAATGAAGTAGACGACGCCGCTGTAGGCGCCGAGACCGGCGATCGCCTCGACGATCAGGAACAGCGATGTGGCGGTGAAGAAGGCTCCGGCCACGGGCCGGGTGAACTGCCTGGTCACGAGCACCGTGACGCCGACCGTGGCGGCCGCGGAGATCGCCGCGCCTGCCAGATTCAGCGTGCTCCCTCGGGCGATCTCGGCGAGCCCTGCGACGTCGCGCCCGGGTTGGGCCGCCGGGCGCGCCGACCGACGGCGTGGCCTTCGGCCGGGGGCCTCAGGCTCCATCAACCGATCTCGCTCAGTCGTTCGCGGTGACCGTCTCGAGCAGCTCGGCGAACCGGCGGCGTGCGTCCTCGCGGCGCGTCGGGACGTGCTCGCTCGGAACGCCGTCCGCGGGGGCTTCATAGCCGCGCAGGACCTGGCGCGCGACCGATGCGCGATGAACCTCGTCGGGGCCGTCGTAAAAGCGCGCGGCCCGCGCGTAGCGATACATCGCCTCGAGGGGAAGATCGGTCGAGTACCCGAGCGCGCCGTGCGCCTGGAG
>PMOY01000239.1 GCA_003165655.1 Solirubrobacterales bacterium
GCCACGATGGGCGCCAGCCTCGCGATCGCGGCCGTGGTCCTCGCACCGGTCGCGGTGCTCGACGCACCGGCGCGGACCCCGTCGGCGGGCGCCCTCGGTGCCGTGGTCGTACTGGGGTTGGTGTGTACCGCGCTCGCGTTCTCGCTGATGGCTGTCCTGATCGCCGAGATCGGACCCGCGCGAGCGGTCGTGATCACCTANNCTGCTCCTGATCCTCGCGGGATCTTGGCTCTCGACCGACGGTCGCGTGCCGCCGGGACTGACCGCGATGCTCGAGCGGGTGCGGAGGCATAAAGGGACGCGCGTCGAGCGAGTCATCGACCCGGCCGTCGGGGTCCACGATCCTCGGTCGTGTTCCCGCGGGATCTCCGTACACTTCTGTCCGGGATCAACGAGGGTGGACATCTGATGCCCGACAAGTCCGAAATCGAGCGCTTGCGAGCAACTCAGGAGCGACGCGCGAGGCACGAACGCGAACAGGCCGAACGCGCGGACGAAGCCGAAGAACGCCAGGCCCACGAGCGCCGAGCCGAGAAGGCCGCTTACTTGCGCGACAAGCTCGCCGAGCAGGCCAAAGCGCCCGACGAGTGATCTCGGCGAGCGCGCCCGGCGCGCCGTGAGCGCCTCCAGCCTCGCCGGGGCCGGTCTGAGCGCGCCCAGCCTGTACGCGCGGGCGCGGTACCGAAGCGAGGGCGGGCACTGTCCTACGCGACGCTTACGTACTCCGGACACAATTCTCGTTGTGCGCCCCCGAACCACCCACCGCCTCACCCCCAGATGAGACCGCGACGCCCGAAGTCCAAGCGCGGGGCGGCGCTCGCGATCGGAGGGGGCATCGTCGTGGTCGCGGTGGCGGCGTTCGCCCTGATCTACTTCGTGCTCTTCCCGACGTCATCGCCGAAGCCGTTCAGCCTGGCCTCCACCACGGCCGCCACCCCGGTCAGCTCCGGCACCCGCCTCGCCGGCCGCTGGGACATTGCCAGTGGGTCCGAGGCCGGCTACCGGGTGCGAGAGAAGCTGGGCTTCCTCCCTGCCGCAAGCGACGCCGTCGGTCGTACATCGGCGATCACCGGCGGTGCAACCCTGACCGAGTCGGGGAATGTCATCACGGTGCGGTCAGCCTCATTCGTCGTCGCCGTCAACACGCTCAAGAGCAATGAGTCGATGCGCGATCAGCATATTCATACGATCGGTATCCAGAGCGATTTATATCCGAAAGCCACATTTGTGCTCTCGAGCCCGCTCACGCTTCCGGCGAGCGCGTTGAGCGGCCGCGTCGTCAGGGTGTCGGTGGCCGGCGTCTTCGACATCCACGGCGCGTCGCGACGGTTGACCGTCCCGCTCCAGATGCGCTTGTCGAATTCGGCGATCGAGGCGGTGGGGTCGCTCACCTTCCCGTGGAGCGAATTCAAGATGACCGCTCCGAGCGTCGCCGGGTTCGTGAGCGTCACCAACCAGGCCACGATGGAGTTCGATCTGCAGCTCCAGCGCTCGTAGCGCTTCACCAACGGCCCGAACCGACGTCTCCTTGGGGCCGACATCTCCCCCGTTTAGGCGATCGCAGCCTCGACGATCGCCGTGAGCCGCGCGCACACGGCGTCGGTCTCGGTCGCGCTGGGAGCCTCGACCATCACCCGGATCAGGGGCTCGGTGCCGGAGGCGCGCACGAGCACGCGACCGCGGCCACTGAGGGCGATCTCCTCGCGATCGATCGCCTCGCTCACCGCCTGATGCTCCATCGCCGCTGCCACTGCCGCGCGATCGGTGGCGCGGATGTTCACGAGCCGTTGCGGCAGTTTGGCCATCACGTCGCGCCCTGAGAGGTCGCGGTCCCCGAGCGCCTCGAGCGCGAGCAGCGCGCTCGAGATCCCGTCGCCCGAGGGTCCAAAGCCGAGATCGATGATGTGGCCCGACTGCTCGCCGCCGAGCGACCAGCCGCGACGGCGCAGTTCGTCAAGCACGTAGCGGTCGCCAACCGGGGTGGTCGCGACCTCGATGCCCGCGGACTTCATCGCGGCGTGGAAGCCAAAGTTGGTCATCACCGTCACCGCGACGCCACCGCCGGCGAGGCAGCCCTGCTTGCGCAGGTGCAGCGCCGCAAGCGCGACGAGCTCGTCGCCGTCGACGACCACGCCCTCGCGGTCGACCGCGAGCACGCGGTCGCCGTCGCCGTCGAACGCGAACGCCGCCTCGAAATCGCCTGCGGCCGCCCGGCTCGCGAGCGCTTCGACGTGGGTCGAGCCGCACTCGTGATTGATGTTGCGTCCGTCCGGCTCGGCCGCCAGCACCTCGACCTCCGCGCCCAGGCGGCGGAATATCTCGGGCGCGGCGCGGTACGTCGCGCCGTTCGCACAGTCGAGCAGGAGCCGGCGCTTGCAGAGGTTGAGCTGCTCGTAGCGGACGTGCAGCTCGCGCAGGTAGTCCTCGAGCGCGCCATGCAGGCGCCGCACGTGGCCGATCCGCGACGGTTGGCGCGCCGGCCGCTCGAGCTCGGCCTCGATTTCGTGCTCGGTGTCGTCGCTGAGCTTGAAGCCGTCGGCGCCGAAGATCTTGATTCCGTTGTCGCGATAGGGATTGTGTGAGGCCGAGATCACCGCGGCGAGCTGAAGCCCGTGCCGGCGGACGAGCAGCGGCGCCGCGGGCGTCGGGAGCACGCCGCCGAGGAGCGCGTCGCCGCCGGCCGAGGTGACGCCGGCGGCGATCGCCGCCTCGAGCATCTCACCCGACTCCCGGGTGTCGCGCACGATCAGCACCTGGACGCGGTCCGCGGCCGACAGCGTCACCGCGGCTCGCCCGAGCGCGACCGCCAGGTCTGCGCTCAGGAACTCACCTGCGACTCCGCGAACGCCGTCGGTACCGAAGAGCTGCCGCGCCATCGAGCTGGTGCCCGCGGAGAGCGCGCGCTAGCGCTTCGAGAACTGCGGCCGCTTACGGGCCTTCTTGAGTCCTGCCTTCTTGCGCTCCTTGACGCGCGGGTCGCGCGTCAGGAAGCCACGGCGCTTGAGCTCGCCTCGGAGGTTCGGATCGGCGTCGATCAGAGCGCGCGAGATACCGTGGCGAAGCGCGCCGGCCTGAGCGGAGACGCCGCCGCCATGCAGCTTCGCGATCACGTCCATGCGAGCCTCGTACCCCACCGTCTCGAGTGGCTGCCGGATCACCCGCTCGAGCGTCGGTCGCGGGAAGAAGACTTCGAGCGTCTTGCCGTTCACCATGTAGACGCCGGTCCCCGGCTTCAGGATCACGCGGGCGACGGCGGTCTTGCGCTTGCCCGTCGCGCGGTAGCGCGCGCCCGCGGCGAGATCGATCGCGGCGTCGGCGATCGGCTGCGCATCCTCCTCGCGATCGGAGTCTGCTCTGCTGGCCTCCTCTGCCTCGGCCTCCGCGGCAGCCTGCGCCTCGGCGTCGAGGTGCAGCGCCTCAGCGCCCTCGGGAACGATGTCCGGAATGAGGTCGGCACCGGGAATCTCCGGCTTGACCCGCGGCTGCAGCTCGATCTCCTCGATCGGCTCTTCGGCAGCTACGGCAGCCGCCGGCTCCTCGACCGTGGGCGCCGGCTCCTGCGCGGCGGGCTCGGGCACCTCCTGCGCGGCGGGTTCGGGNNTCGGGTACCTCCTGCGCGGCGGGCGCGGCTGCGGGCTCCTCTTCCGCTGCCAACGGCTCAGTCTCAGCCGGCTCAGGCTCCGCCGCCACGGACTCGGGCTCCTCCAATGCCACTGGCTCGGGGTCAGGCTCCGCGGCCACGGGCTCGGGCTCGGGTTCAGGCTCCGCCGCCACGGGCTCGGGTTCAGGCTCCGCCGCCACGGGCTCGGGATCAGGCTCCGCCGCCACGGGCTCGGGATCAGGCTCCGCCACCGGCTCGGGATCAGCCGCGGCGGGCTGCGGCGCGTCGTCGGCGGGCGCCTGACCGTCGAGATCCTGCGGCTCCTGATCCTCCGGGTGCTCTGCGTCGATCACTGGTGAATCTCCATCGGTTGCGGCTGTTGGGCGGCGTGCGGATGCTCGGGCCCCGCGTAGACCTTGAGCTTCGTCAGCTGCTTGCGGGCGATCCGGTTGCGCGGGAGCATGCCCTTGACGGCGAGCCGGATGACTTCTTCAGGCCGGCGGTCGAGCATTTCCTGCAGCGTGCGGGACTTCAGACCCCCGGGATAACCCGAATGACGGTAGTAGCGCTTGTCCGCCAGCTTGTTGCCCGTCACATGGATCTTCTCGGCGTTGACCACGACCACGAAGTCTCCGGTATCGATGTGCGGCGTGTAGGTCGGCTTGCGCTTGCCGCGCAGCGTGTCCGCGATCTGCGTCGCCAGCCGTCCGAGCGTCTGCCCGGATGCATCAACGACCAGCCAGGCGCGGTCTCGGTCGGTAGGTTTGGCGACGTAGGTCTTCATGGCACGCACAAGCCGCGCGGCACTCGCGCGGCTTGCGGCCAATGATAGGGAATCCAGAATCCACGAGCCGCCCGCTCGCGCTTGACTCGCGTGGCCACCGCAGTCCGTCCCGCAGAGCTCCACCACCTGTCGATTGATGAGGATCACCAGCTCGCTGCCGGCGACGGAGCGGACGATGGGTCCTGGAACGATCGCCAAGCCGAACACCTGGAGAGCAGCCACTGGTCCGCTCGCGCGGATACCCGCCGCAGCGGTGAGCGTGAGCCCGACGATCGTCCCGATCGTGACCGCAGCGAAAATCACGACCGAGCCCACCGCGGCGATACGCGCCGGTCAGCGCGCCGGGCAGCTGTATGACGGCATGTCGGCTATCGACTTGCTGGCGATCACCCAACGAATCATCACCAGCTGGCTCGGCGCTAGTGTCGGCCTCAAGGCCGCGGCCGGCAAAGACCCGATGTCAGCGCGCCGACTCAAGCAGCACCGCCTTGCGCTCGTCGAGGCCGTACAGCGCATCACCGAGCCACACTAGCTCGCCTGCCGTGGGTGCGCATGTCCTTCGCCCGCGCCCAACACGGAATGCTCTCGACCGATTTGATCGACGGCTGCGCGTGCCTCCGAGTCAGCGGGGCAACGGCCCACCCGCCAGGGCGATGAGCACGCCGGCGGCGCCGGCGAGCAGGAGGGTCGCGACGATCCCGCGACCGAGGGCGAGCAGGAGCGTGGCGGCGCCGGCGAGGATCGCGAACTGCCAGGGCTCGCTGAGCGCGCCGGCGAGGGTGATCGCGGCGCCGAGGATCGCGCCGATCGCGGCCGGTCCCGCCCCGTCAAGAAAGGAGCGCGCCTTGGCGCTCCCGCGCAGTTGCTCGAAGCGTCCCCCGCCGAGCAGGATTAACGAGAACGACGGAACGAACGCGACCGCCGCTGCCACGAGTCCGCCGGACAAGCCGTGGGCCGCGTAACCGACCGCGGCGACGGTGGAAACGACGGGTCCCGGAGTGATCTGGCCGAGCGCGACGGCGTTGAGAAACTGCGCATCGGTCATCCAGTGGTAGACGTGCACCGCGTCGCCCTGCATGAGCGGGATGATCACGAACCCACCGCCGAACGAGAGGGCTCCGACTTTGAACGCGGTCCAGGCCAGCGCCGCTATCCCGCCCGAGGCGCCGATTCGGTGCCCGAGCGCCGCCACCGGGGCCCAGTTCGCGCTCAGCACGCCCCAGCGCGCCCGTTGAACGGCGAGCTCGACCAGCCCGCAGGCCAGCAGCACGAGCACGAGGTAGGGGCCGATGAGCGCAGCCGCGGCAGTGCCGGCCGTCAGGTAACCGAGCCAGCGCGCCCGCCCGGCCTGGTGCTCGCGGACGCGCTGAAAGCTCGGGCCGAGTAGCGCGCGGCCTGCCTGCACCGCGACCGCGGCCACCGCGGCGCCGGCGCCCGCGCCGGCGCCACGCACCCAGATCGGCGGCGCGCGAGAGAGAAACAGCGCAGACAGCGCGAGAATGAGCGCGACGGCGGGTACGACGAAGCCGAGTCCTCCGACGATCGCGCCCGGCGCCCCCCCGACGCGGTAGGCGCAGAAGATCGCCAGCTGGGTGGAGGCCGGGCCGGGAAGCAACCCGCAGGCTGCGTTGGCGTCCTCGAACTCCTGGGCGTCGAGCCAGCGCTCGCGATCGACGACGAGCCGGCGCAACAGCGCGATGTGCGCGGGCGGGCCACCGAACCCGGTCAGCCCGATCCGCGTCCATTCCCTGGCGATCGTGCCGAGCGACGCGGCCGGGTCGCGCGTCGGGGCGTGAGGATCGCCAGTCATTCAAGGACTTCGTCGGCGAGCTCGCGCAGCGCACGGCGGGTCTGGACGAGCACGCGACGACCTTCGTCGGTCGCGCGATACCGGCGGCGGTGACGGCCGGCGATGAGATCATCGCGCGAGGTGAGCAACCCCTCGGCCTCCATACGATGGAGCGTCGGGTAGAGAGTCCCCGGGCTGATGCGATACCCGTGGTGGCCGAGCTCCTCGCTCATCCACGCACCGTCGATTTCTCGCTCAGCCGCATGATGGAGCACATGCAGCTGCACCGCACCGCGAAGGAACTGCCTCACCGCCCGACCCATCCCCTCGGCTCACCGCTCAATCGGCGGTTGCGAGGGAAGCTGATCATCGCCATCGGCGGCCTCCTCGGTCCCAGCCGGTCAGCATCGAGCCACGATATCGAAAACCGATATCGGGAACCGATATCGGGAACCGATATCGGGAACCGGATTGGGCACCGGATTCGACCGCAGCACCGCACCGGATTCGACCCCCGGTACCGCACCGGAGACGCGGCGCGGACCAACCCCGGTGTCTTACCTCACGTCGTGTCCGGCCTCGTGGCCGCGCTCCGGACTCCGCTGAGCGCGTCGATGTAGCGATCGGCTGACCGCAGCACCTTGGACCTCGCCTCGCTGGCGACGGTCCGGCCCCAGAAGCCACCGTACAGCCGGTCGAACTCGAGTGTCGCGACAACGGCGCGGATGCGCGCGATTTCGCCGCGCGGCAGCGGTATCAGGTTCGGGTAGCTCCACATGAAGCTGACCCAGTCACGGTCGGCGACGACCTGGATCGCGTCCGCGGAGAAGATCGCGCCGCGACCTTCAGCGCCCGCGGTCCAGTGCATCACGGTCGCACCGGGAAAGTGGCCGCCGAGCCGGATGAGCTCGAGCTCGTCGCTCAGCCGGCGACGCTCACCGCCCCAGTGCTCGATGCGCGCGCTCGGCCGCATGACGAACTCTCGGTCGGCCTCGTGGACGAGGATCCTTGCATCGAAGCGCTCGGCCCATTCGACCATGCCGCTGTAGAAGTGCGGATGGGAGATCGCGATCGTCTCGATACCGCCGGCCGCGGCGACCGCCCGCTCGATCTCGTCGTCGACGAGCGGCACACAGTCCCACAGAACACCCCTCAGGTGGAGCGCGCGCTGGCCGATCGCAAATGCCGGCTCGATGCCGATGCTCAGGACGCCGGGGTCGATCTCCTCGACGTGCGCCGCGTGCGTCTCGCGCAACTCGGCGAGCGTCGTCCACTGCTGTCCGCCGTCGCCGACGTGCTGGCGCTCGTCCCGGCAGATGGGACAGCACGCGGGCGGCTCACCCGACGGTGCAAATTGGGCGCCGCACGTGACGCAGATGTAGCACTCCACAATCGTCAGGCTCCCACGGCCGCGCGCGGGGCGCATGTCACCTGGTGCCGACTACTCCCACTCAATCGTCCCCGGCGGCTTCGAAGTAATGTCGTAAACCACTCGGTTGATGCCGCGCACCTCGTTCACGATGCGGCTGGAGATGCGCTTGAGGACATCGTAGGGCAGGGGCGCCCAGTCGGCGGTCATGCCGTCTTCGGAGTGTACGGCGCGGACGGCGCAGGTGTAGGCGTAGGTGCGCTG
>PMOY01000407.1 GCA_003165655.1 Solirubrobacterales bacterium
CCGACCTACGTGATCGGCGGCCGTGGGTACTGGTCGCACCCTCAGGTGGTCGATCTCGTCGCCCTCCTGCGCGCGCTCGCCAACCCGCGCGACGGGCAGGCGTTTCACACCGTCCTCGCGTCGCCGCTCGTCGGGGCGTCGAGCGACGCGCTCGTCGTGCTCGCCGCCGCGGCGCGGGAATCGGGGCGCGACCCGTGGTGGGTCCTACGCGAGCCGGCCGCGCTGCTCGACGACATCGAGACCGGGGATCGCGTGCGCCTGGAGGAGTTCGCCGGGTGGTTCTCGGNNGCATCGAGGAGCTGCTCGAGCGCGCGCTCGAGCTCACCGGATATGACCTGACGATGCTCGCGATGCCCGGCGGTGAGCGGCGGCTCGCGAACGTACGCAAACTGATGCGTCTCGGACGCGAGCACGAGTCGCGTCACGGGCGAGATCTCCGCGGCTTCCTCGATCTCGTGGGTGGTCTCTCGAGCGGGCGACTGGCCGAGCCGCGGGAGAGCGAGGCTCCGGTCGAGGGAGAGGCGCTCGACGCGGTCCGGCTGATGACGATCCACCGAGCCAAGGGCCTCGAGTTTGAGATTGTCTGCGTCGCCGACCTCGGGCGCACGCCCCGCGGTAGCGGCGGCGACCTGCTCCGGGTCGGACGCGACGGTCGGCTCGGGCTGAAGGTCGCGCGCGCCGGGCGCGGCCGGCTGATCGGAGTCCTCGACTACGACACCGTCGGCGTCGCCCGTGAGCAGGCCGAAGAGCGCGAGGAGCGCCGCCTGTACTACGTCGCGATGACACGGGCGCGCGAGCGCTTGGTGCTGAGCGGCGCGATCACCTGCGAGCCCTGGCCCGAGGCACGGCGGGGCAGCGCGCCGCTCGCGTGGATCGCGCCGGCCTTCGTCCCGGACGTCGCGGCGCGCGCGGCCGACGGCGAGATCGCCGGGGTGATCGAGCGCTCCGAGGGAGAGTGGCGGGCTCGTGTTGCCTACGCGATCGTGCGCCCGGGCGGCGAGGCGGACAGCGACGGCGTGCCCGGCGCTCCTCGTCGCGCACGGGCCCCCGCCGTGGCGCCGGCTCCAACGCCCGTACCCGCGGCCCGGCGCGCTGCGCCCGTCGGGAGCCTCAGCTACTCGAGCCTCGGCGAGTACGCCCGCTGCGGCTACCGCTTCTATCTCGAGCGTGTGCTCGGCCTCCCCGGAGTCGAGCGTCCGGCCCCGGCGGGCACCGCGGCCGCGGGGATCGCGCCAGGTGCGGGGGCGGGCGCGTTCTCGGCGGCCGATCGCGGAGTGCTCGTTCACGCCCTGCTCGAGACGCTCGATTTCCGTCGTGGGCGCGCGCCCTCGGCGCCGGAGGTCATGGCGGCGGCGGCGCGCGTCGCGGTGCACCCGAGCGATAACGATGTCGCGGACGCGGTGGCGATGGTGCGGCAATTCCTCGACACCGATCTGTGCCGGCGGCTGGCGGCGGCAGTGGACGTCCGGCGCGAGGAGCCCTTCGGCTTCCTGCTCGAGCCGGGCGGGATCGTCGTCGACGGCTTCCTCGATGTGCTCGCCCTCGAGGGTCGGCGGATGGTCGTCGTGGACTACAAGAGCGAGCACCTCGCGGGAGCCGACCCAGGCGTCGTCGTGGCCGCCGAATACGCGATCCAGCGCCTGGTGTACTCGCTGGCGGCGCTCAAGGGAGGCGCCGAAGAGGTCGAGATCGTGCATGTCTTCCTCGAGCTACCCGAGCGGCCCGTCAGCGTCGCCTACGTCCGCGCGGACCTCGAGGCGCTCGAGCGGGAGCTCGCGGGGCTGGCGGATGGGGTACTGCGAAGAGAGTTCGCGGTCAGCGATGGTCCCCACCGAGCGCTCTGCCGCGGCTGTCCGGGCGAGGGTGGCCTGTGCTCGTGGCCGCTCGAGCTCACCCGTCGCGAGCGGCTCGACACGTTGTTCTGACCGTCGCGAGCGGCTCGACACGTTGTTCTGACCGCGCCGCTCACCCTGGAGCCGGCGAGCCTGCCGAGCTCCGTCTCAGCTGATATGCTTGTGTCCTCAACGCTTGTGTCATCAACCATCGAACGCGGACGAGGCACCGCGAGCGACCAGACAAGGAGACAGCAATGGCAACGACAGACGCAACCACCACCGCCCTCCCGACCGGCACCTGGAGTGTCGACCCGGCTCATTCACAGATCGGCTTCGCCGTCAAGCACATGGGCATTTCCAATGTCAGGGGAACGTTCGGCGAGTTCGAGGGGACGCTTGAAGTTGGATCCGACCTGGCGGGCACGAAGGCTTACGGCACCGTCAAGACGACCTCGGTCGACACCGAATGGGGCCAGCGCGACGAGCACCTGCGCTCGCCCGACTTCTTCGACGCGGAGCAGTATCCCGAGCTGCACTTCGAGTCGACCCGGATCGAGGCGATCGACGAAAGCACGTTCCGCATCATCGGCAATCTGACGATGCACGGGGTCACCAAGGAGATCAGCCTGGAGGCGATCGTCGACGGGACCGAGACCGACCCGATGGGCAACGAGCGCGTCGGGCTCGAGGTCGTTGGCCAACTGTCCCGCGGGGACTTCGAGATGAAGTTCAACCAGGCCCTCGGCAGCGGGAACGTGGCCGTCTCCGACAAGGTCAAGGTCACCCTCGACATCTCGGCGGTCAAGCAGTCCTAGCGCTGTGGCTGGAGCTCGCGCGCGCGAGTGCGCGCGAGCTTCAGTCGAGCGGTGCCGTCGAGCTCCACCTTGCGCAGCCGAACCGCGTGAGGCGTGATCTCGACGCACTCGTCGGCGCGCAGGAACTCGAGCGCCTGGTCGAGCGAGAGCTCACGCTTGGGGACGAGGCGGACGAGCTCGTCGGCCGTGGAAGAGCGGATGTTGGTGAGGTGCTTCTCCTTGGTCGGATTGACGTCGAGGTCCTCCGCGCGGGAGTTCTCGCCGACGATCATCCCCTCGTAGACGTCGTCGCCGGGCTCGACGAACAGGGTGCCCCGCTCCTGCAGGTTGAACAGCGCGAACGCCGCCACGGTGCCCCGCCGATCCGCGACGAGCGAGCCGGTCGGTCGGGTCCGCAGCTCACCGTGCCACGGCTCCCAGCGGTCGAACACGTGGTGAAGGAGCCCGGTGCCGCGGGTCTCGGTCAGGAACTCGGTCCGGAATCCGATCAGACCGCGCGCGGGCACGAGGTACTCCATCCGCACCCAGCCCGTGCCGTGGTTGACCATCTGCTCGAGACGACCCTTGCGCAGGGCCAGCAGCTGCGTGATCACGCCGACATACTCCTCGGGGGCGTCGACGCTCATCAGCTCGATCGGCTCGTTGACCTTGCCCGCGATCTCGCGCGTGACGACTTGGGGCTTGCCCACCGTCAGCTCGAAGCCCTCGCGGCGCATCAGCTCGACGAGGATCGCCAGCGCGAGCTCGCCGCGGCCCTGAACCTCCCAGATGTCGGGTCGCTCGGTCGGATACACGCGGAGCGAGACGTTCCCGACGAGCTCTCGGTCCAGGCGCGCCTTGACCTGGCTTGCGGTCAGCCGGTCGCCGTCTTGCCCGGCGAGTGGCGCCGTGTTGGTTCCGATCGTGACCGACAACGACGGCTCGTCGACGGTGATCACCGGCAGCGGGCGCGGGTCCTCGGCGTCGGCGAGCGTTTCACCGATTGTGATCTCGGGGATCCCGGCGACGGCGATGATGTCGCCCGCCGCCGCCTCCTCGGCGTCGACCCGGTCAAGCGCTTCGGTCACGTACAGCTCGGTCACCTTCACGAGCTCGATCTCGCCGTCTGCTCGGCACCACGCGACCGTCTCGCCGCGCCGGATCACGCCGTTGCGCACGCGACAGATCGCGATCCGGCCGACATAGGGGGAGGCGTCAAGGTTCGTCACGTGGGCCTGAAGCGGATGATCGGGGTCGTACTCGGGAGCGGGCACGTGCTCGAGCAGCAGCTCGAGCAGCGGTTCCAGGTCTTTTCCTTCGACGCCCTGCTCCATCGACGCCCAGCCGGCCCTCGCGTTCGTGTAGACGATCGGAAAGTCGATCTGCGACTCGTCCGCGTCGAGGTCGAGGAACAGCTCGTAGACCTCGTCGACCACCTCGTCGATGCGGGCGTCGGGGCGGTCGACCTTGTTGATCACGAGGATCACCGGCAGCCGCCCCTCGAGCGCCTTGCGCAGAACGAAGCGCGTCTGCGGCAGCGGTCCCTCGCTGGCGTCGACGAGCAGCAGGACGCCGTCGACCATCGTCAGCCCCCGCTCGACCTCGCCACCAAAATCGGCGTGGCCGGGCGTGTCGACGATGTTCAGCTTCACGCCCCGGTAGTGGACCGACGTGTTCTTGGCGAGGATCGTGATCCCTTTCTCGCGCTCGAGATCCATCGAGTCGAGCACCCGATCGGCGACGTCCTGGTTGGCGCGGAACGCCCCCGACTGCCACAGCAGAGCGTCGACGAGCGTCGTCTTGCCGTGGTCGACATGGGCGACGATCGCGAGGTTACGAATGTCCGAGCGGGAGGCCATGTCTCAGTCCACCATACGGGTGCAACCGCCCATCCAGCCCGGCGGGGGCCGTCCGAGCCGCGCTTTCGAGCCAGATGCTTCATCAAAGCTCGTCATCTCTTACATATGCATCGATTAGGCATATATAGTCGTCGCGGTGGCTTCTGTCCGGGACCGGTGTACGGCTGGCGCATGCGGTTTTCCAGGTTATTCGCTCGCCCTCATGACAACCAGGATGTCTGCCTCGATGCGTAAGTGGTACGTCGCGATCGCTGTCACGGCTGGTGTCCTCGGCCTCGGAATCGGCGGCTCCGCGGCCTCTGCGGCCCCGTTTCAACGGGGCGTTACCGTCGACGGCGCCGTTGCCGCGCCGGCGACCTACTCCCTGAGCGCGCTCGCCGCGCTGCCCAAGACGACCTTCTCGGTCACCCGCCGGACGTGGCGGGGATCACGGACGCAGGTCGATGAGGGCGTGTCACTCGAGAGCCTCGTCGACACCTCTGCGCCGACGCTTCCGGCGGTCAAGAACCCGCTCCTGACCGCGATCATCACGGTACGGGGCCGGTTCGGTACACAGAGGACCTTTGCGCTCGGAGAGCTCGATCAAAGCTTCGGCAACCATCCCGCCTATCTGGCGCTCGAGGAGGGGGGCGTGCCCCTGTTCGCGCCCGAGCTCGTCGTGCCAGCCGACAGGAATGAGCTACGCAGCGTCCCCGACCGGCCCGACCCTCGACGAGGTGCTCCACGCCGCTCGTATCCGTCCCACCTTGAACACCTGGGTCGCGGGCGTCGGTTCTGATGACTACGTCGCCATCGTGACGCCGGCCGAAGCATGGGTCGGCGGCCGCCCGTTGCTGATATCGCTGGCCGAGGACGGTCTGCCGTTCGCGACCACGCCACCGCCCGAGGGACCACGGCTGGTCACCGACGGCGACGTCAAGGGCGGCCGCTACGACTCGGGCATGGACGACCTCGTCGTCGGCGACATCCGGGCGCCCGGCTCCGCCGTGGTGGTGGTGACGCGTGCGAGTCCGTGAGCGCCGGTCACCCCTGCCTCACCTGCGACCTGAACTCGACCAGCGCTGCCTGTCGCGCGCCGGCCTGACCTGGCGACGCGGTGAATGCGCGGGCGTGGGGCCAGCGTCTGCGGTGGGGGTGGGAGGCGGCAGCGAGGACAGCTCGCGGCGCGAGGAGACGCCTAGCTTGCGGTAGATGTTGCTCGCGTGGGTGCGGACCGTCTCGACGCTGATGTGGAGAGCGTTCGCGATCTGTGCGTTCGAGCCACCTTGCTGGAGCATCGGGAGGACCTCGGCCTCGCGCTGCGTGAGGAGCTGCGATCCCGGGGAGGGTCGGGCTGAGGACTCACCGGTGTCCCGCGGTGTCAGCTGAATTCCGCGTGAGGCGAGGTGAATCGCGGTCAGGACGTCGCGCCCCTGCGTGTCCCTGCCCAAGTAGGCGCTCGCGCCGAAAGCGAGCACTTGAGCGCATTCGGCCGTGGTGGGCTTACTGGCTAGCACGACCAACCTGGTGTCCGGATGCTGCTGGCTGAGCTGGCGCACCTCCGCCAGGTTCCTCAGGGCGTCAACGTCGAGGATCACCACGCGCGGGCTTCGGGCGCGGAGGACCACTCCAATGCGGTCGTGCCCGACTCCGTCGGCGACGAGCTCGAGGTTGACATCGCTTTCGATCACCCTCCGGAGGCCGTGGGCGAGGAGGTCGTCGAAGCGAGCGACGGCGACGGTGATCGGTGTGGAGGCGTGCATTTTGGACTCGGCGGCAGGCGGTGCGTCCTCCTGCATCGGCAGAAGCTGTCCAGAGGGTGAGCCCGGCGTCACCCTTTCATATGAATGGCCCGACTCCGCTGAAGATCGCCCGCCTATGGCCCCGACTCCGCTGAACATCGCCCGCCTTATCGCCCGGCTCCCCCAATGATCGCCGCTCAAACTCGTACTCGATTGGACATTTGTCTAGTTATGTACGCGATTATTCGAACAGTGTGGGTGGTTGGTCGATCTCGTCCTTAAGGCTGATGGGAGACGGGAGTCAAATCCTCAATCGGGGTCTTCCGGCCGCAATGAAGGAGTTTTCCAATGCGCAGTTCCACGCGTCGCATCCAGCGGCACGGAGTGAAGGGTGCCGCGACCTCCAGAAGCCTGGCCCGACGGAGTAGGAAGAGGGGCGGCGCAGGGCTGGCCGGAATCCTCTCACTGGGCCTGCTCTTCGCGGGCAGCGCCGAGGCGGCAAACCCGCCCGTGAGCCTGGGGTCAGCTGCCCCGTTCTCGGTCCTGGCCGGCTCGACGGTCACCAATACCGGCCCGACAACGATGTTTGGTGACCTGGGCCTGGACCCAGGCTCCGCCATCACCGGCGCTCCGCATGCGCTGGGAGCGACTCACGTCGACGACGCCGTCGCGCTGGCCGCGAAGAACTCTCTCGTCACCGGCTTCAACGATGCCGCAGGACGGCCCGCCACAGCGCTTGCGAGCGCTCAGCTCAGCGGGCTGAGCTTCACGCCTGGCGTGTATGCCGCTTCGTCGGCGTTGCTGTTCTCCGCGGGCGACGTGACCCTCAACGCCGAGGGTAATCCCAACGCCGTGTTCATCTTCCAGGTCGGCAGCTCGCTGACCACAGGCTCGGCGACCAGGGTCCTTCTCATCAACGGCGCTCAACCGTGCAACGTCTTCTGGGAAATCGGCGCGTCCGCGACCCTGGGAACGAACTCAACATTCGCCGGAACGGTCATGGCGTTGACCACGATCACAGCCCAGACCGGCGCCACGCTCGACGGTCGTCTATTGGCGCGAAACGGCGCGGTGAACCTGGACACGAACACGATCACCACGTCCGCATGCGCAGCGGGGACCGTGGGCGGTAGCGGAGGCGGCACGACGGGCACGGGAGGGACGACCGGGACCGGCGGCACGACCGGCACCGGCGGCACGACCGGCACGACTGGCGCCAGCGGCACCTCCCCGACGGGGACCGGTGGCTCCGGCACCACGACCGGCACGCCCGGCAGGCGTCTCCCGTCCAAGAAGAAGGCGACCGCCAAGAAGAACGCCGCAGCCACGAAGCGCGCCGCAGCGAAGAAGCGCGCCCTGGCGAAGAAGCGGGCCCTGGCGAAGAAGCGCGCGAAGGCCGCACGTCCGCGGCCACCGACGACCAGCCGTTCATTCACCGGCTGAACGAGATCCGGCGAATCGATATGAGAACCATCATGCAGAGCTCTTCCAAGACCGGCGCGTCGCGCCGGTCTTGGAGCGCATGCCGGATTCACGCAACGCTGGGCCTACTCACATTGATATGCGCGTGGAGCGGACTGACGGCAGTCTCGGCTGCCGCCGCGAGCGCGCCCAGCCACGTCAAGGCCACGCAGCCGCTTGTGGCACTGCTCTATGAGCACAGCGCCTACAGCTCGCCTCGGACGAGCGCGCCGCTGGTGGCTTCAATGTGGCCAAAGACCCCGATCACAGGCGAGCAAACCACGCTTCCCGTCATCGGAAAAGACAACGGCCGCGGCGGCACACGCTGGCTGAAGGTGATGCTCCCCGGACGCCCAAACGGCTTAACCGGCTGGATCGAACAAGGCGGTACCTACTCACTCGTCACGGGCTGGCACATCGTCGTGAACACGTCTCTGCGGCGCGTGTGGATCTACTTCCACGGCCGGCTGCAGCGAACCTTCGAAGCTGTAGTGGGGAAGCCCTCCACGCCCACCCCGAGCGGGAACTTCTTCGTTCAGGAAACGATCATCATGCCGGCCAGCGAGCCCGGCGGGCCGTTTGCGCTCGCGACGAGCGCTCGCTCGGACGTGCTGCAAGACTTCGACGGCGGACCCGGTCAGATCGGGATCCATGGACGAGACGGCCTCGGGGGCACGCTCGGAGCCGCGCAATCTCACGGCTGCGTCCGGCTTGCCACGGCGGATATCGACTGGCTGGCGGCGCGCATCGATCCCGGGGTACCCGTGACCATCTACGGGTAGTGGGCGAGCCTCGACGGACAGGGAGGACCGGGCGGCCGGGGTCCGGCCGGCGCGGCCGGGGCGGCCGGGATCAAGCCTCGAAGCCCTCGATCGTGAGCAGAGCGAGCTTTCGCCCGGTCCCCCCGGTGTAGCCGCCGAGCGCACCGCCGGCGCGGAGGACACGGTGGCAGGGCACGATGATCGGTAGCGGGTTGGAGCCGAGGGCGTTACCCGCGGCGCGGAAGCCGCGGGGACTCCCGGCCTCGGCGGCGACTTGGGCGTATGTTGACACCGAGCCGTAGGGGATCCGGGCGGTCGAGCGCAGGATGCGGCGACCAAACCCGTGGGTGAGCCGCCAGTCGACGCGCAGCTCGAAGCGCCTGCGCGCACCGGCGAAGTACTCGTCGAGCTCGCGACGCGCCTCGTCGAGACGGCGCGGGGCGGCGAGAACGCGGGGGGAGACGCCGCGTGCGAGCTGGGCGAGGGTGGCCGCGACGGCACCTTCATCGTCCGCGTAGGAGACGCGCACGAGCCCGCGCGCGGTGGCGGCGAGGACGAGGGTTCCGACGGGCGTGTCGTGGCGCGCATAGGCAACGTCGATCAGCGAGGCCGCCGCGGCAGCCTCGGTGTCGAGGTCCGGCGGCGGGTCGGCGGGCAGCGAGTGGGCCGCCTCGCGCAGCGCGCGTTCGATTGCATCGGTCATCGGTCGTACTCCGTTCGCAGTCGCTTGAGTGCCTCGTGGACGTTCCGGCGGGCCGCTTCCTCACTCGTCCCCATGACCCGCGCGATGTCGGCGTAGGCGAGGTCCGCCACCGTCCGTAGCGCGATCGCCGTGCGCTGCTTGGCGGGCAGCGCACGTACGTGGGTCCAGATCTCAGGCACGCCATCGGGCAGAGTCGGCGGCACGGGCGCTTCGGGCACGTCGGCTACGGGCGTGGCGCGCCGGCTCCTGGCCCGGACGTGGTCGATCGCCTTGCGATGCGCGACGGTCAGGATCCAGGCGCGGAGGTTCGAGGCGTCGCGGAGGCGGGGATAGGCCCTGAGCGCGGCGAGCCAGGTCTCCTGGTAGCAGTCCTCCGCGTCGCCGCGGCCGACGGTGGCGACGAGAAAGCGGTGCACGTCGCGGCCTTCGGCGTCGAGGAGAGCTTGGAAGGGGGGAAGGTCCATGCTGGATTGAACGCGACGACGGGGCACGGCGTGAGATCTTCGCGGGTGGCCCCCGCGCCAGCTAGTATCATAGTTCGACACACGTCGAACTTCCGGCCTATGAGAGCCAGTTCCCGTCGCCTGTGAGGACCGTCTGCCGTTCCCCATGAGGGCCATCTCCCATCCCATCAGAGAGCAGTTGAGCCTCGTCGGAGTGCTGCACGCGCTCAGCGATCCGGTGCGGCTGGAGATCGTGCGATCGCTCGCGGACGAAGCTGAGCTCTCGTGCGGCAAGCTTGCCGTTGCGGTATCGAAGTCAACGCTCAGCCATCATCTAAAGGTCCTGCGCGACGCCGGATTGACGCAGACGCGCGCGGTGGGCGTACACCGGTTCGTCTCGCTGCGTGCGGGGGACATCGAAGCGCGCTTTCCCGGACTGCTCGATTGCGTGCTCGAGCACTCTGCGAGCACTTGATTAAGCGGCGCAAAAGCGTATAATTCGATCATCATCGAACATACGGACAACGGAGCTTTGATTGAAAACCCTAGAGCCCAAGCGCCGCACCCGCGGCGAACACTCAGAAGCCGAGAGCACGAGCCCTCGTTCGCGTCCTCGGACACAAAATAATGGCCAGCAGCACCGTCGGCGCAAGCATGCTGACGCGGGCGCCGAGACCCGTAGCGGGGCACGCGCCGGCGCAGAGACCAAGGCCGTCGACGGCTCGATGGAGTCGCTTGACCTCTTCTTCCGCCAGGCGCGCCGCCACGCGCTACTGACCGCGGCCGAGGAGACGGAGCTCGCGCAGCGAGTCGAACGCGGCGATCTCGAGGCCAAGGACAGGATGATCAATGCCAATCTGCGGCTCGTGGTCTCGCAGGCACGCCGCTACCAAGGTCTCGGGCTGCCGCTCGAGGACCTCGTGCAGGAAGGGATGCTCGGACTGATTCGTGCGGTCGAGAAGTTCGACTGGCGGCGCGGATTCAAGTTCTCGACCTACGGGACGCTATGGATTCGCCAGGCAATCCAGCGCGGACTGCAGAACTCGGGTCGGACGATCCGCATTCCCGTGCACGTCGCTCAGCGGCAGGTGAAGGTCCGCAAGGTGGAGAACGAGCTGAGCGCGCTGCTCTCACGCGACCCGACCGACGAGGAGATCGCCGTGGTGGCCGAGCTCCCGGTCGAGCAGGTGACCGAGATCCGCGAGCTCAGCCGAAGCCTCGCGAGCCTCGACCAACCGGTCAGCGAGGACGCCGACGTCGAGCTCGGCGATGTCCTGCCGAGTGATCGTCCCGACCCCTTCGAGGAGGTCGCCGACGCGATGCGCGGGCAACAGGTCGCCGACATTGTGGCCCGGCTGCCTGACCCTGAGCGGAAGGTCATCGAGCTGCGCTTCGGACTCTCCGGGGACGAGCCCCGAACGGTGCGCCAGACCGGCACCGAGCTCGGCATCAGCTCGGCGCAGGCCAGCGAGCTGGAGGACCAAGCGCTTCGTCGCCTCGCGGACACCGCGGGAGTCGAATCGCTCCGGATCGCGGCTTAGGCGCCATGGCCAGGAAGGCCTGGGTCCTCGAGACCGCAACCAAGGGCACCGGAGCGAACATGGTGCCGCTCGAGAGAGTTCTGAAGCAGCCGTCCTCTGATCCGGCGCCGTTGTACGTGCCGCCCAAGCGGCAACCACCAGCGGCGCCGGCGCCCGAGACGGCGCAGCCGCGCCGGTTCAAGGTCCTCGATGTCCTGACCAGACAGCTGCTCGGTGAGGATGTGAGCGCGCGCGAAACCGTCGACCTCCTCCGCGGGGTCCGCAGCGTCCTCGATGTCCACGTCTATGTCTGGGAGCCGAAGCGCGAACGGTGGCGGATGCTCACGCTCGACGAGCAGGGCACGATGTGGGAGCTCAGAGACCAGCTCAGAGACCGTTAGTAAGCTCTGGCGCAATGGAGCAGCGCAATCTAGGCCGTGAGGGGTTGGTCGTGTCCGCCGAGGGACTCGGCTGCATGGGGATGTCCGAGTTCTACGGGAGCGCCGACCAAACCGAGGCGATCGCGACGATCCATCGCGCGATCGACCTCGGGGTGACCATGTTCGACACGGCCGACATGTACGGACCGTTCACGAACGAGCAGCTCGTCGGAACCGCGGTCGCGGATCGCCGCGACGAGGTCATCCTGGC
>PMOY01000132.1 GCA_003165655.1 Solirubrobacterales bacterium
CTCTCGGCGATCGCGCTGAGGAACACGCAGTCCGCCCCGGTGTCGGCCACGCTCGTGGTCAGCGAGGTGTACGAGGTCGCTGTCGTGTCGTAGCTCTGCACGCCGGCGATCTTCAGCCCCGCGACGGCGGCGTCGTGCTGGAAGATGTTGGCCAGATCCTGTCCGTAGACATCGACGGCCCCATCGACGAGCACATATGTCTTCACGCAGCCGAGGCTCTGCTGCAGACGGACCTGCGCGACTGCCTCGAGGCTGTCGCTGGGCACGACCCGCGCGAAGGTGCGTCTGCCGGTCGGGTAGTACTTCTCGGGCTCGCCGGGGAAGGCTCCCACGGTCGCCTTCGTGAGGCCCGCGGCGCCGTCGGCAGGGCTGATCTGTNNTCAGGACCGGGATCGAGATCGCACTGGCGTTGGGGTTGAACTCGCCGAGGTAGCCGATCGTGGTCTTGTCCGCCGTCGCCTGGTGGGCGTTGTTTGCGATCAAGCCCGGCACCCACGTTCCGCCCTTCGCCGTCGAGTCGTCGAGCACGACGTAGGTGATTCTGTACTCGCCGATCGTGCCGCGCACCTGCGCCAGCGCGAGCTCCGCGCCCTGCTTGACGGCGAGCGCCTCCGAGCTCCACTGGCCCTGCTCGGGAAGGCTCGCGTAGATCGTCAGCCTGCGGCCCGAGATCCGGCCGCTCGCTGCCGTACCCCCGCCGCAGCCGGCGAGGGCCGCCGCCATCACCAGCGCGGTGACCACGAGGATGGTCAGGCGCACGCGCAATTCTCCCTCCGCCGCGAACGTAGCCACCGACGCATCCTATGGACCGGTTCGGCCACAGGGAGCCGGACCGGCGGCACGACCAGGGGAACCCAACGCGGGCCTCACAGAGCGCGAACGCTCCGCGGCCCTCAGGGCACGATCAGCCCTTGAAGGCGACGAGCTTGCCGGCCTTGACCCGGCTGAAGATATACGGCGCCAGCGACGTGTCGCCGTCCTTGTCGATCGCGTAGGGGCCGAGCGCCGAGCCCGCGGACGTGCGCGGCGTGGTCTCAAAGAACGCAGCGACGTCTTCTGAGCGGATGTTGGGGGACGCGGCCCCGTGCAGCGCGGCGAGCACTGCCTGCATCGCCGCGTACCCGAAGATCGCCTGCGTCCACGGCGTCTGATGGTAGGCGGCCTTGAAGGCCGTGACGAACGCCCGCCCGGCGGCCGGGAGATCGTGGGGCGTGAACCCTGGCTCGCTCAGGTAGGTGGCACGCTGCGCGCCCGGGGAGAGCTGAGCGGCGAACGGGCCGCTGTAGAGGCCGCCAGGGCCGAATAGCTTGAGCTGGGGGTCGGCTGCGACCGCCCCATTGAAGAGCTGGTCGGCGGCGGCGGGGGGGCTCGCGACGCCGCCGTAGAACAGCGCGTCCGCCCCAGACGCTGCGATCTTCTGGGCTAGGCCGGCACTCGATCGCACGGGCGCGGACGCGGTGATCCCATATCCGGACGCGTCGTGCTCGACGGCGAGCGCGATCGCATCCCCGTACGGCTTGCCGTCCTGCACGATGAACAGCTTCTTCACCCCGAGGCTGCTCATCTCCTTGAGCTGGGCCTTCGCCTGGGACGCGTCGGATGGCACGACCCGGCCGAAAGTTCGTCCATAGGAGCTGCGCGATTGGTAGTAGAAGTCGGGCGACTGTGGCACCGCCTTGCTCGCTTGGGTCAGGCCGATCGCCGTGTCGTAGGGGCTGACTTGCAGCAGGTCGTCCGCGTTCGTGATCGGGATCGACTGGGCGGAGGCATTCGGATCGATCTCGCCGATGTAGGCGACAGCGTTCTTGCGCTTGATCACGGTGCGCGAGTTGGCCGCGATCAGCTTCGGGCTCCAGCCCGCGGTGTTCGCGTCGTTGAGCGAGACGAAATCGATCGTGTCGCGGCCGATCTTGGTGCCCGCCTGCGCGAGCGCGAGCCGCTCCGCGTCGAGCACGCTCGTCGCCTCCGCGCTCTCGGGACCCTGGAGGGGCAGGCTCGAGTAAATCGTCAGCGTCGTGCCGGCGATCGTCGTGGTCGTGGCCGTCGTCGTCCCGCACGCCGAGAGGGCGCCTACGAGCGCTACACAAGCAGCCCCGGTCAGTACCCGGTTACCTATTCGCATGGCAGCGCCGGACCGTGCTACTCGCGGCGGCCTGGCAGGTACGGCAGCAGGTGCTGGATGCCGACGGAGAGCCCGACCAGGACGAGGACGATCGAGATGCCGTCGACGCCCTTGATCCCCATCGCCCAGAGGACGATCCACAGGCAGAGCCCGGCGACCGTGGTGAAGAGGAGAACCATGTGAGGTCCGGATGCTAACGAAGCGCGCGGCCGAGGGCGAGCACGAGGTCTCGCACCGCGGCCGCCGGATCCGAAGCCTCCCCCGCGGCACGCACGAGCCTCGATCCGACGATGACGCCGTCGGCGCCGGCCCGCGCGGCGGCCGCCGCCTGCTCCGGCGTCGCGATCCCGAATCCGACCGCGACCGGGACCTCGGTGAGCGCCTTCGCCCTGGCGATCACTACGTCCAGACCTTCGGCGAGACCGGCGCGCTCGCCCGTCGTCCCGGTCAGCGCAACCGTGTAGAGGAAGCCCCGGGCGCGCTCACCGATCCGCGCGAGACGCGCCTCGGGTGTCGTCGGCGCGACGAGCGGGACGAGCGCGAGCCCGCGCCGATCGCAGGCCTCGAGCACCGCGGGCGCCTCCTCGAGCGGTAGGTCGGGCACGATCAGTCCGCTCGCGCCGCCGCCGGCGAGCATGTCGAGGAACCGTTCCAGGCCGCGCGCGTAGATCGGATTGGCGTAGCACATGACCACGACCGGGACGCGATCGGCGATCGCACGCGCCAGCTCGAGCACGTCGTGGACGCGCGCCCCGGCGCGCAACGCGACGTTGCCCGCCGCGTGGATCACGGGCCCGTCCGCGAGCGGATCGGAGAACGGGACACCGAGCTCGACGAGATCGGCCCCAGCGTCCGCGTAGGCGAGCGCGATCTCGCGCGAGCACTCGAGGTCCGGGAAGCCGCCCATCATGTAGGGCATCAACGCCGCGCGGCGGCCCTCGGCGCGTGCGGCCTCGAACGCCTCGGCGATCCGTTCGATCCCCGAGGTAGCCGAGCGCCCGAGGTGATCGGGCGCCGAGCGCCCGAGGTGATCGGGCGCGATCATCGTGCGCGAGCGCTCCCGAGATGCGCGATCGCTTCGGCGAGATCCTTGTCTCCGCGGCCGGACAGGCAGACGAGATCAAGCTCGCTGGTTGCGCTCGAGAGCGTCCAGGCGATCGCGTGCGCGGACTCGAGCGCAGGGATGATCCCTTCCAGCCGCGCGGTGCGCACGAATGCTTCGAGCGCCTGAACGTCGGTGACGGCGACGTAGCGCGCCCGACCCGAGTCGCGCAGCCACGCGTGCTCCGGACCGCTGCCGGGATAATCGAGCCCGGCCGAGATCGAGTGCGCCTCGAGGATCTGACCTTCCTCGTCCTGCATCAAGGCCGAGAACGCGCCGTGCAGCACGCCGGGCAGCCCGGCCGCCGTGAGCGGCGCTCCGTGACGGCCGCTCTCGAGCCCCTCCCCCGCCGCCTCGACGCCGATCAGCTCGACCTCGGCGTCCGCGACGAACGGCGTGAACGTCCCGATCGCGTTCGAGCCGCCGCCAACGCAGGCGATCACACGCTGCGGCAGCCTGCCGCAGCGCTCCAGCACCTGGGCTCGCGCCTCGTCTCCGATCACCCGCTGGAGGTCGCGGACGAGCGCCGGGTAGGGCGCCGGGCCCACGCACGAGCCGATGATGTAGTGCGTGTCATCGACGTTGGTGACCCAGTCGCGGATCGCAGCCGAAACGGCCTCCTTCAGCGTCCGTGCGCCCGCCTCCACGGGTTCGACGCGCGCGCCGAGCAACTCCATCCGCTCGACGTTGGGCTTCTGGCGGCGCATGTCCTCGGTCCCCATGTACACGATGCACTCCAATCCGAGCAGGGCGCACGCCGTCGCGCTGGCGACGCCGTGCTGGCCCGCGCCGGTCTCGGCGATGATTCGACGCTTCCCCATGCGGACGGCGAGCAGCGCCTGGCCGAGCGCATTGTTGATCTTGTGTGCGCCCGTGTGGTTGAGATCCTCGCGCTTGAGGTAGATCGGATGACCAGCCGCTTCGCTCAGACGACGGGCGTGGTAGAGCGGGCTCGGGCGCCCGACGTAGTCGTGCAGCAGGGCGTCGAGCTCGGCCTGATAGCCGGGGTCGTCTCGTGCGTCGATCCATGCCCGCTCGAGCTCGTCGAGCGCGGGCATCAGGGTCTCGGGGACGTACTGGCCCCCGTAGGGACCGAAGCGGTGCTCGACCGCGGTCACGCGATCAGCTCGGGGGCCGGTGCCTCGGGGGCCGGCGCGCCCGCCTGCTCGGCGGACCCGGCCACCGCGGTCGCGAATGCCTGCACCCTGGCGGGATCCTTCCGTCCAGGTCGCGACTCGACGCCGCTCGCCACGTCGACGGCGAATGGACGCACGGCCACGACCGCTTCGGCGACGTTCCCGGGCGTGAGCCCCCCGCTCAGGATCAACGGCACGCGCCCCCGGCGCGCGCTGGCGAGCTCCCACGCGAACGTCTCGCCGGTGCCGCCGCGCTGCCCCGGCACGTGACTGTCGAGCAGGTGGTAGTCGACGTGGAAGGTGGCCAGCGCCTGAATGTCCGCGCCGCTGTGCACGCGTGCGGCCTTGATCACCTTGCAGCCGGTGCGCCGCGCCGTCTCACCGCAGAACGCGGGACCTTCGTCGCCGTGGAGCTGGATCATCGTCAGTCCGACCGCCTCCGCGATTGCGTCGACATACGTGAGCGTCGGATTGACGAACACGCCGACCACTTCCACCCGCCGCTTGAGGGCGGCGGCGATCTCCGCGGCCGTGTCGAGATCGCAGCGCCGTCGCGACTGCGGCCAGAAGTTCAACCCGATCGCCCAGGCGCCGACCGCGACCGCGTGCGCGGCATCATCGAGCGTAGTAATGCCGCAGAACTTGATCCTTGGGACGAAAGGCGTTGCCATACGCACATCGTACGGTCGGACCGCGACGCGCCTGCTCGGACGGTCGCTTCAGTCGGCGGTCGAACCGCGACGCGCCTCGACGGACCGTTGCTTCAGCTGGCGGTCGGCCCGCTACCGAGTGCAACCTTGATCGTCTCGAGCGTCCGGCCGCGGAGAACGGAGAGGACGATGACCTGACCCGGTCGCTTGGACGCGACGACCTTGCTCACGTCACCGACCGTGTCGGCTGGGGAGCCGTCGATCCGCTCGATCACGTCGCCGCCCAGGTAGACCGGGTGGCCGTCGAGAACATGCTTGACCTTTCCGGCGCGCAGGCCGGCCTCGGCGGCGGGCCCCGCCGGATCCACCGAATCCACGAGCACGCCGTGACGGGCTGGGACACCGATAGCGGTGAGCGAGCGGTTGATCGTGAGGCCGGCCATGCCGAGGTACGCGGGCGACTCCGCGGCGGCGCCCTCGAGCCGCGGGAGCAGCGCCTTGGCGGTGTTGATTGGAACCGCGAAGCCGATTCCGACGCTGCCTTCGCCGTCGTCGCCCGTCTCGATCTGTGAGTTGACCCCGATGACCCGACCGTACGCATCGATCAGTGGTCCACCGGAGCTACCTGGGTTGAGCGGGGCGTCGGTCTGGATCACGTTGTCAATGGCAAAGCCGTTCGGCGCCGTGATCTGTCGCTGCAGCGCGGACACAATCCCCGTGGTCAGCGTCCTGTCGAGGCCGAAGGGATTGCCGATCGCGAGCGTCGGATCACCGACCCGGGCCGTGGCGGAGTTGCCCAGCAGGAGGGGAACGAGCCGAACGCCGCGCGGGTCAACGCGAAGCACCGCGAGGTCGTCGTTCGCGTCCTCGCCCACGACCCGTGCCGTCGCGGTCACGCCGTGTTCGAACTCCACCGAGATCCCGCCCGCGCCCGCGCCCGCGATGAGGTGGTAGTTGGTGAGGATGTCTCCGCGTGTGTCGATCACGAACCCCGACCCGGTTGAGATGCTCGACTGCTGCTCGGGAACGAGCTCGAAAGGGTCCTCGACGGTCTGGATCACCTCGGCGCGCACGAACACGACGCCGCGCGCGTCGTCGGTGTAGATCTCGTTCGGCGTCAGCCCGGTAGCCGTCTCGGACGCGGGCTCGGCGGCGACCGGCGCCTCCCCGATCACCGTTCTGATCGTTCGGCGACCGGTCACACCAAGCGCGAGAAACACGCCGGCGACGGTAAGACCACCGATGGCCGCAGACACGACCGGTGAACGCAGGAGGGACTTCATGCGGCCAGCGAAGTGTGCGCCGCTTCGCTGAATTGGACTTAAAATGGCGGTCTCGAGTCGCCCGCGAGCTCCGGTCCGCCGGCCAGCATCCGGCACGCAGATTCGATCTCTGGGGCGCGCATCAGCGCCTCCCCGACGAGCACGGCCTGGACCCCGGCGCGCTCGAGCTCGTCGAGCTCAGCCCGGGTGCTGAACCCGGACTCGGCCACGACGGTGGCGCCCGCGGGCACGCGCGGGAGCAGCTCGAAGGTACGAGCGGTGTCCACCGCCAGGGTCGCGAGATCACGGTTGTTGATCCCCACGATCTCGGCCCCGATCGCGATCGCCGCGTCCAGCTCGCGCGCGTCGTGAACCTCGACAAGCACGCCGAGCCCGCTCACGCGCGCAGATTTGTGCAGCGTCGACAGCTCGGCGGCCGTGAGCGCCGCAACGATCAAGAGGATCGCGTCGGCTCCAGCAGCGAGCGCCTCGGTGACCTGGTAAGGGTCGACGATGAAGTCCTTGCGCAGAAGCGGCAGGCTGGTCACGTCGCGCGCGGACTGCAGATCTGAGAGCGAGCCGCGGAAGTGAGGGCCCTCGGTGAGGATCGAGAGCGCCGCGGCTCCGCCGCGCTCATACGCCTCGACGACCAGCTCGATCGGGATGCCCTCCCGGATCGCGCCGGCCGACGGCGAGTGACGCTTGTGCTCGGCGATGACCGACAGGCCGGGGCGGGCGAGGGCCGCGGCGAACGGCCGGAGCTCCCGGCTCCGCCCCGCCGCGCGGCGCTCGAGCTCCGACAGCGGCACCTCGCGCCGCCGCCGCTCGACCTCCTCGCGGGTCATCGCAACGATCCGCTGGAGTGCGTTCATGCCGGCGCCAGCTCGCGCGTGCGGATGACGAAACGCTCGAGCGCGGCGGCTGCCGCGCCGCTGTCGATCGCGTCCGCGGCGGCATGGATCCCGCCCGCCAGCGTGTCCGCGACACCCCCGGCGTAGATCGCCGCGCCGGCGTTGAGCACAGCGATGTCGCGCGGCGCCCCGCGCTCGCCCACGAAAATGCGGCGAGCGGTCTCGGCGTTATCCTCGGGGGTGCCGCCGCTGACCGCCTCGAGCGACGTACGATCGAGCCCGAAATCCTCGGGGCAGACGGTATAGCGGCGAAGCTCCGAGCCGGCGACCTCGACCACCGTAGTCGGCGCCGAGGTCGACAGCTCGTCGAGGCCGTCCGCACTGCTCACGACGAGCGCGCGCTCGGCTCCGAGGCGCGCGAGCGCTCCGGCCATCGTGTCGAGGTACGCCGGGTCCGAGACGCCGATCAGCTGTCGTGTCGCGCCCGCCGGATTCGTCAGCGGCCCGAGGAAGTTGAAGATCGTCCGCACCGCGAGCGCTCGGCGGACGGGGACGACATAGCGCGTGGCCTGGTGGTGCGTCGGAGCGAACATGAACCCGAATCCGACGTCCTCGATGCAGCGCGCGACGGCATCCGGACCAAGGTCGATCCGGGCCCCGAGCGCCTCGAGCACATCCGCCGAGCCGGACAGACCGGTCGCTGAGCGATTGCCGTGCTTGGCGACCGTGCATCCGGCGCCCGCGGCGATCAGCGCGGCCGTGGTCGAGACGTTGAATGTCTGCCGGCCGCCGCCGGTGCCGGCGGTGTCGACCAGATCCTCGCCAGCGGTCGGCACGAACGCCGCGAAGGCTCGCATCGTCCGCGCCAGGCCGGCGAGCTCGTCGACGGTCTCCCCTTTTGTACGCAGCGCGATCAGGAAGCCGGCGATCTGAACCTCGCTCGCCTCGCCGGCCATGATCTCCGAGAGCACCGCCGCCGCATCGTCCAGGCTCAGGTCCTTGCCCGACGCGAGCGCGTCGATCGCTCCCGTCAGCAGCTGCTTGCTCATCCGCCACTCGACTCGATGAAGTTGCCCAGCAGCTCGCGGCCTTGCTCGGTCAACACCGACTCGGGATGGAACTGGACGCCTTCGGCCGGGAGCTCGCGGTGGCGAACGGCCATCACGACATCACCGCCGGTGGCGCTGCGCTCGAGCACGTCGGGCAGCTGCGGGTCGGCCACGAGCGAGTGGTAGCGCCCGACCGTCAGCGGGGTCCGCAGCCTCCGGAAGATCGTGCGCCCGTCGTGCTCGATGTCCGAGGTCTTGCCGTGGACCGGCTGGTGCTGGATCACCCGGCCGCCCCACGCCTGGACGAGCGCCTGGTGTCCGAGGCACACCCCGAGCGTCGGAATCCGCGCTTGCGGGAATCGCCGTACCGCCTCCAGCGAGATACCGGCCTCCGTCGGCGTACACGGCCCCGGCGAGACGATCACCCGGTCATATCCGCGCACGAGCAGCTCCTCCACCGACGCTTGATCGTTGCGCACGACCTCGACCTCAGCGCCCAGCTCACCAAGGTATTGCACCAGGTTGTAGGTGAAGCTGTCGTAGTTGTCGACCACAAGGACACGCACAAGAGGGAGAACGGTAACCGAGCCACGGCCACGTTAGATCCGCCGCACGTCCGGCAAGGCTGGGGGGCGGGATGTCCCCCGCCGGCCAGTTGCTGACGAGCCCTACCCCACGCCCGAGCCCACTCCACACGCCAGGAAGCGACTGGCCGACGGGGGGCGCCCGCCCCCCTAAGGCCAGTCCGGCTGCCCGACCGCCACCTTGATCGCCTGCATCACGGCTTGGGACTTCGCCACCGACTCGCGGTACTCGTTGTCCGGTTTGGCGTCGGCTACGGTGCCGCCCCCGGCCTGGACGTGGGCGACACCGTCCTTGACGACGACGGTGCGGATGTGGACGCAGGTGTCGAGATCTCCCGTGTAGGCGACGTAACCGATCGCGCCGCCGTAGCCGCCGCGCTTGACCGGCTCGAGCTCATCGATGATCTCCATCGCCCGCACCTTGGGCGCACCTGAGAGCGTGCCTACCGGCAGGACGGCACGCAGCGCTTCGAGCGCGCCCACCCCCTCGCGCAACCGGCCGACGACGCTCGAGACGATGTGCATCACGTGGCTGTAGTTCTCGACCGCCATGAAGCTCTCGACGCTGACGCTTCCGTACTCGCATACGCGCCCGAGGTCGTTGCGTCCGAGGTCCACGAGCATCACGTGCTCGGCGCGTTCCTTGGCGTCGGCGAGCAGTTCCTCCGCCATCTGGCGGTCCTCTTCGGCGGTCGCACCTCGCGGGCGAGTACCGGCGATGGGCCGGGTCGACACGTCGCGGCCGCTGACCGTGATCAGCGGCTCGGGGCTCGCCCCCGCGACCTCGAAGTCGCCGAAGTCGAGAAAGTACATGTACGGGCTCGGGTTCACCACCCGCAGGCCGCGGTAGATCGAGAAGGCCTCGACCGGGACCGGCGCTGACCAGCGCTGCGACGGCACCACCTGGTATGCGTCGCCCGCGTAGATGTACTCGATGATCCGGGCCACCATCGACTCGAATCCGGCCTGAGACATGTTCGAGACGAACTCGGGGACCGTCCTCCCCGTTCCCGGCCGGCGCGACGGCCGCGGAACAGGTCCGGACAGGCGCCAGCGCACTTCGGCGATCGTCTCGAGTGCGGCCGCGTAGGACGCCTCGATGTCCCCTTCGGGGTACACGTTGGCCAGCACCGTGACGCTGTGCTTGAGGTGATCGAACACGACGAGGGTGTCTGTCAACATCAGCGCGAGGTCGGGCACGCCGAGGGGATCGGGGTTTGGCTCGCCGAGCGGCTCGACCGTGCGCACCAGGTCGTAGGCGAACACGCCGACGGCACCACCGGCGAACGGCGGCAGGTCCGCGAGCGGGGCGGGCCGGTACCGGCCGAGCTCGGCGGCCGCGAGTGCGTAGGGGTCGCCAGGCTCCCCGAGCGACCACCGCAGCACCTTGCGGGGGCGGAAGCCGATGAAGGAGTAGCGCCCCACCCGCCCCTGGTCGGCGGACTCGAGCAGGAACGCGGGACCGTCCTCGCGCAGCTTCAGGAACGCCGACACCGGCGTCTCGCAGTCGGCGACGAACTCGTGGCGAAGCGGGATCAGGTTGTGCTCCCCCGCGAGCGCGACGACCTCCTCGATGCTCGGGCTAACGTCGACGTTCATCGAGCACCCGCTCGGCGTCGGCGAGCGACAGACCGCGTCCGTGGAGCAGCACGAGCAGGTGGTAGATGACGTCGGCGGCCTCCTCGGCGACCC
>PMOY01000386.1:0-189 GCA_003165655.1 Solirubrobacterales bacterium
GCGGTGACGTCAGTGATGCGCGCGCAGCAGATCCTCCTGTCGCGGCTCAACGAGGTGCTTGACCCGTTAGAGCTGACGTTCGCCCGCTACGAAGCGTTGATGCTCCTGTACCTGAGTAGCGCGGGCTCGCTCCCGCTCGGGAAGCTGGGCGCGCGGCTGCAGGTGCACCCGGCGAGCGTGACCAGCCTC
>PMOY01000386.1:240-4550 GCA_003165655.1 Solirubrobacterales bacterium
CGCGGCCTCGCGCGCCCAGCGCGCCCACCGCGCTCGCGACGCCCAATTTAGTTTGACGTCTTACTATCAGAGCCCATATAATTCGTGGTGCGATGGCGACTGCCAGTTACCCCACCGGAGTCCCGACGTCGGAATCGGAATGGCGCGAGGCGTATGGGCGCACGCCCGAGCGCGAGGCGTCGTTCACCACGCTCTCGGGGGAGCCGATCCAACCCCTGTACACCGAACACGACCTGCCCGCGAATGCCGACGCTTCGATCGGTCTGCCGGGGCAGTTCCCGTTCACNNTTCGGCACCGCGGCGGAGACGAATGAGCGCTTCCGATATCTCCTCGATCACGGGCAGACCGGGCTCTCGACGGCATTCGACATGCCGTCGTTGATGGGTCACGACTCGGATCATCCGCGGTCTTTCGGTGAGGTCGGGCGAGAAGGGGTCGCGATCGACACGGCCGTGGACATGGAAACGCTGTTCCGAGGGATTCCGCTCGGCGAGGTGTCCGTCTCGATGACGATCAATGCGCCNNATCGCGCAGAAGGAGTGGTGCTTTCCGATCGATCCGGCGATGCGCCTTGTGACCGATATGGTCGAGTGGTGCTCGGGCCATATGCCGCGCTGGCACCCGATCTCGATCTCCGGGTATCACATCCGCGAGGCCGGTTCGACCGCCGCCCAGGAGCTCGCGTTCACCCTCAAGGATGGCCTGACGTATGTCGAGCACGCGGTGGAGCGAGGACTGGACGTGGACGACTTCGCGCCGCGGCTGTCGTTCTTCTTCAACGCGCAGATCGACTTCTTCGAGGAGATNNATGATGCGCTTCCACACCCAGACGGCAGGCGTGTCGCTCACCGCACAGCAGCCACTGAACAACATCGTCAGGACGGCGATCGAGGCGTTGGCGGGCGTGCTCGGGGGCACCCAGTCGCTGCACACGAACTCCTACGACGAGGCGCTTGCTCTCCCGACCGAGGAGGCCGTTCGGATCGCGCTTCGCACCCAGCAGATCATCGCCCACGAGACCGGCGTGACGAACACGATCGATCCCCTTGGCGGGGCGTACTTCGTCGAGGCGCTGACCGACCGGATGGAGGAGGCCGCCTACGACTACTTCCACAAGATCGATCAGCTCGGCGGGATGGTCCAGGCGGTCAAGGACGGCTTCCCCCAGCGCGAGATCGCCGACGCGTCCTACTCCCTGCAGCGGGAGATCGACAGCGGTCGGCGGATCGTCGTCGGCGTCAACTCCTACACCGAGGGCGATGACGGAACGATGTCACTGCTGCGAATCGACCCGGCGCTCGAGCGCCAGCAGATCGACAGCGTAAAGGCCGTCAAGGCAGCGCGCGAAACCGGCGTGCTCGAGACGGCGATGTCGGACCTCAAGGCCGCCGCCGTCGCGGGACGGAACCTGATGCCGCCGCTCGTCGACGCAGCCCGCGTGCACGCCAGCGAGGGCGAGATCATCGAAACCCTGCAGCAGGTGTGGGGCGACTACCGGGAACAGCCGATGTTCTGAAGCTGATCCGGCGGAGCGGACCGGATCGCGGCGGGGTAGATCGGCGCGGGGGGCGTGGCGGGGCGCGCTAAGGCCGAGTCGACCGCGGGGTGCGGATCGCGGGGCGAGGGGATCGCGGCTGGTCCCGCGGACCAGATCGAGGCGGAGCACTCCGCCACTCCCCCGCCGCGGCCACAAGTGGCGCCGTGCGGGGCGGCACATGGCGCGAGAGCACGATGTAGCTCGTGCAGCGGCGGATCGCCGGCGTGCGCAGGAGCTCGTTGACCAGCTCGCCGAGGTGCTCGGTGTCGCGTGCGACCACGCGGCAGATCAGATCGTGCGGACCGCTGACCGCGTCGACCTCGAGGATCTCGGGAACTGCTTCGGTCGCCGCCACCGCCTCGGCGAGGCGACCCTGTGCGAGCTCGATCTCGACGAATGCGCTGATCGGGTAGCCGAGCGCGACCGCATCGATCTCGGGCCCGTGACCGGTGATCACTCCGCTCGCCTCGAGCTTCGCGAGACGCGCTTGGACGGTCCCGCGGGCGACCCCGATCCGGCGGGCAACCTCGAGCAGACCGACCCGTGGGTATTCGCGCAACGTGGCGATCAGTCGAGCGTCCAGCCGATCAATAGTCATATTGATCAGGATTCTAAGCGACAGTGGGGCAGATCTGGTCAACCTGACGCTCTTTACTGGGCAGACTTGCACTCTTCCGCACAAAGCGCTGAACTTGAAGGGGCGCATGTACGAAGAGGCCCAGCTCTACTCACCTGTCACGACCGACGACGCCGGTGAAGTCACCGTCCATCTCGCTCACGACCACCCCGGAGCGAATGATCCTCAGTACCGTCGTCGCCGCAACGAGATCGCCGCGGCGGCGCTGGCCTGGCATCCCGGCGACCCGGCACCGCGGATCGACTACACCGAGGAAGAGCACGAGGTATGGCGCACGGTGTGCCGCGAGCTCGCCCCCAAGCACGAGCGCTACGCCGTGCGCGAGTACTGCGAGGCGAAGGGGCGTGTCGATCTGCCAACCGACCGGGTCCCCGGCCTCGATGAAGTCGGCACGCAGATACGGCCGCTGGGCGGCTGGCGTTACGTCCCCGCGGCCGGACTCGTACCTCTCGATGATTTCTACGGCCGGTTGGCCGACCGTACCTTCCACTCGACCCAGTATCTGCGTCACCCGGCTGTCCCGCTGTACACGCCGGAGCCCGACATCATCCACGAGGTCATGGGGCACGGCCACCTGGTCGCCACGGACACCTTCGGAGAGCTGCACCGGCTCGCCGGCGTCGCCGCCCGTCGCCTTCGCGATCCCGAGAGCCTGCGTTTCCTCTCGCGCGTCTTCTGGTTCTCACTCGAGTTCGGCGTGGTGATCGAGGACGGTGAGCTGCGCGCGTACGGCGCCGGGATTCTCTCGAGCTACGGAGAGATCGAGGAATTTCGCACGATCGACCACCGCCCGGTCGACCTTGTCGCGATGGGTACCGCCGACTACGACATCACCGCGTACCAGCCGATCCTCTACCGCGCCGAGTCGGTGGCAGAGGTGGTCGACGTGATCGGCGGATTCTTCAGCGACTGCAGCGACGAGCTGATCGCATCAATGCGCGGCGCGACGAGAGTCATCGCTTGATGACGCTGCGCCGGCGAGCCCTGCAATTCCCACACTGACCAACTCCGGACGAGAGGCAACACATGTCAACCACTCAGGCGAAGGATCTCGCGCCCTCTGAACACGACTTCATGCCCCTGAACGGGATTGACCACGTCGAGCTGTGGGTCGGCAACGCCGCTCAGGCGAGCTACTTCTTCCAGCGCGCCTTCAGCTTCACCGAGGTCGCCTACCGTGGGCTCGAGACAGGCGTGCGCGACCGTGTCTCGCACGTGCTCCAGCAGGGAGAGATTCGGCTGGTGCTGACCGGCGCCCTGTGTTCGGACAGCGAAGTGGCGCTCGAGCACGCGAAGCACGGCGACGGTGTCAAGGTCATCGCCCTCTCGGTGCCCGATGTCGATGTTGCCTACCGTGAGGCGACCGCCCGCGGTGCCACGGGCCTGGTCGAGCCTCACGAGACGGCGGACGCGCACGGGCACGCTCGGATCGCGGACATCGCCGCGTACGGCGACACGATCCACCGATTCGTCGACCGTGCCGAGTACGCGGGACCGTTCCTGCCGGGGTTTCGCGCGGCCGAGTCCGGTGCCCAGGCCGGCGCTGAGGCCAACGGCGCGACCAAGTCCGCCACTCAGTCCAACCGCCGGGCCGGCGCGGGACAGAATGGTGGAAACGTCACGGGCACGGATTTGCTGCTCGGGATCGACCACATCGTCGGCAACGTTCAGCTCGGCGCAATGAATGAGTGGGTGTCCTACTACGAGCGCGTGTTCGGGATGACCGAGATGATCCACTTCACCGATGAGGCGATCTCGACCGAGTACTCGGCGCTGATGTCGAAGGTTGTGACGAACGGCAACGGCCGCGTCAAGTTCCCGATCAACGAGCCCGCTGAGGGGCGTCGCAAGTCGCAGATCGACGAGTACCTCGAGTTCTACGAAGGTCCCGGCGCGCAGCACATCGCACTGACGACCGACGACATCGTCCGCACGGTTGGCGAACTGGGCCGCCGTGGCATCCACTTCCTGCGCACGCCCGACAGCTACTACGACGGGGTGCCCGAGCGCGTGGGCGAAATCGGCGAGTCGCTCGACGACCTGCGTCGGCTGGGGATCCTCGTCGACCGCGATGACGAGGGGTACCTACTACAGATCTTCACGGCACCGCTTGGCGACCGTCCGACGATCTTCTT
>PMOY01000350.1 GCA_003165655.1 Solirubrobacterales bacterium
AGCCGGAGATGGATTGATCTGAACGTCGTTGGTCGGGCCGTTGGGGCTTGGGTCCGGGAAGTTCGGCAAACCATGCGCCCTCATGCAGTCAGCGGTCTTGATCGCCTTCGCGTAGCTGCTCGATGCTGACGCGCTGGGTTTGGTCGACGACCCGCACGCGGCGAGCGCGACCGCGCAGGCAGCGACCGCGACAGCAAGGATGACTCGGTGCATGCGCGCGTTATAGACCAGTGCCGATAACACGGCAGTAACCGTCCAGTTGGGCGGCGGCGACCTTTGGGCGAGCGAGNNATGGAGATCACCGACGGCCTCGTGACGCACGAGACCCAGTACTTCGCCGAACCCTTCCTCGCGGCTCCCGGGCGCGCTGCGCTCGCTGAGCCGATTCCGCCCCACGAGCAATAAGGCGATGCAGCTGTCGGGTCGACCGATCACGTCGACCGGGATCGATCAAGGACGGCGTCCGCTCTGGCAGGCCGTCGTCGGTCGCAGTTCTGCAATCGCCCGGAGGCGTGCGCGACCGCGGTCGAAGGCACGAGCGTGCCGGGCGCGGACACAGACCAAGGAGCTGATCGACTTCGCTCGCCGACACCGCTATCGCCGCGAAGAAGTCATCGCAATGATCTACCGGCTCCAGTACCGGCACGAAACACGAGACAGCTGCCATCAGGGGAAGTCGGAACTCGGTTGGCTTTGGGCTTGACTTCAAGCGCTTGAGATGTGGTTTGCTGCTCGTATGACAGCTCTCACAATCCAAGATGTATCCCGGCGCAGCGGGCTGAGTGAGCCGACGCTGCGCTACTACGAACAGGTCGGGCTGATCGGTCCGATCGAGCGCGACCCGAGTAGCCGGCACCGCCGCTACCGCGAGGAGGACCTCGATACGTTGCAGGCGCTGGCGTGCCTGCGCGCGATGGGAGTCGGGATCGAGGACATGCGCACCTATCAGGCCAACCGTGTGCGTGGACATGAGGCGGCGGGTGAGCAGCGCGATCTGCTGTTNNGCGAAGGCGGCGTTGTGGGACGCCCGCGACAGCGGTGATGCCGACGCGGAGACCGAGGCGAACCTGCAGGTGCAGGAGATGATTCCCCAGCTGGAAGAGGTGCTGCGATGAGCCGGGTGTTGGTTACCGGCGGGTCCGGTTATCTGGGCACGCAGCTGATCGCTGCGCTGCTCCGGGACGGTCGTCAGGTGCGGGCGACGGTTCGCTCGCTGGAGAGCGAGGGCGATGTGCGTGTAGCGGTGCGTCGCGGTGATGCGGATGACAGCGGGCTGGAGGTCGTCGTCGCCGACTTGACCGCGGACGAGGGCTGGTCTGCTGCGGCGGCGGGTTGTGAGGAGGTTCATCACGTTGCCTCGCCGATACCGGCTGCCCAGCCGGATGATCCTGACGAGCTGATCGTTCCCGCTCGCGAGGGCACGCTGCGTGCCCTGCGGGCCGCGCGAGACGCGGGCGCTAGGCGGGTCGTGGTGACCTCATCGTTCGCGGCGGTCGGTTACTCACCCAAACCCGATGCCGAGTACACCGAGGCGGACTGGACCGATCCCGACACGCCTGGCCTTGCTCCGTATCCACGCTCCAAGGCGATTGCCGAGCGGGCCGCTTGGGACTTCATCGAACGTGAGGGTGACGAGACCGAGCTGGTCGTGGTCAACCCGACCTTCATCCTCGGCCCGACACTGACGACGCAGGCGCGTTCGTCGTTGCAGCTGACCAAGGCGATGCTCAACGGGACGATGCCCGTCCTACGACGCCAGCGCTTCGGCGTGGCCGACGTCCGCGACGTCGCCGATCTGCACCTCCGTGCGATGGCCACGCCCGAGGCCGCCGGCAAGCGCTTCTTGGCGTTGGCCGACGGACCGACGATCAGCTTCCTGGAGATGGCCCAGATCCTGCGAGAGCGGCTCGGCCCGCTGGCAGAGCGAGTGCCGACCCAAGAAGCACCCGGACCCGAGCCGCCCCGACTGATCATCCACAACGACCGCGCAAAGCAGCAGCTCGGCTGGCGCCCACGCCCGGCCGGGACCACGATCGTCGAGACCGCCGAGAGCCTGCGCGACCTCGGCCTGCTGGAGAAACGATGATGACGAGGTGGGGCGGCCGCCGGGCGAGATGGCTGCTCTGGCCGCCGCCGAGGACCCAAGGAGCCAGCTCGCGATATGGCCCGCCGAGCGGCACAGGAGCGATCTCGCTGGTCGGCGCGGCGGTGCGCTCTTCAGGCCCGCAGCGACTGGAATCGACGACCATCTCCCGGGATGCGTCTCGTCCGTTCCACAATCTTCGTCTCCGTCGCCGTGCTGGTGTCCGGATGTGGAGGGAGCCAACCCCCTCCGCAGGAAACTCAACTCACTCGATCCGGGAGGGACGCGAGTGTTCCACTGGTCGAAGTCCCCTCACCGGCTCGTGCTGCCTGTACCCGAGGACCGCTCTTGCGAGCGGCGTGTCCTCGACTGGTCCCATCGGCGGGCCACACTGTGGTGCGACCCGAGATCGTCGTCGGGTGCAGCGGCGGGCCAAACATGACCTCCGTCCCGCTGACCAGCAAACAGTGCCGTTTCGCGGAGTGGAGCTATCTCGCCGGGGGCGGCGAGGTGCCGGGCAGCATCCCTAACCACACAACCTTCACCTCGAACCTACCGCCACCGCCGCCGTACTTTGTGCATGTCCTCGTGTACGCCGCGGCAAAACGATCAGATCTCCCGTTCGCACTGCCGCACGGACCGCCCGCGCGACTCAGCGACGCTCTTCTGCGGAGCAGCCACCCCGGGGACGCGATTTCACTCGGCGATGTTCGGTGGGCCGGCCACAACGGCCAGCTTATCCTCGCCCCCTCATACCCCGGCGGCGGGGAAGTCGGCAGCCATCTGGTGTTCACCTACCGCCGCGGCGGCACCTACCTCGGCATATCCCTGCACCCATGGCCATCCCTCTTTCGGTACCGCGTTAGCGGTGTCCAGCACACGAGCAGCCTCGCTCCCAACCCGGCCTACCCACAGATCCTCAACACCCTCAGGGCGATCGTCCGCTCAACGAGCTGAACGGTAAGCAGAACAAGCGCTGGCTTTGAGGCCTCGGTCACCACGTCGCCCTTGAGGACTGTCGAGTTGTTCCACTTGGGATCTTCGAGGGTCGAGGACACGACGTACTTCGGCATGCTGCTACGGCGAGGCGATCTGGCTCCAGCCCTACCCCGACGTTCTCCTCGAGGGGTTCCGAGCGGACCGCCGCGCGCCCGAGGCATGCCCGATGCGCTCGTTGTCCTCGATTCGGTCGGTTCTGCGGTTGATCCGCGTGGTGTGGGTGCTCGGCGGTGGTGGGCGTTGGGTGCGTTGGTGATGGGTGGGGTGGCTGTGGGTTTGGACGCGACTGTGCTCAGTGTCGCGCTGCCGACGCTGGCGCGGAAGCTGCAGGCGTCGGAGTCAGATCTGCAGTGTGGCTGGGGCAGGGGTAACGGTGATGGGGTTCGCCACGCTGCCAGTGCTGTTTGCGGAGGAGGAGCGCCCGCGCGCGGTCGGGATTATGGCGGCGGCGACGTTCGTGTCGTTGCCGCTCGGCCCGATCCTCGGGGGCTGGCTGTTGACCCACTACTGGTGGGGGTGGGTGTTCTTGATCAACGTGCCCGTCTCGCTGGCTGGCGTGGTCGCCATCTTCGTGCTGGTGCCGGAATCCCGCGCGCACGAGCGGCCGGGCCTTGACCCCGTCGGGGTGGCCGTATCGATCCTCGGGCTGGTCGCGCTGATCTACGGCCTAATCCAGGCGGGCCAGCATGGGTGGAGCAACGGGGGCGCCGTGCTCGAGATGGTCTGCGGTATCGCCGTGCTGGTTGGATTCTTTCTCTGGGAGCGCCGGCTCAGCCGCCGACCCGGCGGTCAGCCGCTGCTCGATTTAGTGCTGTTCCGCGCGCGGTCTTACACGTGGGGGGTGATCCTCGCCGCGGTCGCGATCTTCGCGATGTTCGGTGTGCTGTGCACGATGCCGCAGTACTTCCAGGGAGTGCTCGGAACCGTCACTTTCCTGCCCCGAGTGAACGCCGTGAAGGCCGTCGAACCGCCGCTCGTCGAGAAGCAGCCCGCGGTTGTCGCTGTCACGTGATCGCCCGGCGATCGCGTTCGACGAGCGAAACGAGGCGACGACCCGGACCGCGATCCAACAACACGCGCTCATACTGATCGGTGAGGAGGGCTATTACGCCACTACGGAACAGGTCGTCGAGGTTTCCGAACGCAGGCCCGCGATCGCTCAGTCAGGAGGGCTCCCGCGATCCGATCCACGCGCGGTAGCGCCCGTGCGTGAAGGCCCTAGGGTCGGCCGCGCGGATCGCGACGATCTCATGACCATGGAGCTCTCCGGGGTCACCGGCCCGGTATGACGGGAGCCGCGCTCGGCAGCTGCGAGAACTCCTTCACGCGCTCGGGCCTTCACCGAGCCACCGGCTTCGCGCTAAGGTGACCAGGACTCGACGGACGCATTCGTCTCGCCGAGAACCCGAACAGGAGCGCGAGGCGATGGCGGAGTCCGGCAGCTACCGAACGCCCAGCGTCGAGCACGCTCGCGTCAGCGACGCGATGACGAAGCGCATCGTCAGCTGCTCGGGCGACAGCGGCCTGCGGGAGATGGGCCGCCTGCTGGCCGGGCACCATATTCACAGCCTCGTCGTTTTGCTTGGCGACCCGGGGCGGTGGGGAATCGTCTCCGACGTCGACATCGCCCAAGCAGCGATCACAAGCGCGAACGCCACGGCAACGGATCTCGCCGTGCCGGCCACGGGCATTTCCGACGACGCTACATTGATCCGGGCGATAGAGGTCATGCGCGAGCAGAGAAGCTCCCACCTGATCGTCACCGACGCCGAGAGCGGCGACCCGACCGGAATGATCTCAGCGCTTGACATCGCCGGCATCGTCGGCTGGGGCGAGGGCTAGTGCCATCTGGTGCCCAACCTTGCCGATCGATCGGGGGTAAGTTGCCCAACGTCGCGTGCATGAGTGCGTCGACGCCACGCACGTCCGCGCCGACCAGGCGGACGCCGACTGCGTCCCGATCAACGCCTCGAACTCTCCGGGCTCCGGCCAAAGGGCTACTCCAGCGGTAGACGCTCACACTGTGGGAAAGCCGCAAGCCTTCTAGGGGGCCGACCCGATGTCGCGCCGAAGGTAGTCCACGACACTCTGGTGACAACCGAAGTTGCGCCGGTCCGCCGCGCGGGAGTCACCATTCGAACAGGGTTCGAGATTGGCGGCGTCCTCCCGGCCGCCCTTCGCGGCCGAGAGCCATTTAGGAGGATTTATGTCTGAAGCGGTCATTGTTGATGCGATCCGGACGCCCATCGGGCGTGCGGTAAAGGGGTCGCTGAGGGACGTCCGGGCTGATGACCTCGCGGCGATTCCGCTGCGCGCGCTCGTTGAGCGTAACCCGGGGGTGGACTTCGCCAACACGAATGACATCATGATGGGCTGTGGTTTCCCTGAGGGGGAGCAGGGCTATAACATCGCCCGCAACGCGCAGTTGCTCGCCGGCATCGATCATCATGTCCCGGCGGTCACGGTTAGCCGTTTCTGCGCGTCTTCGTTGCAGACGATCCGGATGGCGTTTCACGCGATCAAGGCGGGCGAAGGCGATCAGTACATCGCGGCGGGCGTCGAGTGCGTATCGCGAGGCGCGGCCCAGACGCTTCCTGAGATGAATTCGCACATCGACGGTACGAACGGCACTGGGTTCAACGTCTACATCTCGATGGGGCTCACGGCGGAGAACGTCGCGGAGCGTTGCAAGGTCTCCCGCGAGTCCCAGGACGAGTGGGCCGCGATTTCACAGCAGCGTGCGTGTGCGGCGCGGGATAGCGGCCATTTCGAGCCCGAGATCGTTGGCGTCGACATACCGGAGGTCCGCGACGCCGGCGGCAATGTCGTTGCGGCACACACGGTTACCCGCGACGACGGGCCGCGCCCGGGTACGACCGTGGAAAAGCTCGCGGAGCTCAAGCCCGCGTTCAAGCCTGACGGCACCGTTACCGCGGGCAACGCATGCCCGCTCAACGACGGCGCCGCAGCTGTGCTCGTGATGTCCGAGGAAAGGGCTCGTGAGCTCGGCCTGCGCCCCCGGGCGCGGATCGTCGCCTCCTCGGTGGCGGCGGTGCGTCCGGAGATCATGGGGCTCGGTCCGATCCCGGCGATCAGAGCGGTACTCAAGGCGGCGGGCATGAGAATCGAGGACATGGACGCGATCGAGATGAACGAGGCGTTCGCCGCCCAAGTCGTGCCCTGCCGGGACGAGTTCGATATCGACCCGGAGAAGCTCAACTCTCACGGTGGCGCAATCGCGCTCGGCCACCCGTTCGGGATGACC
>PMOY01000314.1 GCA_003165655.1 Solirubrobacterales bacterium
CAGTTCGGCGGCCAGACGCCGCTCAAGCTCGCCGCTGGGTTGGCCGCCGCGGGGATCCCGATTCTCGGCACGAGCGTCGACGCGATCGATCTCGCGGAGGACCGATCCCGGTTCGGAGCGCTCCTCGACCGGCTGGGGTACCGCGCGCCGAGGTACGCGACAGCGCACTCGCCCGCCCAGGCGCTCGAGCGCGCCCCGGAGGTCGGCTTCCCGCTGCTCGTGCGCCCGAGCTACGTGCTCGGCGGGCGGGCGATGGAGATCGTCTACGACCTCGACGGCCTACGCGGATACCTGGACCGCGTCGGGGCATCCGACGCAACGAGCGCGATCTTCCTCGACCACTTCCTCGAGGACTCGATCGAGGTGGACGTCGACGCGCTCTGCGACGGCGACGCGGTCTGGATCGCGGGAACCATGCAGCACGTGGAGGAGGCCGGCATCCACTCCGGCGACTCGGCGTGCGTGCTCCCGCCCCACGCGCTGGGCCCGGAGATGCTTCGCCTGATCGCGGAGCAGACGACCGGGATCGCCCGCGGACTCGGCGTCGTCGGGCTGATCAACGTCCAGTTCGCGATCCACCGCGAGGAGCTGTACGTGATCGAGGCGAACCCGCGCGCCTCCCGGACCGTACCGTTCGTCTCGAAGGCGATCGGCCTGCCGGTGGCGAAGCTTGCCTGCCGGATCTTGCTCGGCGAGCGGCTCGCCGATCTCGACCTGCCGGCCGACACCACCAATGGCCACGTCTGCGTCAAGGAGGCAGTGCTCCCGTTCGATCGCTTCACCGGCGCGGACTCGCTGCTCGGACCGGAGATGCGCTCGACCGGCGAGGTGATGGGGATCGCCCGCGACTTCCCGACGGCGTTCGCGAAGGCCCAAGCCGCCGCTGGGTCAAAGCTCCCGGTTGGCGGGACCGTTTTCATCACGGTCGCCGACGGAGACAAGCCCGCTGCCACGGGCGTCGCGATGACGCTGCACGACCTCGGCTTCGAGATCATCGCGACCCGAGGAACGGCACAGGCGATTCGGCGGATGGGGATCCCGGTGGAGACGATCAACAAGATCGGCGAGGGCTCGCCGCACGTGGTCGACTGGATCGAGCGCGGTGGCGTCGACCTCGTGATCAACACCCCGGTCGGGACAGGCGCACGGGTCGACGGCTACGAGATCCGTGCCGCGGCGATCGCCCGCCGGATCCCATGCATCACGACGATGGCCGGCGGGATGGCCGCGGCCCGAGCGATCGGCGCCGCGCGGGGAGGCGAGCCCGAGGTCGTATCACTGCAGGAGATCCACGCCCGCGCGAGCGGGATCCGATGAGCGCCGAACAGCGCGTGCGGCGTCCGCTGAGCGCCGATTCGCCCGCGCGGCGTCCGCTCAGCGCCGGCTCCCGCGTGCTCGCCCCGTTCAGCCGGCGCGCGGCCCGCGTGCTCGAGCGGCGGGTATACGGCGCTTATGTGGTGCTCCGGTGCGCCGATCCCGACGGACCGCGCCCGCGCGCGGGTCAGTTCTACATGCTCGCGGCGAGGCGGTGGGGCGGGGGAGACGGCGAGCGTCCGTTCCTACCGCGGGCGTTCAGCGTGCTCCGCTCGGGCGCCGATCACGAGCGCGCATTTCTGATCGAGGACGTCGGTCCCGGCACCCACCGGCTATGCGAGCTCCAGGCCGGTGAGGACCTGCTCCTCGTCGGGCCGCTCGGACTCGGGTTCGGCGCGCCCGAGGACGCTCGCCGGCCGCTGCTCGTGGGTGGCGGGGTGGGGATCGCGCCGCTCGCGATCTGGCAGGACGAGCTGGGCGGCGCGTCGGCGCTGGTCGGCTTCCGCGACGCACCCCGTGCCGAGGGCGCCCGGCTGCTCGCCGATGCCCGGGTGGCGACCGACGACGGCAGCGTCGGGCATCGGGGGCTGGTGACGGATCTCCTGCGCGAGGAGCTCGACGGCGACGCGCACGCCACCGTCTATGCGTGCGGCCCGCCCGCGATGCTCGAGTCGGTGCGCGTGCTCTGCGCGGCACGCGAGACGCCGGCGCAGCTCGCGCTCGAGTCCGGGATGGCGTGCGGATTCGGCGCCTGCTTCGGGTGCGTCGTCCCGACCCGGAGGGGCTACATCCGTCTGTGCGTCGACGGTCCCGTGGTCGACGCGGCCGAGCTCGAGACGGCAATGGTCGCCGGGATGGGCCATTGAACGCTCACGCCGCAGCGACGCCGACCGAGCTCTCCGGAATCGAGCTCGCCCATCCGATTATCAACGGGTCCGGCACGTTCGACGCGATCGCGGCTCGACGCGTGTTCGGGGACGCGCTGATCGGACAGTTCCCGTTCGCCGCCTTCGTCTCAAAAACGGTGACCGTCGCGCCGCGCGAGGGCAACCCGCCGCCGCGGCTGTGGGAGACACCGGGCGGGCTGATCAACTCGATCGGCCTGCCGAACAAGGGCCTGCGGCGATACCTCGCGGAGGACCTGCCGGAGCTCGCAGCGCTTCCGGTGCCCCTGATCGTCAATGTGATGGGCTTCACCGGGGACGAGGTGGTCGAGCTGGTGAGCGCGTTCTCGGTGCGTGACGAGGTCGCTGCCCTGGAGCTGAACGTCTCCTGCCCGAACGTGGAGACGGGGCTGGTGATGGGCGCTGACCCCGGCGAGGTGACCGCGTTGCTGCGCCGTGTGCGACCGCTGACTGAGAAGCCCCTGATCGTCAAGCTCACGCCAAACGCCACCGATGTGGTCGCCGTGGCCAGGGCGGCACAGGACGCGGGTGCGAGCGCCGTATCGCTGATCAACACGATCCGGGGCATGGCGCTCGACCCTCGCACCGGCCATCCGTGGCTGGGGGGGACGACGGGCGGCGTGTCCGGACCGGCGGTGCGCGCGGTCGCGCTGGCACAAGTCCACGCGGTCGCCCGCGGGGTCGGCATCCCGATCGTCGCGATGGGCGGCGTGCAGAACGGTCGCGATGCGCTCGACCTGATCATGGCCGGCGCGACGGTGGTCGCCGTCGGCACGGAGAGCTTCCGGGATCCGGCTGCGGGCACACGAATCTCGAGGGAGCTGGCGGCGCTTTGTGAAAACAGCAGCATTTCGCGCCACGGGACTCCACTTAATTGCTAACAGGGTATAAAACTCCCTGCAAACCAACCTGATTCCCGTAACCATGCTCGATATGGCTAGACCTCAGCTTGAGGTCGAGTCGAATGTTGGGCACTTCTCTTGAACGCTCGGCGCCAGGATGTAGACTCGCCGCCCATGCCGTCGGTCAGCGAATCACCAACCAAGCACATCGCTGCACCGGAACGGTCGCTGCTCCAGCGAATGGATGCGCTGCAGCGAGCCAACGACGTGCGCACGCGCCGGGCGAAGCTCAAGCGCGATCTCAAGGCGGGGCGCCAGCCGATCCACGAGCTCCTGCTCGAGCCCCCCGAATATCTCGAGACCGCGAAGGTGTTCGACCTCCTGCTCGCCGTTCCCAAGTACGGCCGCGTCAAGGTCAACAAGATTCTCTCGCAGTGCCGGATCTCTCCGAGCAAGACGATCGGCGGGCTCTCCCAGCGCCAGCGCGCCGAGCTGGTCGCGCTGATGCGGCGCTAGCAGCCGCGCCGCTCGCGTGAGCAGCGCCAAGGTCTTCGTCATCACCGGGCCTTCCGGCGTCGGCAAGGGCACGCTGATCCGGGGGCTGCTCGAGCGCATTCCCGAGCTCGAGCTGTCCGTCTCGGCAACCACGCGCGCGGCCCGTCCTGGCGAGCGCGACGGCGTCGACTACCACTTCCTGACCCAGGACGAATTCGAGCGGCGCGTCGCCGCGGGTGACTTCGTCGAGCACGCCGCCTATTCGGGCAACCGCTACGGGACGCTGCGCTCGGAGCTCGAGCGACGGCTCGACGTCGGCGTGCCCGTGGTGCTCGAGATCGAGGTCCAGGGCGCACGGCAGGTGCGCGAGACGGTGCCCGACGCGGTCGCCGTGTTCATCTCCCCACCGTCGCGCGACGCGCTCCGCGTTCGGCTCGTCGGCCGTGGCACCGACGCGGCCGAGGAGGTCGACGAGCGCCTGCGCACCGCCGACCGAGAGCTCGAGAGCCACCACGAGTTCGGGCACGTGGTGGTCAACGACCGCCTCGAGCAGGCGACAGAGGAGCTGGCGGCGATCGTCCGGGGAGTGCTGGGCTAGCGGTGGATGGATACCCGCATGACGCGGGATCGACTCACCCCGCCGCGCCGCTCCGGTTGCGACCTCGCCGCGCTTAAGACGCGCCCAACCACCGGTCGCTACGCTTGTCTGGCCTCCCAACCGTAAGGACACAGAAACTTTGATCTCTCCCCGCATCGATAAGCTGATCGAGCACGTGGACTCCGACTACGCGAGCGTGATCGTCGCGGCCAAGCGCGCGCGTCAGATCAACTCGTATTACCACAACCTCGGCGAGGGCACGTTCGACGAGTTCCCGCCGCCGATGGTCGACACGCGCTCCAAGAACTACCTCACCATCGCCCTCGAGGAAGTGGCTCAGGGCAAGCTGAAGTTCCACTACCGATAGGAGCACACGTGGCCCGGGTGCTCCTTGGAGTGAGCGGCGGGATCGCGGCATACAAGGCGCTCGAGACCGCCCGACTCGCAGTCAAGGCGGGGCATGCCGTGCGCGTGATCCAGACCGATGCAAGCGTGCGCTTCGTCGGCACCGCATCGTTTCAGGCGATCACCGGCGCGCCGGTATTGCTGAGCGAGCTCGAGCCCGATCCGGCCCGGGGCGCCTACCCGGGCGAGGCTGTCCCCGACCGGGCGCCGATCAGCCATCTGGCGCTGGTCGAGCGGGCGGACGTCTACTTGATCGCGCCGGCGAGCGCGAACACCCTCGCCAAGCTCGCGCACGGCCTCGCCGACAACCTCCTGACGACCGCTGCGCTCGCGGCTGAGTGCCCGGTGGTGGTGGCGCCGGCGATGAACGGACGGATGTACGAGCACCCGGCTACGCAGGCCAACCTCCGCCTGCTCGCCGACCGCGACGTGATGGTGATCCCGCCCGGCGAGGGCGACCTCGCCTCCCATGGCGAGCACGGGGTCGGCCGGATGCCGGAGCCCTCGGAGCTGCTCGCCGCGTGTGAAGCTGTGCTCGAGTCCGGCGCGAGTCCGCGCCCGCTGTCCGGGCTGCGGGTGCTCGTCACCGCCGGTGGAACCCGCGAGCCGATCGACAGCGTGCGTTACATCGGCAACCGCTCATCGGGGAGGATGGGGGTCGCGCTAGCGCGCGAGGCCGCGCGCCGCGGCGCCGACGTCACCCTGATCGCAGCCAACGTGGCGCTGGCGACGCCACCGGTGGTGCGCGTGATCGAGGTGCGGAGCGCCGCCGAGCTCGGCGACGCCTGCGAGCGTGAGTTTCCCGGCTGCGACGTCCTGCTGATGGCCGCCGCCGTGGCGGACTTCCGGCCCGCGGCGCCGGTCGCTCACAAGCTGAAGAAGGACGTCGGCCCGGTGCCGACGATCGAGCTCGAGCCGACCGACGACGTCCTCAGCGCGCTCGCGGCGGCGCGGCGCCCGGGCCAGGTGCTCGTCGGATTCGCCGCCGAGCACGGCGAGGATGCGCTCGAGCACGCGCGCGCCAAGCGCCGACGCAAGGGGCTCGACGCGGTCGTGGTGAACGACATCTCCCGCTCGGACATCGGGTTTGACGTATCCGAGAACGAGGTCACGGTCGTGACCGCCGCAGGAGAGCGCCGCGTGCCGCGCACGAGCAAGTCACGGGTTGCGGCTACTGTGCTTGATGTGGTGCAAGGGCTCCGCGCGGCGGGCGCGCAGCGGGCAGATTCAAAGGAGGCAGCGGATGGAGCCGTTGGAGCTACCGCCGGTCGCGGCACACGAGTGTGAGGCCGCCGCGGCGATCGTCCGCCGCATTGCGGCGAACATCGAGCGAGCGGTGCACGTACGCGAGGAGATTCTCAGCCACCTCTTGATCGCGCTGATGGCGCAGGGTCACGCCCTGATCGAGGATTACCCCGGCGTCGGGAAGACCGCACTCGCTCGCTCGCTCGCGCGCTCGCTCGACTGCCAGTTCGCGCGCATCCAGTGCACCTCCGATCTGCTGCCCGCCGACGTCGTCGGCGTCAACGTCTACAACCAGCGCGAGCAGCGCTTCGAGTTTCGACCCGGGCCGGTGTTCGCGAACGTCGTGCTCGTGGACGAGATCAATCGGGCATCGCCGAAGACCCAATCCGGCCTGCTCGAGTGCATGCAGGAGCGACGGGTTACCGTCGACGTCCACACGCACGAGCTGGCGCGGCCGTTTCTCGTGCTCGCGACGCAGAATCCGATCGAATACGAGGGCACCTATCCGCTCCCGGAGGCGCAGGTCGACCGGTTCATGGTTCGGGTCTCACTCGGCTATCCGGACCCGCCGGCGGAGGTCGCGATGCTCGCCGATCACGAGGCCGGCGACCGGGTGCTGACGCTCGAGCCGGTCGTGACGGCGGCCGAGGTGCTCGCGGCGCAGGAGGCGAGCACGCGCGTGCGTGCGACCAAGCCCCTGCGTGACTATGTGGTGCGGTTGCTCTGGCGCACGCGCGAGGACCCGCGCGTCGAGCTCGGCGCGAGCCCGCGGGCGGGATTGATGCTGCTACAGGCGGCGAAGGCGCGGGCGATGATGCGGGGCAGCGACCACGCTCTTCCCGACGACGTGCAGGCGCTTGCGGTACCGGTGCTCGCCCACCGCCTCGTCCTCGCCCCGGAGGCGGCCGGAGCGAGCGCGGGGGATGTCGTCACCGACGCGGTCTCGGCGGTGGCTGCACGGTGACCGGCTGGTGGAGCGCGAGGGAGCTCCGCCGGGCTCCATGACGCGAGCGCAGGGTATCGTCGCCGCGGGTGTGGGGCTGACTGTCGTGGCACGCCTGTTCGACGCCGTGCCGCTGTACGTGGCGGGCGTGGCCTTCCTGCTCATCGGCGTCGTGGCTCCGATCTGGACCCGGCTCGCCGCACGCGGCGCCACAGTCACGCGCAGGCTCAACCTCCGGCGCATCACGGAGGGCGAGCCATTCGAGTTCGAGCTCCAGGTGCGGTGCGGGCGCACGCCGGCACTCGCCCGCGTCGTGCTCGAACCGCTCGTCTCCGAGCCGATCCTCCTCGGCCCCCGGCTGCGGACGAGCACCCGGCGGGTGACCGCGAGCTTCGACCGGCGAGGGCTGCGGCGAATCGAGCCGCCGGCGCTGCTGATCCGGGACCCGTTCGACGTCTCCCGGCGCGTGTGCCCCGGCATCGGCACCGTCCAGGAGCTGCTCGTCCTCCCGCGGACCGAACCGATCCGCGTCGCGGCGGGGCGAGGATCAGGGCCGGCCCGGGCCGCGGCCGGCTTCCAGCTCGCGGCCAAGGCCCCACGCGCGGCCCTGGCCGAGATCGAGATCGACGGGCTGCGTCCCTATCGCGAGGGCGCTTCGGCTTCGCGGATCCATTGGGCAGCGCTGGCACGCGGCGCCGGGCTGCTCGAGCGTCGGCTCCGCGCCGAAAGCGACTCCCGTCCCCTCGTCGTGCTCGATGCGCGTGGGGCTGACCAGCCCGAGGACCTCGACGCGGCGGTGCGAGCGGCCGCCTCGATCGCGTTCGAGCTCGCCCGGCACGGTGGTTGCGCGCTGCTCCTTCCGGGAGAGCGGCGAGCGAGCCCGCTCGACGGCGGTGCCGGCTCGTGGTCCGCGGCGCACGCCCGGCTCGCGGTGGTCGAGGGCGCTCCCGGCACGCCGCCTCCCTTTCTCTCGGGGGTCGGCGTCCGGCGTGGTCCAACCTTCTACGTCGCCGCGCGGCGGCTGCAGCGCCTGCCGGCAGCGGCCGACGGCGTCGCTCGGGCGGCCCGGGTGCTCGTCGTGCCGGGAACGCTCGCGGGGCGGTCGGCCAGCTTCGAGGTCGCCGGCTGCAGCGCCTATGAGTTGAGCGCGCGCCGGGGCGCGCGCGCCGGGACGCTGCAGGGCGCGAGGAGAACGGCAGCCCGATGAGCACGATCGCGGCGCCCGGTCGCGCCCGGCTCGAGCCGCTGCGGCGCCGCGCTCGCGCGAAGCCGGATGTGCCGCGAGCACGGCCGGCCGTGCGACTGGTCACGTTCTCTGCGCTCGGGCTCTATGGCTCGCTGCGCTGGGCGAGTCTGGTCGCTCCCTCGGCGACCGGGCGAATGCTCGTGCTGCTCGCGTTCGCGGCGATCGCCGGCGGCGTCCTCGGCGAGCGAGCGCAGCGGGGCGGACGATCTCGGCTGCTCGCGGCGGCGGGTGTCGTCGTACTGCTGGTGGCGGGGCTTCCGGTCTGTGGCGTGCCCCTTGCGCTCGTCGTCCACCTCCACCTGAGGGCGATCGCCGACGGGATCGGCCAGGGGTTGACCGCACTGCCGCGCGAGATCGTGCCCTACGCCGGCGTGAACAGCTGGGCCCGGGCGGTGATCCTGCTCGGTGGTGGCATCCTGCTGCTCGACGCCGGAGTCCTGCTCGCGTTCGTGCCGCAGTCGCTCGGCGACGCGCGCCGGGCGGCTGCCGCGCTGCCGCTGATCGCCTTGGCGATCGTCCCCTCGATGCTCGAGCGTCCCGACGCGGCGTATCTCCAGGGGCTGCTGCTGTTCGTGCTCGTGGCCGCGTTCGTGTGGGGCGAGCGGCTCGGCCGCCGCGAGCTGCTGCCGGCGCTCGCCGCGGCCGGTCTGGCGGGCGCCGGCGGTGTGCTCCTCGCCCCTGGGCTCGACATCCACCATCCGGTACTCAACTACCAGGCGATCGCCAATGCGTTCAGCCCGACCGGCACGGAAACGTTCGACTGGTTTCAGGGATACGGACCGTACAACTGGCCCACAGACGGGAAGCAGGTGCTGCTCGTGAAGGCGGCCCATCCGTACTACTGGAAGACCGAGAACCTCGATGACTTCGATGGGACAGGCTGGGTGGAGGCGCAGCAGAACCTGAGCTCCGTGGGTGCGGCGCCGCCCACGGCTCCGGCGCCGTCGCTCGCCGCCGCGGCGACCTGGACGCAGACGCTGCGGATCACGATCGGGGGCATGTACACGAGCGACGTCATCGCGAGCGGGACGGCGCAGGCACCGCAGGACGTCCCAGGGGGAGTGACTCCGGGCGCGAGCTCCGGGACGTGGATCGCCAACCAGCAGCTCGGGCCCGGCGACGCTTACGTCGTCAAGGTCTATACGCCGGATCCCACGGCTGCCGAGCTCGGGGCCGCCGGCACCTCCTTTCCCGCCGACCTCAGCTACTACCGCGAGATCTTCCTGCCCGTGGCGGGCGCGCGCTCGATCGCCGGGACGATCGCCTTCCCGGCGTTCGGCTCATCGGCGCCGACGGTAGCCGGCGACGCCTACATCGCCTCGACCTTGGGTGCCTCGCCCTACGCCGCAGCGTACTCGCTCGCCCAACGCCTCGCGGCGGGCGAGCCCACGCCGTATGCCTTCGTCGAGCGGGTGCAGCAGTACCTGCAACACGGGTACACGTACAACCTCGACGCACCGATCAGCGCCTATCCGCTCGAGACGTTCCTGTTCAAGGACAAGTACGGCTACTGCCAGCAGTTCGCCGGCGCGATGGCGCTGCTGCTGCGGATGGGGGGGATCCCAGCCCGCGTCGCGGTCGGTTTCACGCCGGGAACCTACAGCGCATCGAGCGGCGAATTCACCGTCGCGGACACCGACGCCCACGCCTGGGTCGAGGTCTGGTTCCCGACCTACGGCTGGGTTGCCTTCAATCCGACGCCGACGGCGACGGTGAGCTCGCTGCAGAAGCCGCTCGGCGGCGGTTCCACGCTGCCGAGGCCGGCGGCGGCGGGCTTCAAGGACCGCGGCGGCGCGCCAACGCCGACGACGAGCTCGCGCCACTCCGGCGGGTCTGGGCCAGGAGTCGCGGCAATCGCCGCGATCGCGCTGCTGCTCGGGCTCGGCGGCGCCGCAGTGGCGTGGTGGCTCCACAGCCGCGCCAGGGAGCCGGCTTCGAGCGACGAGCTCCTTGCCGAGCTCGAACGCGCGCTGCGTCGCAGCAGCGTCGAGCTCACTCCCGCGACGACGCTCGCCGACCTCGAGCGGAGGTTCCGGCGCTCGATCGAGGCGGCCGAGTACGTGCACGCCGTGGCCCGGGGGCGGTACGCCGATCTCACGGAGCCACCGACGCCCGCGCAGCGGCGCGCGCTCCGGGCGAAGCTCGCCGAGGGGCGAGGCAGCTTCGGGCGCATCCGGGCACTGTGGGCGTTGCCACCGCGCCTGTGAGGAATTAAAATGCGCGGCGATGGACGACGTCTACGAACTCTTTCGCCGGGGGACCTCGCTCCTCGAGCAGGGGCATCACCATCAGGCCACGGTCCCGCTCGCCCGGGCGCGTGATCTCGCACCGGACAAGACGTCGATCCGCGAGGCGCTCGGGCGTGCGCTGTTCCACGCTCAGCGCTACGAGGAGGCGGCCGGCGAATTCGCGGCGGTGACCGAGCGCGCGCCGACCAACGACTTCGCTCTCTTCTGCCTCGGGCGGTCGTTGCAGCTGCTTGGCCGGCACGCCGAGGCCCGCCACCCGCTCGCGCTCGCCGCCTGTCTGCAGCCCGACCGCCGCGACTACAGCCTCTACCGCGATCGGGCCCGCGCGGCGGCGGCGCGCTCCTGAGGCGACAGCGAACAGCGAGCCCCACCGCGGGCGCGGCGACTTCCGCGAAGCTGGGCCGTGACTTCTACGGCGCGGGGGAGCTTCTGCGACGCGGGGCCCCGTGACTTCTGCAACACGCGTCCCACTCATACCGTGCAGGAGCACCAGGGCGGTGCTACATTTGCTGAACAACTTTCGCGCTGGAGACCATTCCGGCGGACGTACCGAAAGTGGGCGTTCGCCCGCTTTTTTTTATGACGGAGGTGAGGCAGTCAGTGAAGGCGATCCAGACCGAGATTGAGGCCCGGCTCGAGCAGACCGAGCCCGAGGTCGAGGTCCTGCTCGCAGAGGTCGTATCCGGCGCCACGCTGCGCCTGTTCATCGACCATCCGGAAGGCGTCACGCTCGCCATCTGCGAGCGCGTTTCGGCGTGCCTGACCGACTATCGCGATCGCTACACGCTCGAGGTCTCCTCGCCGGGTGAGGATCGTCCCCTCACCCGCCCCGTTCACTTCCGACGGTTCCTCGGTCGCCGTGCTCGGGTACGCCTGCGCGACGCGATCGACGGTCATCGCAGCGTCACCGGCGAGCTCGTTGGCGCGTCGGACGCAGACGTGGCGATCGCCGTCGAAGACGGCGTCGTGACGGTGCCCTACGAGCAGATCGATCGCTCCAACCTCGTCGCGGGAGAGTAAGCCCATGTCCAAGGAGATCCTGGAAGCCGTACGGGGCCTTGCCGCCGAGAAGAACATCGCGAGCGAGAAGCTCATGGAGGCGCTCGAAGACGCCCTCCTGTCGGCATACAAGAAGACCCCTGGTTCGGCGCCCTACGCCAAGGTCGAAATGGACCGTGACACGGGCGACTTCATCGTCTGGGAGCTGAAGATCCCGCCGGAGCTCGAGGAGCAGCTGCTCGTCGAATCGGCGACCGACGGCGAACCGACCGTCGACCCTGAGACGGGGGAAATGCGCGATCCTCCCGAACCGGAGATCGACCTCGAGAAGCTCAAGGAGTACGAGGATCAGATCGAGACCGAGGACGTCACTCCGGACGATTTCGGCCGGATTGCCGCGCAGACCGCGAAGCAGGTGATCCTGCAACGAATCCGTGAGGCCGAGCGCGACATGATGTTCGAGGAGTACCGGGACCGCGTCGGCGAGCTGATCACGGGAATCGTCCAGCAGTCGGACTCGCGCTACACCCTCGTGCAGCTACGCGAGCGGGTCGAGGCGCTGCTCCCCAAGTCCGAGCAGGTGGACGGTGAGCGCTACGACCATTCGCAGCGGATCAAGGCGGTGATCAAGGACGTCTCGGCGTCGACCAAGGGTCCCAGCATCATCGTCTCCCGCCGGGATCCCGAGCTGATCAAGTCGTTGTTCGAGCTCGAGGTGCCCGAGGTCGCCGACGGCCTCGTCGAGATCACCGGCGTCGCCCGGGAGCCGGGCTATCGCTCGAAGATCGCCGTTGTCTCGCACGTCGACGGGGTCGACCCGGTCGGGGCGTGCGTGGGCCCCCGTGGCTCGCGCGTGAGGATGGTTGTGTCCGAGCTGCGTGGCGAGAAGATCGACATCATTCCCTACAACGAGGAGCCCGCGCGGTTCGTCGCCAAGGCGCTGTCGCCCGCCCGCGTGCGCGAAGTGCTCGTGGACGACAAGGGCAAGCAGGCCACGGTGATCGTTCCTGACGACCAGCTGTCGCTGGCGATCGGACGCGAAGGCCAGAACGCGCGCCTCGCCGCGCGGCTCACCGGCTGGCGAATCGACATTCGCTCCGAGACGGAGTTCGCCGCCGAGGAGGCCGAGCACGGCTACGAGCAAGAGGAGGCCCAGGGCCGCTGCGCCGCCATCCTCTCCAACGGTCGTCGCTGCCCGAACGCCGCCCTCCCCGGATCGCGCTACTGCGGCATCGATGCCCACCAGGCGCTCGCCGGCCAGGACACGGACCAGATCGAAGCGACATCCGGCCCCGAGCCGGATGCTGGTTCCGAAGCGACGGGGGATCCGGAGCAGCCGGTCACGATTGGTGAGGCTTCGCCCACCGAGGGCGCGACGCCATAGGGGCGCGCCGCCGAATGACGGAGCCGGTGGACGCTGCGTCCGTCGCAGGCATGAGACAGACGCAGCCTCGGTCGCAGACGCCGGGCCGGCCGCAGCGTCGGTCCCAGACGGCGGGTGAGGGCAGCCTCCGTGGCAGGCGGCGGGCCGGCCGCGCGCTCGCGGCCCCGAGCGGACGGCCGCTCGCGGCTGGACCCGACCCGACCGGATCTGAGTTTGACACGAGTCACCTAGACTTCGAATAGAGCACATGAGCAAGAAACGCGTTCACGAAATCGCCAAGGAACAGGGCATGTCGCCCAAGGT
>PMOY01000321.1 GCA_003165655.1 Solirubrobacterales bacterium
TTGAAGATCGCGTGGTCGAAGATGTAGTCCGCAGCCTCGGCGCAGTTGAACGCCAGGTCGCCTAGTGGCGGCGGCTTGACGCCGTACGCCATGTTCTGGTTCAGACAGGACGCGGTGCAGTGGTTGTCGCCGCAGATTCCACAGATCCGGCTGGTGATGAAGTGCGTATCACGCGGGTCGATGCCCCGCATGAAGATGTCGAATCCGCGAAAGATCATCGACGTGCTGTAGCACTTCAGCACCGTTTGATTGGAAAAGTCGATCTCGGTATGGATACCGAGGCTCCCGACGATCCGAGTGATCGGATCCCAGGACATCTCCTTGACCATGACCTTACTCGGCGTCTCAACAGTCGCCATGTAGTTCGCTCCTCGTTTGGCTTGAAGTCATTACGAAACTCAGCGGGTGTCGCTAGCTCGAGATCGGGTTACCACCTCTTGACGTAGCCGGTGGTGAGGGCGCGGCCCTTCTGGCGCCACTCCGGCTCCTTGTCGTAGTTGGTGGTGATGTTCCGGTTGCGCATGTACCGGACGATCGGGCCGTACGTGTACTGGATGATTCCTGCGGCCGCACGTCCGTACTTGTCCTCGTCCATGAACGGCATGTACTTGTCCGGGAATCCCGGCATCGTGCATGCCATGCAGATGCCGCCGACGTTCGGGCAGCCACCCATGCCGTTGACCCAGCCGCGGACGGGGACGTTGCACTTGACGACCGGGCCCTTGCATCCGAGCTTGACCAGGCAGCGATGGTCCGAGCCGTACTCGGTCGCGAAGTCGCCCTGCTCGGCGAAGCCGGCGCGGTTGCAGCTCTCACGGACGGTCCGTCCGAACAGCCACTTCGGCCGTAGCGCATCGTCGAGCTCCGGCGCTGGCGCCAGGCCGGCGAGGTGCAGCGCGAGATACAGGAGCACCTCGGTCATGTTGTCCGGCTGCGCGGGGCAACCGGGAATGCAGACGACCGGCAGACCGGCCTTGGACTTCCAACTCCAGCCGAGGTAGTCGGGGACGCCCATAGCGCCGGTGGCATTGCCCTTCATCGCCGGGATGCCGCCGTACGTGGCGCAGGTTCCGATCGCGACCACGGCCGCGGCCTTGGGAGCGAGACGGTCGAGCCACTCGTTCATCGTGATCGGCTGACCGTCGGGATTCTGCGAGAAGCCGGTCCAGTGGCCGTCTCCGTTGATCTCCTCGTTACCGATCGAGCCTTCCATGCAGAGCACGAACGGATCGAGCTTCCCCTGCTCGGCATCGAACCACGCCTGGGCATAGTCGGCACCGTTGGCGTAATCCACGACCTGGTTGTGGATCACGACCTTCGGCATACCGGGGATGGCCTGAAGGATGATGTCCTCCAGACTCGGGTTCGTGGCCGAGGTCATCGCCACGGAATCGCCCTCGCAGCTCAGTCCCGTCGTCATCCAGAGGACGTGAGCCGTAACCGCCTCTGTTTGTCTGTGACCTGCAAACGGACTTGCCATCCCGTCTCCTCTCGCTCTCAACAGATACGTGGTAGGGGGTCGCCCACAAGCTGATCCATCACTCGCCGGCCGCCGAAGCTTGTCTCGACCAGCACCATCCCTGGCGGCTCCGTCCGCACCTCTCCGATCTCGGCCGCATCCTCACAGCCGTCTACCTTGCGTAGCGTCTCGAGGGCTTCGTCCGCCGCCTCGGGGGCGACGAAAGCGACGAACTTGCCTTCGTTGGCGACGTACATTGGGTCGATTCCGAGGATCTCGGACGCGCCAGCCACAGCCGGGTGGACCGGGACGGCTGCTTCCCGCACGAGCATCGCCACCGATGAGGCCCGGGCGAGCTCGTTGAGCACCGACGCCACGCCGCCACGAGTGGCATCCCTCAGGCAGCGCAGATCGGGACCGACGGCCTCGAGCAGAGCATCGACCGCCGGCCACAGCGAACGCGTATCCGATTCGATCGAGGCATCGAGGTCAAACAGATTGCGGGCGAGCATGATCGCGGTGCCGTGCTCGCCGATCGAGCCGGAGAGCAGAATCCGGTCGCCCGGACGAAGCGACGACGGCGACAGCCGCGCACGCGGGTCGCGGTGACCGACTCCGGTCGTACAGACGTACATGCCGTCGCAGTAGCCGCGCTCGACCACCTTGGTGTCACCGCCGACGATCTCGNNCGTTGACGGTTCCGTTGACCGCGAGCTCGCCGATCGAGCCCCCAGGAAAGCGAAGTGGCTTGACGACGTAGGAGTCGGTCGTCATCGCCAGCTCCACCCCGTCGACCGTGACCGCTCCGGCGTCGCCCATCGCGCCGAGGGTCTCACCACCGAACGCCGGCACGAACACGCCCTCGATCAAGCTCTGCGTCGCCTTGCCTCCAGCGCCGTGCGACATGTTGATCTGCTTGTCGCGGAACTTCGCGCGCTTGCCGCGCGCCGTCTCGATGATCCCGAGGATCTTGGCCTCGCGGTCCGAAACCGCCGCCTGATCGGTCATCGGAGGACTCGCCCCCGCATCAGACGACTTCCCGCTCACGGGCGAAGCGGCCATAGTTGTAATACGCGGCGCATGCGCCCTCGGACGAAACCATACATGTTCCGATCGGACGTTCGGGAGTACATGCCGTGCCGAACACCTTGCACTCCCACGGCTTGATCACGCCCTTGAGGACCTCTCCGCATTGGCACGCCTTCGGGTCGGCGACGCGCACTCCCGGGACGCTGAAGCGCTTCTCGGCATCGAGGTCCGCGTAGGCCTCGGAGAGCTTGAGCCCGCTGTGGGAGATGAAGCCGAGTCCGCGCCACTCGAAGTGGGGTCGCAGCTCGAATACCTCGGCCATGACCTCGAGTGCGCGCTGATTACCCTCGTAGGGGACCACGCGCTTGTACTGGTTCTCGACCTCGCAGCGTCCCTCGGCGAGCTGGCGGAGGATCATCGTGATCGCGTGCAGGATGTCGAGCGGCTCGAATCCGGCCACCACGATCGGCTTGCCGTAGTCCGCGGGGATGAACTCGAACGGCCGCGC
>PMOY01000199.1 GCA_003165655.1 Solirubrobacterales bacterium
ATCGCCTCCTCCGCGTCCTCGGGTGAGATCGGGTTGGCGTTCGGTTCCGGCTTGGGGCCGGCGTTGACGCCGGTGTAGCCGCCGGCCTCCTGGATCCGGTCGAGCGCGGAGCGGTCGACGATCAGGTCCCTGATGATCGGGAAGGCACTGGCACCGAAGGGCTCGACGGTGATCGTCGCGCCGTCGTCGAACTGGCGCATGTAGACCTGGCACGTCGTTGTCCCCCCGCCGGGCCCGTGGGGCCGTCCGTCGATAGTCATCGAGCACGAGCCACAGATCCCCTCGCGGCAGTCGTGGTCGAACGCGATCGCGACGGCGCCCCCGGCGATCAGCCGGTCGTTGAGCGCATCGAGCATCTCCAGCAACGACTCGTCCGGTTCGACGTCCGCGACCTCATAGGTCTCGAACCGGCCGGGGGCATCGTGCTCCTCCTGGCGCCAGACACGCAGGGTGAAGTTCACCTGTAGTTCCTCGTCTTCGGCTTCATCTCGTTGAACTCGAGGTCCTCGACGTGGCGGACCGGCTCGACAGCCCTTCCCCGGTTCTCCCACACGGCCACGTTGGCGAACCGCTCGTCATCGCGGATCGGCTCGCCGTCGGCGCCCTGATGCTCCTCGCGCAGGTGACAACCGCACGATTCGTCACGCACGAGCGCGTCTCGGCACATCAGCTCACCGAGCTCGATGAAGTCTGCGACGCGTCCCGCGTACTCGAGGCTCTGGTTGAGTGAGCGCGCGTCGCCCCCGACCTTCAATTCCGACCAGAACTGGTGGCCGACCTCAGGGATGTCCTTGAGCGCTTGGGCGAGCTTGGGGCGGGAGCGGGAAACCCCGCAGCTGTCGAGCATGATCTTGCCCAGCTCGCGATGGAAGTGGCTCGCGGGGGTTGTGCCGTCGGCCGCGAGCAGGCGCTGCAGGCGCTCCTCGACCTCGGCCTCGACGGCGGCGAACGCCGGATGGCTCGGATCGGCGTGCGGCACCTCGAGCCGCGCGAGGTAGTCGGTGACCGCGTGCGGGAGCACGAAGTAGCCGTCGGCGAGGCACTGCATCATCGCGCTGGCTCCGAGGCGGTTCGCGCCGTGGTCGGAGAAATTCGCCTCGCCGATCGCGAACAAGCCCGGAATCGTGGTTTGGAGCGTGTAGTCGACCCAGAGGCCTCCCATCGCGTAGTGCGGTGCGGGATAGATCCGCATCGGCACCTCCCATGGGGTCTCACCGGTGATCTGCTCGTAGAGCTCGAAGAGGTTGCCGTAGCGTGCCGCCATCTCGTGCTCGCCGCGCCGCTCGATCGCGTCGCGGAAGTCCATGTACACGGCGCGCCCGGTGGGACCGACCCCGAGCCCCTGATCACAGACATGCTTCGCTGCGCGAGAGGCGACGTCGCGGGGGACCAGGTTGCCGTACCGCGGATACATCTCCTCGAGGAAGTAGTAGCGCTCGGACCCCGGGATCGCGTTCGGCTCGCGCTGCTCATCGCCCGCGCGCGGAACCCACACCCGGCCGTCGTTGCGCAGCGACTCGCTCATCAGAGTCAGCTTCGACTGGTGCTCCGCGGTTGCCGGGATGCAGGTCGGGTGGATCTGGGTGAAGCAGGGATTGGCGAAGCCCGCGCCGCGGCGAAACGCGCGCCAGATCGCGGTGACGTTGCAGCCCATCGCGTTAGTGGACAGGAAGTAGACGTTCGAGTAGCCGCCGGTCGCCAGCACCACTGCGTCGGCCGGATACGAGCGGGTCTCCCCCGTGACGAGGTCACGGGCCACGATCCCGCGTGCCTGGCCGTCGTAGACGACGATGTCAAGCATCTCGTGGCGTGTGTGCATGTTCACGAGCCCCGCCCTGATCTGCCGTGATAGCGCGCCGTAGGCTCCGAGCAGCAGCTGCTGACCGGTTTGGCCGCGACAGTAGAAGGTGCGCTCCACGAGAACCCCGCCGAAGGACCGCGTCGCCAGCAGGCCGCCGTATTCACGGTTGAACGGCACCCCTTGTGCGACGGCCTGGTCGATGATCTCGGTGGAGAGCTCGGCGAGGCGCCAGACGTTGGCCTCGCGCGAGCGGAAGTCGCCGCCTTTCATCGTGTCCGCGAACAGCCGGTGGACCGAATCGCCGTCATTCGAGTAGTCCTTGGTCGCGTTGATCCCGCCCTGCGCGGCGATCGAGTGTGCGCGCCGCGAGCTGTCCTGATAGCAGAAGGCTTCGACGTGGTAGCCCATCCCGGCGAGCGTCGAGGCTGCGCTCGCGCCCGCGAGCCCCGTGCCCACGACGACGATCACGTGGTCGCTACGACGACGGGGGCCGACAAGCTCGTGGTTGTCTTTCCAGATCCGCCACTTCTCTTGCATCGGGCCGTCGGGTATCGCCGCATCAAGGTTCATTGGGTGGATCTCGCTCCGTCGTGGGCGGCAACAGTGGTCACGGGCTTGGGGAGCGCGCCGGTCCAGAACAGCGTAGGCACGAGCGCAAAGCCGATCACGGTGATGGCCGTGACACCGGTCGCGAGTCGGCGCCAGAACCAATTGCGGTCCGGGTTGTCGACCCCGGAAGTCTGGGCCCCGCTCCACAGCGCGTGGTTCATGTGGAAGCCGAGCACCACCACGGCCGCGACGTAGATCAGCACGATCCACCACTTCTGGAAGGCCCCGTAGGCGTTCGCGTAAACGGCGCCCTTCGCGAGTGGAGTCGGGTGGATCGTCATGGTCGTGAACTGGAGCACGTGGAAGATGACGAAGACGAGGATCAATAGTCCGCTCAGCGGCATGGTCCGGGCGGATATCGTGGAGCGGATGCGCTTGGGCCGGTGGTCCTTCGCCTGGGCGGCGCGGTTGCGCCGGTAGAGCTGGGTGACCGTCGTCACGTGCAGGACGAGTGCCGTGAACAGGACGATGCGCTCGGTCCAGAGGAAGAAGTCGTGCGGCAGCGCCGGCGAGCCGATCGTGCGCAGGAAGTGGGCATAGCGGTCGATCGACGCATGGCCGTTGCCCGGGCCCTCGAGCGCCTTCAGGTTCCCGAGCATGTGAGCGATCACGAACCCCGCCAGGAGTACCCCCGTCACGGCGGCCACGTACTTCTTGCCGATCGTCGAGCGCCAGAGGATCTTCAGGCGGTGCGGCCGGTAATCGATTGCTTGACCGTGCGTGCTCATGCGGTGGACGCGAGCTCGTCGCGGACGGCGACGGTGCTCCCGGGCCTGGCGGGCGATTCTATTGAGCCGGGTCGTCGGCTCGCCTGTCGGGGCGGCCGGCGGTCGTAGGTGGCTCGCCTGTCGGGGCGGCCGGCGGTCGTAGGTGGCTCGCCTGGCGGTGCGGCCGGCGGTCGCGCCTATCGGGGCGGTGGCGATCGCGATGCCTCGCCAGCCGGCGGCGCGGCCGGGTTCGCGGCTGGCCCGAGCTACTGGGCCGG
>PMOY01000101.1:0-11746 GCA_003165655.1 Solirubrobacterales bacterium
ACGGGCAGCTGCGGAATCAGCGCGAGATCCTGGTAGACCGTCTCGATTCCACGGGCTCGGGCGGCCGCGACCGAGTTGAAGCTCACGCGCTCTCCCCCGACGAGGAGCTCTCCCCCGTCCTCGGAGTGGAAGCCGCTCAAGATCTTGACGAGCGTGCTCTTGCCGGCTCCGTTGTCCCCGACGAGCCCGAGCACCTCGCCCTGACGCAGGACGAGGTCGATGCCGCGCAGGACCGCGAGCGCGCCGTAGCGCTTCGTCACGCCGCGCACCTCGAGCACCGGCGCGCCCGCCGGCACGGGGGGTCCGGGCTCGGGGAGCTGGGCTTCGGCGCTCATCCGCCCCTCGAGCGGGCAATGAGCCGGTCGAACTGGACGTTCACCGCCATCGCGACGATGATGATGACGCCGATGTAGATGAACAGGTCGTTGGTGCTGATCCCGATCAGCGTCAGTCCGTCCTCGAGAATGCCGATCAGGATCGCGCCGATGAAGGCCCCCACTACCGTCCCGCGCCCGCCGGTGAGTGCGGTGCCACCGATCACGCAGGCGCCGATCGCGTACAGGATGTAGTCGACTCCGATGTTACCGGGGTCGAGAGTCCCGTACTTGACCGCGTCGATGATTCCCACGAGACCGGCGAGGAAGGAACAGAGCACGAAGCACCACACCTTGACGCGCCGGGTGGGCACGCCGGCCTCGGAGGCGCCGACGAGGTTGCCGCCTGCGGCGATGATTCGAACGCCGAAGCGCGTGCGCGTGAGCATCACGGCGAGGAGGCCCGTCATCACGATCACCCAGAGGATCTCCGACCACTTCCACGTCCCCATCAAGTGGCTGGCGAAGCTCGACCCTCCCGAGAGTGGGATCGTGGCCGCCGCGTCGTTGGAGCCGACAAGCACCACCCCGAGGAGGATGAAGTTCATCGCCAGCGTGGTGACGAACGAAGGCACGTTCAGGAGCACGGTGATCAGCCCGTTGATCGCGCCCACGATGCACACGATCAGGAGCGCGATCAGGATCGCGAGCACGAGCGGCAGACCGCCGTTGTGGAGCCAGTACATCATCCACGGGCAGAACAGGAAGACCTGACCTGCGGACAGGTCGATCTCGGCGAGTACCAGCAGCAGCACCTCTCCGATGGCGATCGCGCCGATCGGCCCGGCAAAGCCAGCGGCCGAGCTGAGGCTGAGCGAGCCGGTGAACTCCGACCCGGCCCTGATCGTGAAGTACGCGAACAGCGCGATCGTGATCACGATCGGGGTCAGCTCGCGCTGGTAGAGGAACAGGCGCAGGACTCGACGTCCCGCGGTCAGAGCCTCGCGCTGCCGCTCCGGAGGGCCGTCCTCCGGGGCAGCAGCAGACGTTGGAGCGTCCGATGGCACGCTCGCGGGACTATACGGTGATCGAACTCGGCGGCGTCAATGCCTTCTTCGTCGAGCCCGTTCCCTCGAACCTGTTCGGCGTGAGGTAGGGCGTGACGTTCGCCTTGGTGACGATGCCGATTCCCGTGTCGGTGTCCGTCGGCCTCATCAGCCCGCCCGAGACGTTGTACAGGAACAGCTGCATGATCGTGTCGAAGCCCTGCAGGTAGGCCTGCTGGTCGACAGTCGCGGTCACGTAACCGGCGTTGATGGCCTGCGTGACCGGCAATCCAACGTCCCACACCGATGCGCCGACCTTGCCCGTCAGATGTTGGTTCTTGATGAACTCCGAGACCGCGTCGCTGTCCCCGCTGTCGACGGCCATCATCCACTTCACGTCCTTGTTGCCGGCGTACCACGCGGCGATCTTGTTGTACTCCGGCGAGCCCACGGTCGCCGAAGTCCCGACCTCCACGAACTTGATGCCGGCGCCGGTCAGGACGGGCTTCGCGCCGTCGATCCGCGGCTGGATGTTCCCTGTCCCCGGAGTCGCGATGATCCCGGCGACGAGGTCGCCACTCGTCACATGTTTGAGGATCTCCTCCGCGACCGCGGCGCCCGCGGTGAGGTTGTTCTGGCCGACGTACGCCATCCGGTTGTTCGGGCTACCCGCCGCGACGTCGGCGTTGTACGCGATTACGGGAATGCCGTGGCTCAGCGCGGTGTTGACGGGTGTGTTGAAGGCGGTGTTGTCGATCAGAGCGCACCCGATCCCTTTTGCCTGTTGGGCGATGGCGGTGTTGAACGCCGAGACCATGTCGCTGACGATCGAGTCAGTGGAGCCCGTCCACTGGAACGAGGAGCCTGTCAGCGCGCAGGCGTCCTGGCACCCATAGATCGTCGCGGTGAAGAACGGGTTCGTCGTCACGTGGTTGACCATCACGAAGTGTGGCTTCGAGCTGGTCCCGAAGGGCCCCGCGCCCCCGCTCGGCGTCGCCGCTTGCGAGGTCGTCTTGCTGCTCGAGCCGCAAGCCTCGAGCACGGTCGCCGCGATCGCCGCCGCGCCGCCGGTCAGTGCGGTGCGTCGCGTCAGCTGACGGATCCGCTTCATCGGCGAGTCGTCCTCCTTGCGCTCGTCCCATTCGAGCCGCTCTACGGCATCTCCGAGAATGTCGTGCTCTGACATTGATGCTCCTCTCCTACTAGTTGAAAGATTCGCCGCTCTGAGTCCGAACAGGCTCTGAGGCGCCGGTCAAACGCTCGCCCTGCGGGTCCTGCGATCGGCAGGGAGCAACAAACAGTCGCAATGTCAGCACGTCTCCCCGCACGGCCAGGTCTGTCGCTCGACCCGCCCCAGATCGCAGCTGGTCTGCCTGTGACAGCCTGTGTGCACCGATGAGCCAACATCGCATGCTCTCTCCTCTCCTCCTCCTCTTGGTGCGGCCGCGATGTTAGCGGTCACACGCGATGAGTGTCTATTGAGGTCAAGTTAGGAATCAGCTGGGAGCAGGCCCCGTGCTGGCGCGGACGACCAGCTCCGTCGGCACCCGCGAGGCCGGAACGACGCGCTCGCCGGTCTCGATCGCGTGCACCAGCAGGCGTAGGCTGCGGCCACCGACCTCGATGAAGTTCTGGCGGACCGTGGTCAGCGGCGGGGTGAAATAAGGCGACTCCGGGATGTCGTCGAAACCGACGAGGCTGACGTCGCCGGGCATCGCACGGCCGGCCTCGTGCATCGCCCGGAGCACGCCCAGCGCCATCTGGTCATTGGCGACGAAGATCGCTGTGACCGACGCGTCCCTGCTCAGCCGGCGACCGAGGTCATAGCCGGAGCGCGCGCTCCAGTCGCCGACCAGCGGGGGGGGCGGCTCGACGCCGGCGACCTCGAGCGTGGTGCGCCAGCCCTCAACGCGCTCCTGGGCCTCAAGGAAGTCCGCCGGCCCGGCTACGTGCCACACCGTCTTGTGACCCAGGTCGAGTAGATGCTGGGTTGCGCTCGCGGCGCCGGCGAACTGGTCCACCGCGACCACAGGGACGGTGTCGCGCGGGCCCCCCTCGACCGCCACCAGTGGAACGTCGCTGGGCGCGTGCAGGAGCGCGTCGACCGCGTCCTCCTGGGGGGCGATGACCAGGATCCCATCGACGCCGTGAAGGCGCAGCCGATCGACGGCATCCATGACCGAGGCACGGTCGAGCGACGTTAGGCTGGCGACGATGATGAAGTAGCCGGCCTCGTGCGCCGCCCGTTCGATGCCGAACAGGGTCGAGGCGGGCCCGTAGAGCGTGGTATCGAAGCTGACGACCCCGAGCGTGTTCGATCGTCCGGTCGCAAGCGCGCGTGCGACGGAGTTGCGCCGGTAGCCCAGCTCGAGCATCGCCGCGATCACCCGCTGTCGCGTCTCCGGGCGTACGCGCGGGCTGCCATTGATCACCCGGGACACCGTTTGGTGAGAGACACCCGCGAGCCGGCCCACGTCGGACATCACGGCCGGCCGCTGCCGGCGTGTGCGGCGAATGTCGTCCTCCGCAGCCATCGAGCGCACCTTCCTCCGTGACCTTTGCCTTGCGATGTGAGCGCTTGCCTCGCGATGTTAGCGCTAACCATCGTGCCAGACTAAGATCGCGCGTGCTCGCCGTGCGGCGTCAACTGAAGGAGGAGCAATGAAGACGAGTCTCGGCATTTGGGCCTTCGGGCCGATGATCACGCGCTTCGTGCCCGCCGGGTATCAGCCCGAGCACGACTACCACGCTGAGCCGGTCGCCGACAAGGTGCATCGCGCCGTCGCGGGCCTCGGCGACATGATCGACGGATACGAGTTCCACTACCCCAACGAGCTCTCCCCGGAGAACCTGCACGACGTCCGGGCGGCGCTCGCCGGCCACGACATCTACTGCATCGCCGGCGGGCTCCACCTCGATCCCCGCTTCGGCCGTGGCGGGCTCGTCAACCCCGATGATGATGTCCGCGGGGAGGCCCGCCGGATCGTCCGCGAGGCTGCGGACTTCGCCGGCTCGCTCGGGGCGAATCTGATCATCTGGCCGGGGGGCGAAGGCTACAACTACCCGTTCCAGGCGCCGTACGCCGACTCGTGGCGCTGGCTGATCGAGGGCCTCGGCGAGGCCGCCGAGATCTGCGCCAGGCACAACGTGCTGCTGTTCCTCGAGCACAAGCACTCCGAGCCGGCGATGAAGATCCTCATGCGCAACATGGGGATGTGCCTGCACGTCGTGCACAAGCTGCGCGCGCAGGGGATCGACAACGTCAAGCTCAACATGGACTGGCAGCACCTGTTGATGAACGGCGAGCACCTGCCCGAGTACGCCGCGCTCCTCCATGCCGAGGATCTCCTCGGCCACCAGCACGCGAACTCCGGCTGGGGAGTCTTCGACGACGACAACATGGTCGGGACGACGGCGTTCATGGAGACGCTCGAGCTCGCGCTCGAGCTCCGCCGCTGTGACTACGGCGCCCGCGGCGAGCGGCTTGGCTTCGACCTCTACCCCTACACCGAGGACCAGGTGGGAGCGGTCAAGCGCTCGGTCCTCAATTGGCGCTTCATCGCTTCCGTCGCGGCGAAGATCGACGATGCCGCGTTGCGCGAGGCACAGCACGACAAGGACGCGGTGCGGGCGTACGAGATCGTCTACGCCGCGCTGGGTGCATGATCGGCCCGCTCGTCGGCATCGACGTCGGAACGTCGGGGGTCAAGGGGCTCGCGATCGACGGCCAGGGTACGGTCCTCGCGAGCGCGGAGGCCGCCTATCCGCTATCGACCCCCCACGAGGGCTGGGCCGAGCAGGATCCCGAGGACTGGTGGGAGGCCACCCAAGCGGTGCTCGCTCGGCTCCGCGGCGCCGTGGGCGCACCGGCCGCAATCGGGCTCAGCGGTCAGATGCACGGGCTCGTGGCGCTCGACGGGGGCGATCAGGTTCTCCGCCCGGCGATCCTCTGGAACGATCAGCGCACGGCCGCCGAGTGCCAGCAGATCGAGGCGACCGTGGGGCTCGAGCGACTGATCGAGCTGACCGGTAACCGGGCGCTCACGGGCTTCACCGCACCGAAGCTGCTGTGGCTGCGTCGACACGAGCCTGAGGTCTACGCGCGCATCGCCCGGATTGCGTTGCCTAAGGACTACGTGCGCCTCCGCCTCTGCGGCGGGCACGCGACGGACGTGTCCGACGCCTCCGGGACCCTGCTCCTCGATGTCGCCCGGCGCCGCTGGAGCGACGATGTGCTGAGCGCGCTCGAGCTCGATCACGAGTGGTTGCCGCGCCTGCTCGAAAGCCCGGAGCTATCCGGAACCTCGCGCGAAGGCGTGCCGATCGCCGCGGGCGGCGGCGACCAGGCCGCGGGGGCGCTCGGCGTCGGCGTCGACCGGCCAGGACCGGTGTCCGTGGCGCTCGGAACCTCGGGCGTGGTGTTCGCGGCGCTCGAGCGCTTCACGGCCGACCCGCAGGCTCGAGTCCACGACTTCTGCCACGCCGTCCCGGGCATGTGGCACGCGATGGGGGTGATGCTCTCGGCGGCCGGCTCGCTGCGCTGGGTCCGCGACGTGGTCGGGCCCGGGGTCGGATACGACGAGCTGATCGCTGAGGCCGCCGCCTGGCCGGCGGGGACCGAGGGGCTCCTCTTCCTCCCCTACCTCGCGGGGGAGCGCACGCCGCACGCCGATCCCAACGCCCGCGGCGCGTTCGTCGGGCTGAGCGTGCGCCACGACCGGGGCGCGCTCGTGCGGGCAGTACTCGAGGGCGTGGCGTTCGGGTTACGCGACTCGCTCGACCTGATCTCGGAGCTCGGCGAGCGCCCGACCCTCGGACGGGTCTCCGGTGGCGGCGCTCGGAGCGAGCTCTGGCTGCAGATCGTCGCTTCGGTGCTCGAGCTGCCACTCGAGCGCGTCGCCGTCGACGAGGGCGCGGCGTTCGGGGCCTCGATCCTCGGGGGCGTGGCCGCCGGAGCGTGGTCCGACGTGCACGAGGCGGTCGCGGCGACGGTGAAGGCGCGCGGCCGAATCGAGCCCGTGCCGGAGTGGGTGCAGGCGTATCGCGAGCAGCGCGTGAGATTTCGCGCGCTCTACCCCGCGATCCGCGAGCTCTCGCCGGACTGATCGAGGGCTCGCCGGACTGATCGAGGGCTCGCTTCGCGCGGATGGGCCTAGACTCGCTTCTGCGTATGCTCGCGTTGACGCTTGTGGTCGTGTCAATCGCGATCGCCGATTCGGTCAATCCATCGACGGTCGTGCCTGCGCTGTGGCAGGCCGGTGCGCCCCGCGGCCGCGGCCTGGTGAGCTTCACGTTGGGGGTCTTCCTCGTGTATCTGGCGGGCGGAATCGTGCTCGCGTTCGGCCCGGGGCCCGCGCTGATCGGAGCGCTCCACCACGTGAGAGGCCCGGTCGAGCACACGCTCCAAGCGGCCGGCGGCCTCGTCGCGCTCGCGTTCGCGGTGACCCTGTGGCGCTCCCGAGGCAGCATCCGAGCGGAGCGGAACCTCCGCCGTTGCGGGACGCGCACCTCGGCGTTTGGACTTGGCGCGGGGATCATGGCGGTCGAGCTGCCAACCGCGTTCCTGTACTTCGGCGCGATCTCCGCAATCCTCAGCGCGCACCCCGTCGCCGTCGTCGGACTCTCGCTGCTGATCACCTACAACGCGCTGTTCGTCGCACCGCTCGTGGCCATCCTTGCGATCCGCCTCCTCGCCGGCGACCGCGGCGATCGGTGGCTCGCCGTGGGCGAGCGGTGGCTGCGAGGCGCCGGGCAGCTCACGCTCGCCGTCGTCGTCGCGGCCGGCGGCACCGCGCTGGTGACCATCGGAGTGAGTGGCCTCCTTGCCGTCTGATCGGGCCGGGATGTCGCTGACGCCGGCACCCGACGCCGCCGTGTTCGACTTCGACGGCGTGATCATCGACAGCCGCGCCGCGGTCGGGACCGCAGTCAACCAAGCTCTCGTGGAGCATGGCTTCTCGCCCCAGCCGCCCTCGGTACTCGATCGCTTCATCGGGCCCCCGGTACTCGCCGCCTTCGCCGAGGTGACGGGCGAGCCAGAGGACTCCGGTGTCGTCGCAGCGTGCGCCGAGACCTATCACGAGCGTTATGCGAGCGTGTATCTGGAGGAGACCTTGCTCGTGGACGGGATCGAGGCCGTTCTCACCGGCCTGACACTGCCGCTCGCGCTCGCCACAGCGAAGCAGATCGAGTTCGTCGGACCGCTTCTCGACGCGCTCGGGATCAGCGCGCACTTCCAGGTGGTCTGCGCCCCGACACTGTCCGAGCTACAGGAGCGCAAGGCCTTCCTCGTCGAGCGGGCAGTGCGCGGGCTTGGAACCCGAAACGCGGTCGTCATCGGCGACACCCGCTTCGACGTCGAGGCCGCCCACGCCAATGACCTGCGTGCGCTCGGCGTCACCTGGGGGATCGGCGACCGCGACGAGCTCCGCACGGCGGGCGCCGATCTCATCGCCGGGCAGCCGGAGGAGCTCTTGGAGCTGCTGGAGCCGGACTAGCGTGGACGGTCTGGCGCCGGACCCGCGTGGACCGCCTAGCACCGGACCAGAGTGGACCGCCTGGCGGCGGGCCAGCGTGGACCGGACGATCTCCGACGTGACTGCGCCAAACCTTTACTGTCCTCGCGGTGGTCGTGAAGTGGGGAATCATGTCGACGGCGCGGATCAACAGCCTGTTCCTGACGGGAGCCCGGGCGTCGGCCGACCTGGAGGTCGTCGCGGTGGCCAGTCGCGAGCTGGCGAGCGCCGAGCGCTATGCCCGCGAGCAGGGGATCGATCGTGCCCACGGCAGCTACGAAGCGCTGCTCGCCGACCCCGACATCGACGTCGTCTACATCTCGCTGCCCAACTCATTGCATGTCGAGTGGACGGTGCGAGCACTCGAGGCCGGCAAGCACGTGCTGTGCGAGAAGCCGCTCTCGCGCCGCGCCGCACAGGTCGGCCCTGCGTTCGACATCGCGGAGCGCGAGGGCATGCTGCTGATGGAGGCGTTCATGTACCGCCATAACCCCCAGACCCGGCGCCTCGTCGAGCTGATCGCGGCTGGAGCGGTCGGTCGCGTGCGATTGATCCGGGCGGCTTTCAGCTTCGTCGCCGACGACGACGCGAACATCCGCCTGCGCGCCGCGCTCGACGGTGGCGCGCTGATGGATGTCGGCTGCTACTGCGTCAGCGGGACGAGGCTGATCGGGGGCGAGCCACAGCGCGTGAGCGCCGAGCAGGCGGTCGGGGGCGACGGTGTCGACGTGGCGTTCGCGGCGACGATGCGCTTCCCCGATGACGTGCTTGCGCAGTTCGACGCCGGCCTGGCGCTGGCCACACGAGACGAGCTGGAGGTGGTCGGCGACGCAGGAGCCCTGTTCCTCGACGATCCGTGGCACTGCCGCAAGCCGCTGATCGAGCTCCGACGTGACGATCGCGTCGAGCGGATCGAGATCGAGGCGGTCGACTCGTACCGGCTCGAGGCGGAGAATATGTGCGCCGCGATCCGGGGCGAGGCGCCGCTGCTGCTGGGGCGCGCCGACGCCGTCGGCCAGGCGCGGACGATCGAGGCGCTGTATGACGCCGCCGAGAACGGACGGACGGTGACGCTCGGCTAAGCGCGGGCGGCGCGGGCGCGCCGCGGGGCAGTGCTTGCGATACTTCCGCGGTGCCGTTCAACCCCGACCTCGCACCGGTGCGCTACCTCGCCGCGCCGGACCGCTACGACCACATGCTCCACCGCCGGTGCGGACGCAGCGGCATCCAGCTCCCCGCGATCTCGCTCGGGCTGTGGCAGAACTTCGGCGACGACATACCGCTCGCGACCAGCCGGGCGATCCTCCGGCGCGCGTTCGATCTCGGCATCACCCACTTCGATCTCGCAAACAACTACGGACCGCCATACGGCTCGGCCGAGATCAACTTCGGGCGGATACTCGCGGAGGACCTGCGACCGTACCGCGACGAGCTGATCATCTCGACCAAGGCCGGATACGACATGTGGCCCGGTCCATACGGCGAATGGGGCTCGCGCAAGTACCTGCTCGCCAGCCTCGATCAAAGCCTGCTGCGCATGGGTGTCGACTACGTCGACATCTTCTATTCGCACCGCTTTGCCCCGAACACGCCGCTCGCGGAGACGATGGGCGCGCTCGACAGTGCCGTGCGCCAGGGCAAAGCGCTCTACGTCGGGGTTTCCTCCTACTCGCCGGAGCGCACTGAGGAGGCGGCCGGGCTCCTGAGCGAGCTCGGCACGCCGCTGCTGATCCACCAGCCTTCGTACTCGATGTTCAACCGCTGGATCGAGCACGGACTCCTTGATGTGCTCGAAGGCGAGGGCGTCGGCGCGATCGTCTTCTCGCCCCTGGCACAGGGAATGCTTACCGACCGATACCTCGACGGCATCCCTGAAGACTCACGCATCACTCGAGGCAACTATTTCTCATCAGCACTGATCACCGACGAGAATCTCGCCCGGGTTCGAGCGCTGAAGGCGATCGCCGACCGCCGCGGTCAGACGCTCGCGCAGCTGGCGCTCGCCTGGGCGCTCCGGGATGACCGAGTGACCTCGGCGTTGATCGGCGCGAGCAGCGTCGCGCAGCTGGAGCAGAATGTCGCCGCCTTGGAGCGGCTCGCGTTCGACCCCTCCGAGCTGGAGGAGATCGAGCGCTACGCCCAAGAAGGCGCCGTCAACCTATGGGCGACGTCGAGCAGCTCCTGAGCACATGTCCCCACGTACCGCATCGGAGGAACGGACCAGATGATCCTCATCTGCTACGACGGATCGGCAGACTCGCAGGCCGCGATCGCTGGAGCCGGCGAGATCTTCGGGGGAGAGCCGGCGACCGTCCTCTGCGTCTGGGAGCCGTTTATCGAGGTGCTGACGAGGACCGGCTTCGGTGTCGCCATGTACGCGCCCGATACGACGGACCTCGCCGAGATCGACGCCGGCAACGAGCGGGCGGCGCGCGAGCGGGCAGAGGAGGGCGCCACACGCGCCGGGCACGCGGGGTTGAAGGCCGAGTCGCAGACCCGAGCCCGAGACGGCACGATCGCTGATGCGATCCTCGACGAGGCCGAGGCGATCGACGCCCGCGCGATCGTGATCGGCACGAGAGGTCTCACGGGCCTGCGGCACATGTTCCTCGGGAGCGTCTCGCACGGGGTGCTGCAGGAAGCCGACCGTCCGGTGATCGTCGTCCCATCCGCAGAAGCCGCCGCCGCTCGTGCCGCCCGGCGGCGCTGACGCGACCCGAGCTCAAACGAGGTCGTGCTCCCGGGCGTAGCTGACGAGCTCCGCCCGCGAGGTCCGGCGGGTCTTCTGCTGGATGTGCGCGCGATGGGATTCGATCGTGCGCACGCTCAGGTAAAGCGCGCCCGCGATCTCGCTGTTGCTATGGCCTTCCGCGATCATCTTGAGGACTTCGAGCTCGCGCTCCGACAGGCCGTCGGGAGGCCCCGGCGGGACTCGCGGTTCTGCGGCGATGCGCGCGCCGAGCTCCGGGCTCAGATACGTGCGGCCCTCGGCCGCGAGGCGAATTGCCTGCACGAGCTCGCTGTCGGCCGCCTCCTTGAGCACATAGCCGAGCGCGCCCGCCCGCAGCGCCTCGCGGGCGAACTCCGGATCGTCCTGCATCGTCAGCACGACGATCGCCGTATCCGGCGCCGAGTCGCGGATGCGCGGGATCGCCGGCAGGCTCTGCTCGCCCGCCATGTTGAGGTCGAGCACGAGTACGCTCGGCCGGTAGCCCAGGACCCTGCGTAGGGCCGTTTGGACGTCGCCTGCCTCGGCCACGACCTCGATTCCCTCCTCGGCGTCGAGCAGCATCCGCAGGCCCGAGCGCACCATCTGGTGGTCGTCGGCGAGCAGAACTGTCGTCAGGCCCGGATCCCGCTCTTCAGCGTCGATCGCAGTCACGATAGCTAGAGCTCGAGCGTCCAGTGATGTCCGACGTGCGCGGCGGCACGCGGCGTGAAGATCGGATCGGGCGCGATCGACTCGGCCTCGCCTTCGCCGGCGAGCGCCGCGAGCGTGGCCCCAACGCACTGTGCGAGCACTTCGGGGTCGTAACCGCCCTCCAGCACGGCGCCGACCGGGGCGTCGAGCTCGATCGCGAGGTCACGCACCTGGCACGCCATCTGCGCGAAGTCCTCGGTCTCCAGCCGGCAGCCGCCGACCGGGTCTCGCCGGTGCGCGTCGAACCCGGCCGAGATCAGCACGAGGCTCGGCGCGAACTCGCGTGCCGCCGGCAGTGCGACGTACTCGAGCAGCGACAGCCAGGTCTCGCCGTCCGAGCCCGCGGGGACCGGAAGGTTGATCGTGTAGCCCGCTCCCACGCCAGAGCCGACGTCAGCGAGTGTGCCTGTGCCCGGATAGATGCCGCTCTGGTGGATGCTCGCGAACAGG
>PMOY01000101.1:11752-33056 GCA_003165655.1 Solirubrobacterales bacterium
GTTGAACAGGCAGAACCCCATCGCCCGGTCGCGTTCGGCATGGTGGCCGGCCGGGCGCAGGCCGCCGAACCCGACCCGGCTCTCGCCCCCGACGAGCGCGCGGACCATGTCGCAGGCGCCGCCGGCGGCGTGGAGCGCCGCTCGCCACGACGCCTCGCCGAGGTAGGTGTCATCGTCGATCTGTCCACCGCCCAGATGTGCCAGCTCGCGCAGGGACTCGATGTGGTGGGCCGAGTGCACCCGGACCAGGGTCTGCTCGTCGGCCGCACTCGCTGTACGGAGCTCGAAGCCGAGCCAGTCCCGCGCGCTCATCGCCGCTTCGACCGCCACGATTCGTTCCGGCGTGTCGGGGTGCTCGGCGAGATGCTCGCGCGGGTCGTGCTCTAGCGATGTCGAATGGTGGAAGTAGAGGCCGGCGGGGGCCATAGCCAGTTGGTGTCTCCTCTGTCGGGCCCGGCTCAGGTATCGGCCGGGCGGCCATCGACCGCGAGGCGCCGGTTCTTATAGGCGTCGTCGTCGGTGACCTCCTTGCCGAACCAGGGGGGAGCGACGAAGCGCTCCGCGGCCTCCAGCGAGGCGAACTCGACCTCGGCCGTGGCGAGTTTCTCGAGGCGGCCCCGGTACACATCGAGCTCGATCGTCAGTCCACCGTCCGCGGGGATCTCGTAGCGCGTCTTCTCCAGGCAGCGCCCGCCACTGAGCGCCCACAGACGCGCGAATCGCGGCGCGTCGATCTCGATCTCCTCCTCGGCGCGCGAGCGACCGCTTCCCCCTTTGATCGTGAGGCTCGTCCGCTCGCGTCGCCTGCGGATCCTCACCTCGATGCCGGCGGCGTCGATCGCCACGTACCCCTGCTCGATCCGCGAGCAGGGGAAGCGCTCGAGATCCTGGGGCAAGGTCGGGATCAGGAACTTGCGCTCGATCTCCACGTGGGGGCTCATCTGACAGGACATCTTGCCGGAAGCTCCCTCGAAACCACCCGCGCCGGCCCCTCGAGCTGGCATCGAGGAGCAAAGCGAGCTAGACATACGGTCATGCGCGCGATGGTCTTCGAAGGAGTGGGTCAGCCGCTTCGCATGGTCGAGCGGCCGATTCCCGAGCCGCAACCCGGCCAGCTTCTGCTGCGTGTGCTCGCGTGCGGGATCTGCCGGACCGATCTGCATCTGCTCGACGGCGAGGTGAGCGTGCCCGACCCACCCCGTGTGCTCGGGCATCAGATCGTCGGCGAGGTACAGCCGGGGGGTCGCCGCGTCGGCGTGCCGTGGCTCGGGTGGACGGACGGGGTGTGCCGATACTGCCGAGCGGGGCAGGAGAACCTCTGCGAGCACGCGCGCTTCACCGGCCGCGACATCGACGGCGGGTTCGCGGAGTACACGGTGGCCGACGAGCGATTTTGCTTCCCGATCTCCGATGACTACCACGACCTGCAGGCCGCGCCGCTCCTCTGCGCCGGACTGATCGGCTATCGATCGATGCGCATGTGCGGCGATGCGGAACGTCTCGGGTTCTACGGCTTCGGTGCCGCCGCACACATTCTCACGCAGGTGGCGATCTGGCAGGAACGCGAGGTGCTCGCGTTCACTCGCCCCGGCGATGCGACGACTCAAGCGTTCGCGCTCGAGCTGGGCGCGACCTGGGCGGGCCCGTCGGACGCCGCCCCGCCCGAGCCGCTCGACGCAGCGATCATCTTCGCGCCAGACGGGGCGCTCGTGCCCGCGGCGCTACGAGCCGTTCGGCCGGGCGGCACCGTTGTCTGCGGCGGGATCCACATGAGCGACATCCCCTCGTTCCCCTACGACATCCTGTGGGGCGAGCGGACCGTTCGCTCGGTCGCCAACCTGACCCGGGCGGACGCGGAGGAGTTCCTCGAGCTCGCGCCTCGCGTTCCCGTTCACACCCACGTCACGCAATATCCACTCGAGGACGTCAACCGCGCGCTCGCCGACCTGCGCGCGGGACGGTTCACGGGCGCGGCCGTGGTCACGCCCTGAGCGCGTGAGGGGCCGCCACGCGACCCTCAGTGCCCGACCGACGGCTGCGGCAGCCCGGCGCGGCAGGCGTGGGGACAGCGCGTGAGAAAGAGCTCGAGCGCACGCGCGTCGTCGGGCCGCACCGGCCCTGCGTGAACGGTCGACCCGTCCCGCAGGATCACATCGACCGTGCGCTCGGCCGGGTAGCTCGCGGCCGTCATCTACAGGTGGCCGTTATCTAGAGCTCGCGGGTCGCATCGTCGCGATTGTGGACGATCGAGAGCGGGAGCGCATCGGGTGAGCCGCCTTCGAGGACTGCGGATGAGTCGCAGACTTCGCCGTGCGCGCCGCGAACCGGTTCGCCGCCGGGAAGCTCCAGCAGGTCGGCGACGGTATTGGCCGCATCGACGATCTCGTCGAGGTCGGTCAACAGCACATGATCGACTGCGGACCCTCCGGCGTCGGAGGAGAGCTCACTGTACGGCGCTCGCAGCGGCGGCGGGACGGCCTCCGAGGGCGTGCCCGTGGCGAGCGCCTCGGCGATGATCGCGAGCGTCTGGTCGAGCGCCGTCGCGAGCGGCCTCAGCGCCGCCACAGGCCGGTCGTCCGTGTGCCGTGGGAGCTCCAGCCTGAGCACGTGCGTGGCCTGCACGAGCCGGCGAAGCCCTGTCATCACCCCGCGCGCCTGCTCGACGTCGATCGCCGCGTGGACGGCTCGGTCAGGGAACGCTCGATCGTCGCTTCGGCGTTCGTCCACGCGAGGCGCGCTCGGCGCGCGAGGCGTCCCAGCTGATCTTCGGGCACGGCGACCCCGTCGCGCACCGAGCCGATCACGACTCGCAGGTAGGCACGCTGCGCGTCGACGAGATCGACGAGCGCCTGACGTGCCGGCATGCTCGACCACGTCGGCCAAAGCGCGTATGCAATGAGCGCGATCGTCCCACCGACGATCGTGTCGAGACCGCGATCGGCAGCCGTCGCGAGGCTGTCGGGCGACACCGCGTCGAGGAGGAAGACGATCATCCCGGTCAGGAAGACGATGCCGGCGGCGAAGCTCGCGGGGAAGACGGAGTACGCCGCCCAGGCGAGGATGCCGACCAGCGCGACCGTCGCCCACCCGGTCGGGTGCAGGGCGACGGCGACAAGACCAGCGAGGAGGACGCCGACGCAGGTCCCGGCCATGCGCTCGGCGCCGCGCGTGAACGTCGCGCCGAAGTCAGGCCTGAGCACGGCGGCCGCCGCGACGACGATCCAATAGCCGCGCTGGAGCGGGACGTGCTCCGCCAGCAGCTCGGTTGCGGGGACGATCAGCGCGAGCCGCACGGCGTGACGCCCCGCGGGGGACTGCAGCGACGCGTTGGCACGGATCTGTGCGAGATCAGCGACGAGCTGGCCCCACGCGTTCCTCGAGCCGAGGCTCGGACGCACCGCGATTCTTCCCCGCCGCTCGTGGACGCCCGCCGCGAGTCCCGCGGCCGCGCGACTCCAGCCGATCGGCCGTGGCATCCCCTTCAACCACGGCTGCGATGCATCGCAGCGCCTCTGCCGAGCGCTCGCGCAGGCGATCCGTGACGCGGTGCAAAGCCGCATCGGCGGCGGCGTTCTCGCGCGCGTGCTGAGCGAGCAGCAGCGACAGCGCGGCGAACTCGAGGCGCATGCGCCGGCCCTCCTGCACGAGCGCTGACAGCGTCATCATCGCCGCATCGCCGAGCAGCGTGGGCGCGGTCAGCTTGCGATTCGCCTCGTCGAGCGCGGCGGCGGCCGCGACGGCCCGGGAGTCGGGATCGACCGCGAGCGCGCCGAGACGGCGGTAACCCTCGGCGATGGCCGATCGCTGGATGCGCAGCGCGGGCGGAGCCCCGAACAGCGCGCAGAAGAGGACCTGTGCGACCCCTCCCGCAAGGACGAGTCCAGCCAGCCCGGAGGCCGCCGGAATCGGCTGGGCGAAGCGACCGAAGACGACGATGGCGATGATCGCCTGGGTGCCGACGACGGCGCTCCGACGTCCGAGGGCGACGATCAGACCAGCCGCAGACGCCCAGACCGCGAGCAGGACGAGGTGGAGCCAGACGACGTTGCCACTGGCAGCGCCCGCGAACGTCGACAGGCTCATGACCACGGCATCGATGACCATCGTCGCCAGCGGAGGCACCCCGCCGCCGACCCGCCACGCGATTCCGACCAACATCGCGCCGGCGCCCATCGTGACGGCGGCCACGTCGTCACCTGCAAGGGTGCCGCCTGCCAGGACCGCGACCACGGGGATCGCGGCGACCAGACCCGCCGGGAGCGACACGGCCGCGCGATCGAATCGTGTGGCTTGGCGCAGGGCGACGCCTACCGCCGTGCGCGTGCCTGCATCCTCTCCGGAACTGATGGACATCCGCGACCGCCGGAGAGCGTCCGTCCCCGGCTGCCTAGCTCACCGACGCTCCGGGCGCGAACGAGCTCCGCGATCCCGGCGAGATGATCGCCGTTGCGGCGCGCTTCACCAGCTGCGCCACCCCCTCAGCGCCCGTCGCGTTGCTCACAGGGTCATTCGGCATCGTGCTGTCCTCTCCTCGAAAGTGGCGGCCTTACGCTACCGCGGTCCGCGAGGTGACGTCACCGTGTGGGTCGCGTCCGTCGCCTCGGCCGGACAGCATCCGGGCCGAGGTGCCCGCCGTCCGATCCTCGCCTGCCGTCGCGCGCGAGCTCGACGGTCCGCGACAGGCGGGGAAGTCCCGGTCGAGCTTGGAGCGGAGCCCGCAGTACGCCCCCGTGGCCGGAGCCCGCAGCGCGCCCCCCGTGGCCGGAGCCCGCAGTACGCCCCGTGGCCGGAGCCCTCAGTCAGTATCCGTATCCGATACCTGCGTATCCGTACCCGCCGCCCGTGTAGCCGCCGCCATAGCCATAGCCGCCGCCGTAGCCATTCCCGCCGCTGCCATAGCCGTAGCCATACCCGCCGCCGTCGCCGTAACCAGCGCCGTCGCCATAACCGGCGCCGTCGCCACCCGAATCGCCGTCCCCGGTTCCGGTGGAGGCCGAGGACTGCTCGCCGGTGGAGCTCCAGGTCGCCGAGAAGGAGGATCCGGTGCTCGCAAGCGCGGACGGCGAGGCGCCCGCCGAGGACTCCTCGGATGCGAATCCCGGGTCGCCGTAGCCGGCGCCGGCGTCGCTGCCGCTCAGCTCGACCGCTTCCGCCGTCCAGTTCGGGTCGGAGATCGTGCCCGTGTGCCCGCCCGCGGTGGCTGACGCGTCGGTGAACGTGACGGTGCCGAAGTCCGCCAGCGGTAGTGGCTCGCAGTCACTGGCTCCTTCGCTGCACGTGGAGGGCGCCTCGGCGATCCATTCTGCGCTCGACGTGTCCGGGTCGCTCATCTGCAGCGTCTTGGTCGCGGCCGCTCCGGTGGTCAGGTCAGACAGCGAAACTGTGACGTTCGTCCCGCTCACAGCCACCTCGGCGGACACGTGGTCGCCCGGCTGGATCGCTAGTTGGAGCCTCACGGGCGCCGACGGTACGAGCTCGTACCAGGCGAAGTAGTCGGCGCTACCGGAGGCGCTGCAGTCGGCTTCGGTCCCGATCTGCTCGAGCGACTCGGACTGCTCCTCGGTGCCGCCGAGCCCGACCCAGAACGCTGCGTCTCCGTCCCCGGTAGTGCAGTCGTCCGTCGGCTCGATCCAGCTTCCGGACACACTCGAGAACGGCTCGGATCCGGTCGCCGAGGTATCGCCGACCGCGTATCCGGCCCAGTTGGCGCTGACCGCCTCCGGCACTTGCGTGGCAGCGGCGGCTGAGGAAGGGACGGCGGCGAGGGCGAGGGCGGCCGCGGCGGCAAGGGCCGGGAGTATGCGGTGGGCGTTCATGGTCTTGGTGCTCCGTTCATGCGTGGCCTTGACGGCGGGACTGCGACGGCTCCTGAAGGGCCACGCCCTACTGTGGAGCGCGCTCGTAAGAGAAGCTTCGGGACTCCAGAAGAGACCCTTATGGAGTCACGAAGAGATTGATGAGAGGGCCGTATCGGCGTCGGTTCCGCGGGTTAGGCGACCCGCCGCTAGGGTGACCGCGTGCAAACGGCGGCGAGCGTCGAATCACATCAGCACCCGAAGGAGACGCCGGATGAGCAGCGCGATCGTGGTAGCGGACCAGGGACAGGCGATCGCCTTCTCGTTCGAGGACATGATGCGCTACCACGGACCGGGCTCCCCCGGCGGGGTCGCACACGCGTTCAAGGTCCTCGAGCGCGCGTTGCCGCTGCTCGAGCCGGACGGTCCCCCGCAGCGGCGTGAGATCATCGTCCAGACGGCCTTCGGAGGCCCGGGAGCACGCGATGCCTTCGAGCTGGTGACGCGTGCCGTGACAGAGGATCGCTATCTCGTCGACCTCGGGCTCGAGCGTTTCGAGCGCGGCCGCACGCTCGCGCGATTTGTCTTCCGGCTCGGCTACCGAGACCGGGCCGTCACGCTCGTCATCAGAGAGGGATACGTGACCGATGAGTTCATCGACCTCGCGCGCACTTCTCCTCGCACCCCGGTCCAGGAGAGCCGTCTGAGCGTTCTCAAGCTGGAGATGGCCGAACACGTGATGTCGGCGCGGGCCGTCGACGTCTACGACGTGTCCGGCGGCGTCTGAGGCACGATCTCCGAGGCGGCGCGCACGACCAATCGGAGCGCTAGGATCCGCCCGCTTGGGCGCTCAGGCGGAGGGGGCCGGTCGATGACCTGATGGGATCACTTCCTCGCGAAGAAATTGCCGTCTGGGAGATCCCTTAGGAGGGCTGGAAGTGACGTCTGCTGGTATCCGCCGTTTTCGCCGCTATCTCTGGCCGCTGGTCGCGGGCGTCCTGCTTCTCGGCGCCGGCGACGTGGCTCGGCTGAGCTTCACCTCGGCAGCGTCGGCCAGGTCGCATCGAAAGGCCGCCGTCGACGTGGCCACGGTCGCGCCGAAGGGATCCCATTGGGTTGCGACGTGGGGTGCGAGCCCACAGGCGGCGACCCCGGGCAACCTTTCGGAGGTCGGATTTACCGATCAAACGATCCGCAATATCGTGCTCGCCAGCACGGGCGGACGTATGGTCAGGGTCTGGTTCACGAACGAATTCGGCAGCCGGCCGCTGGAGATCGGGCGGGCCGCGATCGGGGTGGAGGGCGGCGGCGCCGGCATTGCCGCGGATACCAACGTGTCCCTGTCCTTCGCCGGCCACCCGTCGGTGTCGATACCTCCCGGAGCGGAAGCGCTCAGCGACCCCGTGCGTCTCAGGGTGCTCCCGCTGGCACACCTGGCCGTGAGCATCTTCGTGCCCGACTTCACCGGCCCCGCGACTGAGCACGACGAGGCACAGCAGGTCAGCTATGTGGCCAGCGGTGACCGCGCCCTCGACCGCGTCGGCGCGGCGTTTGCCAACGAGACGGAGTCTTGGTACTTCGTGAAAGGCGTGGACGTGGTGAGCCCCGCCACCGACCTCGGCGCTGTCGTCGCACTGGGTGACTCCATCACCGACGGCGTCGGCTCGCCGATCGACGAGGATGCCACCTGGCCCGATGACCTGGCTCGACGCTTGGACGTGCAGGGGCACCCAAGGCTGGCCGTGGTCAACGAGGGCATCGGGGGGAACCGGGTGCTCAACGACTCTCTCTGCTGCGGCGTCGATGCCCTCGCCCGTTTCGACACCGATGTCCTGGATCAATCGGGAGCGAGGGATGTCATTCTGCTGGAGGGCATCAACGACATCGGATTCAGCCAACACAGGGGGTGGCTGACAGCTCCGCACACGAATGTCTCGGCTCAACAGATCATCGCAGGCTACGAGCAGATCATCGCGCAGGCCCACGCCGCCGGGCTGAAGATCTTCGGCGGGACCCTGACGCCGTTCAAAGGCGCGAACTATTGGACTCCCGCCGGCGAGGCAAAGCGCGAGGCGGTGAATCGCTGGATCCGCACCAGTGGCGCATTTGACGGCGTCATCGATTTCGCCAAGGCGGTCAGCGATCCCAGTGACCCGTCGAAGCTCAACCCCGCCTACGACAGCGGCGACCACCTGCACCCCAACGGGGCCGGCTACCGGGCGATGGCCAGCGCCATCAGGCTGGCCATGCTGCTGAATTAGCATCGACGCGCAGCGTCGGGCCGGCGGCGTGGCGCCATCGTCGTAGGTCGGCGCGAACACACGAGTCGGCGGCGTGACGGAAGGAAACCGAACGGCGAGGCGTCATGACAGATGACGGCCTTAGACCGTCGACCAACCACCTTCCCAGGAGTCCACTCATGCGTCAGATCACGAAGTTCATTGCCGCCCTCGCGGTTTCGGTACTACTCGCCGCGTGCGGGAGCTCGAGCACGAAGTCGACCAGCTCTCCCGCCTCGAGCAAGCCTGCAGCGGCAACGACGAGCACGGGCGCGATCGTGAGGACCGCTTCGAACTCGACGCTCGGCGCGAACGTTCTCGTCGATGCGCGGGGACTGACGCTGTACCACCTCAGCGGGGAGCAGAACGGGAAGTGGATCTGCACGAGCGCGGCCTGCCTTCAGGCCTGGCATCCGCTCACCGCGACGACGGACGCTTCACTGAGCGCCAGCGTCGGGTCGCTCGGGACGGTCAAGCGCCCAGGCGGGACGAGTCAGGTCACCTACAAGGGCACACCGCTGTACACCTTCGTCGGGGACCAGAAGCCGGGAGAGGCGAAGGGCCAGGGCATCAAGGACGTCGGCGTCTGGACCGCGGTCACCCCCAGTGCCGGGGCGACCAGCACGCCGGCAACCCCGACCACGACCACGAGCGGTTCGAGCTACGGGTACTAAAGCCCCGCGGCGAGCGCACCCAGAGCTGGACATCGGACGCGGACGCGAAATGCGTGCTCGGCACAAGCCGGGCACGCGCGCTCGCGCAGGCGTACTGATCTCACTGTGCTTCGCCGCGCTCGCGGGGTGCGCCGGCGGCGCGCGCTCCCACGCGCGTCTCCGGCACGGTCCGCGATCGCCTCGTATGTGCGGCAGATAGAGCCGATCAGGCTTGGGGTCAACCAGCTCCTGAATCGGGCCGACCCGATCCTCCGCGACTACCAAGACGGCCGCGCCTCACCCGCTCAGGCCGGACGGCGGATGGACCGCCTCGAGCGGCGGTTCGCCGCCGATACCGTCGACGTCGCCTCGATCACGCCCGCCACACCTGAGCTGCGCGCGCTGCACGCCGAATACGCCCACACATACGTGCTCGAGGACGCGTACCTGAGCGCGCTCGCGTCCGGTCTCGCCCGAGCGCGACTTGGAGAACCTCCCAGACACCCAGGCGGCCCAGCGTGCGGCGATCATCGACTGGCGCACCGGGTTGACGGTCCTCCCTCGGCAAGCGGGCGTTGCATTGCCCGCGGATCTGCAGCAGGCGGGGCGTGGCGAGATCGCTCCCGAACCAGGCGGCAGCTGAACGACGATGCGCTGCGCCCGCGCAATCAGACGACGGCGGACGATCGCCTGGCTTACGCGCGCCGGCCGCGCTTAGGCGGGGCGGAACGGACAGTCAGTTCAACCGCGTGGGCGACGAGCTCGGCGTTGCCTGACGCGGTACGACCGTCCGGGAGCACGAGCACGTCCTCGAGGCCGACACGCACGTCGTGTCCCGCGGCCGCGCCGGCCACCATGACATCCCACGTGCGCTCGCCGTACCCGTGCCAGAGCTGCGGCACTCCCTCGGGAAGGAGCTCGGCGATCGCGCTCGCCTCCTCGGGGCCGTCGTCGACCTCGAGCAGCGCTCGCACGAGGCGGTGCGCGAACGGGCTGCGGGCGAGCTCGTCGGCATCGCGCGGAGAGGCGAGTCCCGCCTCGACACCGATGCCGGCGTGCACGGCGGCACGGATGATCCCCGCCCAGCCAAGCTCCGAGAGGTTCACAGAGACAAAGTCCGGCGGTGTCCGCCAGCGTTTGATCGCGGCCGCGCGCGAAAACGGGTCGGGGTCGATCGCCTCGGACGTCGAGAGACCGACCGCGATGCCATGGGCTGCGGCCCGGATCGCCGCGACCGCGGCGTCACACGCGGCCGCGTCCAGGGTCTGGACCCCCCGCGCATTGCGGGGATGGACATGCACAGCGAACGCGCCGGCGCGCCGCGCCGCGGCAGCATCGACCGCCAGCTCGGCAGCCGTCAGAGGCACCGCCGGATGCTCCTCGCGTGAGCGCCCGCCGTTCAGGCATGCCTTCACGGCCATCTCTTCGGCCCGGTAGGAATCCTCCGCGGCACTCTCAACCGCGCTGCCCACGACACACTCATCGCTCGGGAGGATGACAGCCTCCGATCGCAACATGATCGGCGGCCAGCCGCGCACCCCGACCCGCCGGCAGGCGAGCAATCGTGACCACGTGCCCTTAGCCGCGGTCGCGCGCCAACACGCGCAGCTTCTCGGCACGCCCGCGAACTCGAGCGTCGTCTACAAGCTGGTCAACGACAACATCAGCGTGGGCGTCTCGTGGATCGCCCTTGTGGTGGTGCTCGCCATCTTCGCGGCCCTCACGCTTTCTCGCGCGGCGCGCCGGCGGGCGCAAGGACTCAGTGCGCCGCCGCTCAGCATCACCCTGCTCACGATCGCGGTCACCGCGATCGGTGGGATCGTGCTCGTCTACATCTGCAACCTCAACCGTGGGCTTCTGACACCGCTCAAGGGAGTTCCATGGGTGGTGCCATTCGTGGGGATCGTGCTCTTCGCGTATTCGGTCCTGCTGGGACGGACCCGGCTGGGACGCTACATGTACGCGATCGGAGCCAATCCGGAAGCCGCCCGCCGGGCGGGCATCAACGTGCAGCGCATCCGCAGAATCGCGTTCACGCTCAGCGCCATGACCGCCGGGCTTGCCGGGCTCGTCTACATCTCGTTCCTGGGGTCGATCTCGACCGATGTCGACGGGGGCACGAACACGCTGTATGGGGTAGCGGCGGCCGTGATCGGGGGGGCCAGCCTGTTCGGCGGCCGCGGCAAGCCGATCCACGCGCTGCTCGGCGGGCTCGTGATCGCGATCGTGTTCAACGGCCTGGCCTTGATGGGCATCAACGCTGCCGGCCAGTTCATGGCGACCGCGATCGTGCTCTTGGTGGCGGCGGCGGTCGACGCGCTGGTCCGACGGCGGGGTTCGACCGGCGCGCTCTGACGAAATCGACAGCTCCGCGCCAAAGATCCAACTCGCCGGTAGCCTCGCGAGAGTGTCCGAGCCCGCCTCGCGCCCTCGCGGCCACGGTCCCAAGCGCGAACCGAAGCTCCCGAGCGAGCGCGATTGGGAGCGCTCGGTCGTGCTCGAGCCGCGCCCCGGGCCGCGCCATCCTGAACTGATCAGCGACGGCGGCGGCCTTCCCTTCCCCCCGGCCGCGCTCGCCGGGCCACCCGGTCGGCTCGACCCAGAGGACCCGGCAGCGGGCGCACTGCTCGCCCATCTCGCCGCGCGGGTCCCGAAGCGCGCGTCCCGGGCTCCATGGAAGCGGAGCGCGGGGCCACCGCCGGCGCCGGCGAGCCTCGACGGCTGGCGGCAGCTGGCGCGCACCGACGACGAGGTCCTGTTCGCGCGTGGCCAACCGCCCCAGATGCTCACCGCGGCCCTCCGGCAGACCGGCCGCCGACGGATTTGGACCTTCGTCGGGTCGAGCGCGGCGCGGCCGCTACGGGCCACGCGCGACGGGATCCGCGCGTCCTCGTGGCGCCTGGACCCCTCGCACGAGTCACAGCCCGGCGAGACAGTCCTGCGCGTGCTCGTCACCGAGCAGGCGTTCGCGAGCGGCCGGCGGGCCCACGGCCGTGTGCTCCCGCCAGACATCTACATCGACGCAGACGAGCTCGTCCTCACGATCTTTGTCACCCCGCAGCCGGGCTTTCAGAACAACACGCCCAATCCCGAGACCCCGATCCGCGTCGTCGTCCCCGAACGGATCGGCCCGCGGCGACTGGTCGACGGCGCGCTCGTGCTGTTCTCCCGTCCAGGCGCGCCACCGCCCGCCGGGAGCGACTAGACCTCGCGCGTCGGGCCACGCCCCTTCACCGGGTCAGCGCACCGCGGCCGGTATCGGTTCGAGCACGCCCCGGATCCGCCCCACGACCGACGTCGTGCGCTGATAGGAGGCGCGCAGCTCGTCAGCCGGTGCTTGGTGGCGTCGTAGCGCCTCGCCGATCGGTTGCACGGTGTAGTCCGGATGACGGTCCCAGGTCGGCAGGTAGCTGATGTTGGTCACCTTCGAGCCGCGGCTCGTCACGAGGATGTGAAGGAAGACGAGCATCCCGTCCTCGGTCTGCACCGGACAGCACGCGGCGGACTCGTTCGACAGCAGCTGACCCTCGCCGTAGACGACCAGCTTGCCGTCCACCCGCACGATCGGCTGCACGACGTGAACGTGCTGGCCGACGATCGCGGTGATGTCGGGATCGCCGGCCAGCGCCCGGGCCGTGGCGAGCTGGAATCCGCTGGGCTGCGATTGGAACTCCTGCCCAGTGAAAGTTCACGATCACGACCTGGGCACCGCGCCGCCGGGCGAGACGGGCCGCGCGGCGAACCGTGACGACGCTCGCGATGTTCACCGACCAAGGATGGGGAAGAGCGATCCCGTTCGTCATCTCGGTGTACGCGAGAAACGCCACGCGCACGCCCTTGACGGTCACCATCAGCGTCCGCTTCTGCGCTGCCGCCGAGGAGAACGAACCCGTATGGAGCACCCCGGCGCGGTCGAGGGCAAGTCCGGTCTGGTCGATCCCGTATTGCCCCTGGTCGAGCGAGTGGTTGGAGGCCGTGTCGCAGATCCGCCACCCGGCCTGCTTGATCGCGCGCGCAAGCTGAGTGGGAGTGTTGAACACCGGATAGCCCTGCGGAGGGCGGGGGGTCATGGGTGTCTCGATGTGACAGATTGCGAGATCCGCCCCCTTGATATACGGCGCTATCTCCCGCAGCATCGGCGTGAAGTCATAGATACCGTGCCCATCCGCGAGCGCCTGCTGCCACACGGGCGCATGGATCAGCAAGTCGCCGTTGACCTCAACCGTCAGATTCACGCGGTGCTTCGAAGCGCGCACGTTCAACCGCGCCGGACCGCCGGCCTCGCTCTCGCCAGAAGCCTCCCCGTGCCACGCGACGCGTCCCACGTTGCCAGGCAACCAAGTGCGACACAGACGAGAAGCGCCCCGGCCGCCGCCGAGCGCACGACGGCGCCCACGCGGCTCATTGCGCGTGCCACCAGGCGAGCGCGTACGCGGTGATGATCCGCTGCCGGCGGTCGGCGGCCTTCAATTCGCCGAGATGGTCGGAGACGGGGGTCGTGGTCACGGGGCGTCGCGTGGTGGCGGCGGGATCGTCGTCAATCCGGGCGCGACGTCGGGCCAGATCAGCAGGACGAGGCACGGTGCGTGGTCGACGACGAAGCGAGCTGTGGGCCCAAGGCTGCGCGGTCCGAGCCGTTCGCGGTCGCCGTCGCGGGCCAGGACGAGGATGTCCATGCTCGCCGCGGCGGCGATGACCTCGCGCTCGACGCGCCCGCGACGCGCGAGCAGCGTGGCTGGTCGGCCCAGCCTCCCCCCGGCGTCGGCGAGCAGCTCATTGGCCGCATGCTCGGAGATCGTTCGTAGTGGCTCCGCCCCCGCTGCCGGGGGTTGATGGCGGCCGAGCAGGCTGCGGCGGGCGGCGCGGGCGACGGTTTCAGGTTCGGTGCTCGCCACGTGCAGCAGCGTGATCTCGGCTTCGCCGGGCAGGAATGCCGCCGCCTCGGCGACGGTGGCCTGCCAGGTGTCCTCAATGATCCAGACGAGCGCCCGCATCTCTTACACCTTTAAACCTACCCACAGGAGCACGGTCGACACCACGAGCGACGCGGGCACGGTCAGAGCGCCGAGGCGCAGGAACTCGCCGAGCTCGACATCGCTGTCTTCGGCGCGCAAGATGCGGCGCCACAGCAGGGTGGCGAGCGATCCGACGTAGGTGAGGTTGGGTCCGATGTTGACGCCGATCAACGTCGCAAGCACAGGTCCGGTGCCGGCGGCCGCGGCAACCGGGACGAGCATCAGCGTCGCCGGCAGGTTGTTGACCAGGTTCGCGAGGATCGCGCTCAGCGCCGCGATCGCGAGCAGGTCAGGCAGCGAACCGCCGGCGGGAAGCACGGCGCGCACCGCCGTGTCCAGGCCGTTCCCGCTCGCGGCCTGAACAATCACCCCGAGCCCGAGGACGAAGATGAGAAATCCTGGCTCGACCGCACGCCCCAGTTGCATCGGCGTCGCCGTCTTGCGCGCCAGCGCCGGGATCGTGATCGCGATCGCGCCCGCCGCCGCGAACCAGACCGGCTGGATCGCTACCACCGAGCTCGCCGCGAAGCCCGCCAGCGTGAGCGCGAGCACGACGAGCGCAAACCGGGGCAGCTCCGGCAACTCAGGCTGCACACCCGCTTGCCGCGGGCGCCGGAGATCAACCGCGAAAAAGCGCCTGAACACCACCCACTCGACCCCCACCGCCGCGATCGTCGGAAGCGCCATCAGGGCGCCGAAGCGCAGGAACGACAATTTGCTGGCGTGGAACGCGAGCAGGTTGGTGAGATTGGAGACGGGCAGCAGGAGCGACGCCGAGTTCGCCAGGTGCGCGCAGGCGTAGACGTGAGGCTTGGCGCTCGTGCGCATCCGCGCCGCCGTGGCGAACACGACGGGCGTGAGGAGCACGACATTCGCGTCGAGGCTGAGCACCGCCGTGACCGCGGCCGCGATCACGAACACGAACGCCAGCAGCCGCTGCGGACTTCCGTTCGCGCCGCGCGCCATCAGGGCCCCCATCGCGTCAAACAGCCCCTCACGCCGGCAGCCCTCGGCGATGAGGAGCATCGCCGCGAGAAAGCCAACCGTGGGTGCCAGATCACGGACCGCGTCGCCGGCCCGCGAGAGCGCGACAGCGCCGACGATGACGAGCAGGACCGCGCTGGTGGCAGCGGCGACCGCCTCCGACACATACGGCGGTCGGGCCACCGCCACCCCGAGCGTCGCCGCCAGCAGCACCAGCGCCAGCACCAGCGCGTCAGTCACGCCGACCGCTCCCTGCCTGGCCGCGGAGGGGTGGCGGCCCCGGAGGATCGTGACGTGAGTGGGCGCCGGGACCCGGCGGAGGGGGCGCGTGTCGTCCGCCGGCGTCCGGAGCGCGTTGCGGAGGCGCCACCGGCGCGCCGGGAGCGGGCGCGCGGGGACGGCGGTAGCCGAGAGCCGCCTGAACGCTCGACGGCCTCCACTTGACCCCCCCGCGCGGCGTGGGTACACCCTCGGCGTTGAGGGTGGCGGAGATCGCATGAAGGCTCAGCCCACGCTCGCGCAGGAGCGCCAGCCGCTGTGCGAGCTCCGGGTCTGTGGACGAGAGCCCGGGGCGCCCGCGCGGGCGGCGAGCAGGGTGAGGTTCCCGGTCCCAACGCTCGACCTCGCGCAGCAAGGCGACTGTCCCTCGCGCGCCGATCTCCCCCGAGTCGAACCCGACGTCGATAGCGATCAAGTCCGCACACGCCTCCTCGAGCCAGTCGAGCAGCCTGACCAGCTCCCCCAATGAGCTCGCGCCGTCTCGGAGCTGGGCCACGACGAGAACCCCGGCCCGTCCAGCGGCGATCAGTTCGAGTGCGCGGGCGTGTCCGCTTCGCGCCGGACCATCGCCGTCACCGATGCACGCAACGACGTCGACACCCTCGATCACCGGGAGGTCGAGGTCACCGAGCCTCATCTCGCCGGGGGGGACAGCCTCGCCGCTGAACGGCAGATAGAAAATCGCCTCACGCGACATCGCCTCATTATACGCAAATCATTGACGTACGTGGAGCGGGCCGGCCTCAGCTGGATGTGTCGCTCGTGAAGACGGTGTCGACGGGTGCGGGCTGGCCGATCTCGTTGCCTTGTGCGTAGTCGACCCCGTATTCCTCGAGGAGCCCGAGGGTGGCTTGGTTCTCGACGCCTTCGGCGATTGTGTGGCGCCCGAAACCTTCGGCGAGGGTGACGATCGCTTTGACGACGTGCTGGTTTTGCGGGTTTTCGACGAGATCGCGAACGAACTCGATGTCGATCTTCAAGACGGCGAGCGGCAGTCGCTTGAGGTAGGCGAAGCCGCCGTACCCCATGCCGAAGTCATCGAGGGCGATCTCACAGCCGAGCTCTGAGAGCTCGTGCACGAACGCCTCTGCGACGGTCTCGTCGTTGGCGAGCGCGGTTTCGGTGACCTCGCAGACGAGTAGCGCCGGGTCGGCACCGGTGTCGCGCAGGGCGTGGACGAGAGCGCTGATCAGCTCGCGAGAACCGAGTGACTTACCCGAGATGTTGAAACTTACCTTCAGTCCGCGCGCCGCGAGCTTGACTGCCTGGGCAAGGACCCAGCGGTCGATCTCCTCGATCAGCCCGAACTGCTCGGCGGCTGGGAGGAACCGACCCGGCGCGATGATCGTGCCGTGGCGGTCGACCATCCGCAGCAGCAGTTCGTGCATCACGACCTCGCGGCTGGGTATGTCGATAATTGGCTGGGCGTACAGCACGAGGCGCTGCTCATCGATTGCGTCTCTGATCCGCCCTATCCAGTTGAGGGTCTCCAGCTCACGCTTCTGGCGCTGCTTCTCGGCGCGGCGGGCGCTGACGTCGCCGAAGACGACGACGACGCCCTGGACGTGATCGTCGATCGTGATCGGTGCCGCGCTGTAAGCGACCGGCAACAGGACGCCGTCACGGCACGTGAAGGCATCGTCCTCGACGTGGACGGTGGTGCCCGTCGTGAGGACGCCGATCAGGGGGCAGTCCGCTTCCAGGTAGGGCGAGCCGTCCTCGTGCTGGTAATGGATCGTGTCGTGGATCGAACGGGTTGCGAGCTCCTCCTTGCGCCAGCCGAGCAGCTTCTCGGCACCCTGATTCATATAGGTCACCCGCCCGTCGGTGTTCAAAGCGAACATCCCTTCGGCCATGCTGTCGGTCAGCGCGGCGAGGAAGTGCTCGGTCGCGCGCAGCTCCACTGCTTGGGCTTTTGACGCGGTGATGTCGGACATGATCGCCAGCCCGCCGGTGTACTGGCCGTGCAGGTCTGTGAGTGCCGTGTGCGAGACGCGCGCCCAGCACGGCGTGCCGTCCCTACGCACGAAGCGGTTCTCGATCACCAGATGCCGCCCTTCGCCGCGAGCCTTCGCCATCTCGGCTTCCGCGATCGCAAACGGCTCAGGATCCATGAAATCCGACAGCTCGCGGCCGATCATCTCCTCCGGCGGATAGCCGAGCATGCTCGCCATCCGCAGGTTGACATAGTCGGTCCGGTTCTCAGCGTCGATCCGCCACACGCCGTCCGGTGTCGCGTCGAGAATCTCGCGGTAGCGCTCATCGCTTTCCGCCAGCGCGCGCTCGGCCCGCGCCTGCGCGGTGATGTCGCGCGTGATCGTGGTCGCGCCTGAGGCCCCGCCGGCGGCGTCGATCTGCTCGAAGCTGGTGATCGCGACGTCGATCAGCGTTCCGTCCTTGCGCAGCCGCTGCGTCTCGTAACGCCGGACCTCGCCGCCCGCCACCAATCGCGCGCGCAGTCCGCGGCTCTCGCCCGTGGCATCGGGCGGAATCAGGACGTCGCTCGACTTGCCCAGGACTTCCGCGGCGGTGTAGCCGTAGATCTCCTCGGCCCCGCTGTTCCAGCTCGCGATCAGCAGATCCGCGTCGAGCGAGACGATCGCGTCCTGCGGCGAGCGCACCAGCGCGGCGAGCCGAGCGATCTCCGCCACCGCACGGTCGCGGCCGGTTACCTCGCGCCAGGTGAGCACGAGCAGCTCCCCTGCCTTGAGTGCCCGCACATCGAAGAAGCGCTGCTCAGGCTCCCCGCCGCGCCGGTTGGGCTGCGCGAAATCGTCGAGCGCCAGCGGCTCGCTGGTCTCCATCACCTGCGCATAGGCGTCGAATAGCCCCACAGGAGCGAGCTGCGTGACCCGCTCGAGGACACGCATCCCCACAAGCTCCTCGCGCGCGAGGACGTTGGCCTCACAGGCAGCATCGTTCGCGTACTCATAGACGAAATCCACGATCTCGCCCGCCACATCACGCAGGGGTCTCAGCAACACAAATGGATCAATCAGCGTCTCGATCGACGACTGAAAGCGCCGCTCACCCGTGGCGAGCGCCACGGTGAGCGCGTCGCATCGGCGGTTGGTCGATTTGAGCTTCTCGGCCATGAATCGATCGGAGGCCCGCGCAAGCGCGGCACCTGCTCGACTGCGATCTGGCTCCATCACATCCACCTCCGTTGGGCGCCCCTTCGGAGGAGAAAGGCTCACCACGGGCGACAATCTGCGTCCGGCGATCACAACACCCGAAATCGGCTACGTCGCATCGACTCGTGCCGGGCCGGCTCGCATAGTCGTCAACCACCCAAAATCGCCCGTACCTACCGAAGTCGGCAACCACCTAAGACAACATGACCCGGAAGTGTCGCTAGTGGACGTTTTCTGGACGCAACACTCTTCTTCCGCGTCCTGGGCCTAAGGTTACGGGGCGACTTCGCCGCTGAGCCAGCCGTGAGCACGGCATAAATGCCCACCGGCCCGGTGGAACCGTTGCCTAGCAGGTCCCCACCGCGGCGCAGGCGAAACAAATCCCAGATCAGTGGAGGTGCCAACGTGATTGTCATGTTTTCTGCCCGCCGCCTCAAGCCGGGCGCGTGGGAGCAGTTCCGACGTGCGTGGGACCCCGGCGACGCGATGCCGCCCGGGTTCCAGCACGCGTACCACGCGCGCAACATCCGCGACGAGGACGAGGTCATCTCGTTCGGGTTGTTCGACATGACCGAGGACGAGTACCACCGCTGGCGCGCTGAGTCCGATGCGCAGGAGATGCAGCGGGTCGATCACCTCTCGGCCTTCGTCGAGAGCCAGCCCGTGTCCGGCGTGTATGAGGTGATCGACACGGTCGACGAGTAGCCGTCGTGGGCGTGTCTCGGGTCGCCGCCTGCGCGCGGGCGGGAGCTCTCGTTGGCGAGCGTTTCGCTCGGTGGCAGCTTGCGTACTACGCCTCTGTGCGCGGTACGCAAGTGAGCCACCACACCTCGGTGATGTCGTGACCAGGCGTCGCGACCGCGACAGCGATGGCTGGGCGCGACGGTAGGGATATTCGCGCTGCGCGTTGAATGTAGGAGATCGGACGCTTTGCGGAGCTTTGTGTAGCGTTGTGCGAAACCGGAGTGTGGTTGGAGAGCCGTGACACGTGAGCAGCTGTCGGATGTTCTGAGCGAGTTCGCTCGGACCGTCGTCACGGACGTTCCGATCCAGGGGATCCTTGATCACTTGGTCAAGCGGATTGTCGAGATCATGCCCGTCTCGGCCGCAGGAGTGACGCTGATCGCGACGGGCCTTGACCCGCCCTACGTCGCCGCTTCGAGCGCCTCCGCTTTGCGATATGAGCAGCTGCAAGCCGACTTGGGCGAGGGACCGTGTCTGGCGGCCTACGAGACCGGCGAGGCGATCGCGGTGCCGAACCTCAGAAGCGAGGATCGGTTCCCCAACTTCTCGCCCCGAGCGTTGGATGCAGGGCTGGCGGCGGTGTTCACGTTCCCGCTGCACCACGATGACCGACAGCAGGGAGCGCTCGATCTATACCGGGACACACCCGGGCCGCTCTCGGCGGAGTCGATGGGCACAGCTCAGACGCTCGCCGACGTTGCCGCAGCGTACCTCCTCAACGCGCAGGCACGCGATGATCTCCAGGTTGCTTCTGAGCGTCCCGGTGCGGCTGCTCTGCGCGACGCGGTGACCGGGCTGCCGAACCGAATCCTGATGTTGGAGCGCCTCGAGCAGGCGTTTCTTCGGGAGCACCGCTCGAGCACGATATCGGCAGTGCTCTTCGTTGATCTGAACCGATTCGGGGCGATCACCGACACCGTCAGACACCGGGTCGGCGACGAGTTGCTGGTCGCCGTGGGCAAGCGGCTGGCCGGAATCCTGCGACCGGGCGACACCCTGGCGCGCGTGTCCGAGGATGGGTTCCTGATCCTCTGTGAAGACCTCGCGGATCCCTCGCAGGCCGACGCGATCGCGGCCCGCATCGATGCCGCGATGGCCTTACCGTTCGCCGTCCCGGGCGTGGAGGTCAACTTCAGCGCCAGCATCGGCATCGCATTCACCGGTCGCGGTGATGACGCTCCCGAGCAGCTCATCCGTGAGGCGAATCTCGCGATGTACCAGATCAAGCGCCAGTGTGCCGGCGGCCCGAGTGTGTTCGACTTGCGCGCGCTCGAGCGGACCGCTGACCAAGACGGCTTGGAGGATGCGTTGCCCGGGGCAGTCGAGCGCGGCGAGCTGGCGCTCGCATTTCAGCCGATCGTCGCCGGACGCGATGGGCGACTGACGGCCGTCGAGGCGCTATTACGCTGGTCGCATCCCAGTCGAGGTTCGGTGTCGCCGACCGTGCTGATCGCGCTCGCCGAACAGGCGGGCCTGATCACCGAGATCGGGAGGTGGGTGCTCGAGCAGGCCTTATCAGAGCGTCGGCACTGGCGGAGTCCCCGAGCCGAAGAGCTGTCGGTGTCGGTGAATGTTTCCGCCCACCAGTTCATGTCCACCGGCTTCACGGACACCGTCGCGGCGATACTCGATACCACCTCAGCCGACCCCGGTTGCATGACCCTGGAGGTGACCGGAAGTGTTTTCGCGCGCGACAGCGAACGCGCGCGGATCGTGCTCAGCGACCTCAAGGAGATCGGGGTCATGATCGCCCTCGACGATTTCGGGAGCGGCTACTCATCGCTCAGCTACCTCAGGCAGTACCCCCTCGACACGATCAAGATCGACCAAAGCTTCATTGCCGACCTCGGACGCGAGGCGACCAGTCGCACAATCATCGAGGCCGTGCTGGACCTCGCTCACGGCCTCGGAATGACCGTCGTCGGCAAGGGCGTGGAGACCCGCAGGCAGCACCATGAGCTGACTGAGCTCGGCTGCGACTGCTGCCAGGGCTACTACTTCGCGGCACCGATGTCATCCTCAAGCCTCCGCACCCTGATCCAGAGTTGCACCGACATCCATCCGCGCCTCCCACTCGACCCCGCAGCGACCGGCGGGTAGCTACACAACGATCGATCCTCGCCTCGCCGGTCGGCTCGTGCTCGTTGTCCTTCGGTGCCGCGGGAATCGGGTCGGGAAGCCCCGTAGCAGCCGTGAGAAGATTCCGCGCAGCGTCGCTTTCCCATAGGGGTGCGAGCCGTCGTACATCGTGAGCACGGCGATCGCCACGCGCGCGCAGCTGCGCTTGAGGAGCACGACCTGGTGGTCCAGGAGGCCCGTGCCGTAGCCCCAGCCACCCTTGAAATAGAGTGTCCAGCCTTTCGGGGCTACCTCGCCGATGCCCCACCGCTCCGAGGGCACGATGCTCGCCAGCAGGTGCAT
>PMOY01000267.1 GCA_003165655.1 Solirubrobacterales bacterium
GACGAGACGCTGGAGCGCCAGGTCGCGATCAAGCTGATGAACCGCGAGGTGAGCGCGGACTCCGATCAGCTCGAACGCTTCCGCCGCGAGGCTCGCGCCGTCGCTCAGCTCAACCACCCGCACGTGGTAGGGGTAATCGACGCCGGCGAGGACGAGGGGCGCCCATACATCGTGTTCGAGTACATCGAGGGAGAGACGCTGAAGGAGCGGATCCGGCGCCACGGGCGACTGGCGATCTCCGAGGCGATCGCCTACGCGATCGAGATCGGGCGCGCGCTCGGCGCCGCGCACGCGCGCCACATCGTCCATCGCGACGTCAAGCCCCAGAACGTGCTGATCGACGAGGAGGGCTCGGCGAAGGTCACCGACTTCGGAATCGCGCGAACGCTCGAGGAGGAAGGGTTGACGGCGGACGGGCGTGTGTTCGGCACCACCGATTACGTCGCGCCCGAGCAGGCGCTGGGGCGCCAGGTCACCGGCCAGTCGGACCTCTACTCGCTTGGCGTGGTGCTCTACGAGATGCTCACCGGAGAGGTTCCGTTCAAGGGCGACAACCAGGTAGCCGTAGCGATGAAGCATGTCCGGGACGCGCTCCCGGACATCCAGTCCAAGCGCCCCGAGGTCTCGGCCGCGCTCGCGGCCGTGCTCGACCGGGCGACCGCAAAGCGCGTCGAAGACCGCTACGCGGACGACGCCGAACTGATCGCCGACCTCGAGGACGTGCTGGCGATCGAGACCGCGCGCGCCGGCAGCGCCACCGGCGAGGTGACGGCCGTGCTGAAGACGCTGCCGAGCGGCACCCGGCGTCGCGTTCCGCTCCGCGTGATACGCCCCGCGCTGGTGGTCATCCTGATCGTCGCAGCACTCGCGATCCTCGGCGTCACCGGCGTGTGGTTGGGCAGCCGCGCACACCACGGGACGGGAAAGCTCGCGCAGAGCGCGCCGCGGTCGGCGCCGATCCAGATTCCGCTCTGCCAGACGTGCGCCCACGCGTTCAATCCGCTCGGAACGACGCCGCAGACCCCGTCCGAGGCCGGCCTTGCGATCGACAACAACCCCAACGATGAGTGGGAGACCGTCCACTACTACGACAACGTCCTCCTCGAGACCGGCATCGGCATCTACGTGGACGCCTACCCGCGCACGACCGCGCGGGAGCTGAAGATCCTGACCAGCACACCCGGCTGGAATGCTCAGTTCTACGTGAGCGACACGACGCCGTCGCCAACCGCTTGGCCAGGAGACTGGACGAAGGTCGGCAGCGCCAACGACATCCCGGACAACGCGAACATCGCGCTCAACACCGACGGCATCCCCCATCGGTACTGGCTCGTGTGGATCACCAAGCTCCCGCCGAGCCAGAACTACGTTGGGCTCAAGTTGGCGCTCTACCGGTAGGGCACCGCTCAGTGGCGGTGGCGCGTCGCGGCCGCGTGGCGCTCCAGCGCGAGCGACACGAGTCGATCAAGCAGCTCCGGATAGGGGATCCCACTCGCCTCGAACAGCCTCGCGAAGACGCTCGTCTCGGTAAACCCGGGCATCGTGTTGAGCTCGTTCACGAGCACGGCGTCGCCGTCGACGAAGAAATCGACTCGTGCCAGGCCCGAGCAACCCACACGCATGAAGGTGTCGATGGCGAGCTTGCGCACGCGCTCGCGCACGGCCTCGGGGACCCGAGCGGGCGCGATCAGCTCCATCCCGCCCGGCGAGTACTTGGCCTCGTAGTCGTACCAGCCCGATTCTCCGGAGGCGAGCAGTATCTCGCCCGGGTGCGACGCGATCGGCTCCGAGTTGCCGAGCACCGAGCACTCGACCTCGAGTCCGGGCGCGGCCGCCTCGACGATCGCGAGCGGATCGTGCTCGAAGGCGGTGGCGAGCGCTGCCGGGAGCTGATCGGCGTCTGCGACACGGACGATGCCCACCGACGAGCCGAGCCGAGCCGGCTTGACGAACACGGGCAGGCCGAGCGCGAGCAGGCCCGCCAGCACCGCGTCGGGGTCGGCCCGATAGCCGTCCTCGCCGACGCCCCGGTAGTCGACCTGCGGAACGCCGGCATGCGCCATCAGGTCCTTGAACACGATCTTGTCCATGCACAATGCCGATGCGAGCACACCCGCCCCCACGTACGGCACGTCCAGGCACTCGAGCAAGCCCTGGACGGTCCCGTCCTCTCCGAACGGTCCGTGCAGCACCGGGAACACAATGTCCGCCTCCTCGAACCCACCGCCTGGCTCAACCGCGATCCGGTGGCCCTCGCGACGCCAGACACCGTCGCGCCCAATTTCGATCATCACTGCTGCATGGCCCGCGCGCTGCAGGCCGGCGCGAACCGATTCGGCCGAGGCGAGCGATACCTCGTGCTCGGACGAGCGGCCCCCGCCAAGGACCGCCACGCGCAGCCGCGTCATGGGGTCGTGCCGGGGGTCGTGGTCGTGGTCGTCGTGTTGGTCGTCGTCGGGCTGGTGGTCGTGTGGGTTGGAGGCGTGTACGCACCGACGACGATCGTGACGCTCGCGCCCTTCTTCGCCTTGGTAGCGCCCTTCGGATCCTGGGAGACGACCGTCTGGTTCTCGCTCTGATCGGTCACCGTCTTGGTCGTCTGCGTCACGCTGAACCCGGCGGCCCTCAGCGCTTTCGCGGCGGCGGAAGGAGTGAGGGAGGTCACGGTCGGAACCGTGACCATCGGTGGCGCCTGGGCGATCACGAGGTTGACCGTCGAGCCCGCGGGCACCGATCCCGTCCTGCTCTGGCTGATCACNNGAGATGTGGTGACGTTCACATTGAGCCCTTGCAGCCCGGACTTGGCGCTCGACTCCGTCTCGCCCGTGACGTTGGGAACCTTCACCGGTGACGGCCCGAGCGAAATGAACAGTGTCACGGACGTGCCGAGCGGGAGCGAGGTGCCGGCGCCCGGATTCGTGCTCACCGCGCTGCCTGCGCGAACCGTCGGCGAGTACTCGGTCGGGGTGCTTTCCACCTTCAGACCGTCCCTCTTGATCGTCCGTTCGGCCTCCGCCTTGCTCATGTCGACCACGGTGGGCACAGGCGCGCTCCCGGGTCCCGTCGAGACCACGAGTCGTACCGTCGAGCCCTCGTCGACTTTCGCGNNGCGAGACCACCGTCCCCGACGGCGCCGCGTTGGACTCGGGGATCACGCTCGGCGTCAACCCCGCGTTGTTGACCTTGGTGATCGCCAGGTTCTGCTTGTAGTTGACGACGATCGGGACGAGCACCTGCTTGGGGCGCGTCAACAGATACGCGGCCACGCCGCCACCGATCAGCACCGCCACCAACATGACCCAGAGCCACGGGCTCCGCCCAGGGCTCGCGCCCGAGGACCTGTCCGGTTCGGGCGCCGGAGGCGGCGTCGCACCGCTGCCCAGGCGATCTTTGGGTAGCGCCGGCGGCGTGGCGGGAACAGCCACGTGCGCGGCGGCTGGGGTCGGCACGGCGCCGACGGCCCCGGCCACCGC